>CAZVRG010000001.1:0-55361 GCA_964630025.1 uncultured Candidatus Saccharibacteria bacterium
GACGCTTTCCGTTATTGCACGTGAGCGGCCATCGTGGAAAACCGCGGCGCTTGCGGGAAGCACATGGAGTCTTGGCTTCATGACAAAATCACCGGCGTTTTTCTTTCTCCCTATCGTTCTTCTCCCCTTCTTACTCCGCCCACTCTCCCAATGGCGCATCACCGTCCGCGACCTCGGCGCATGGGTCATTGCAGCAATGGGAACGGCAATCGCCATCTGGCCGCCGATGTGGTCTCATCCTCTTCTACGTCTCCGGGATGTCTGGAACGATATGTTTTCTCACGTGGAAATGCCGGAAGTATACGTGTGGCCGCAGCCACATTTCCCCCTGTTCATGACGCTCCTGTCATTTCTTGCGCTGAGCGGTGTCGCACTGTATATCGGCATTCGCGGCTGGTCGCTTCTCCGAAGAAAAGATATTCTGCAATTTCTTTTGACTGATCTGTTCCTGTGTGGCGGACTCCTGTTCGGGATCTTGCTCCTTGCTGCCGGAGGTGACCACGCCCGGAAAAGTCTCCCCGCACTCGCGTTTCTCGCTCTTCCGGGAGCCCTCGGCTGGCTGCGTGCAACAGAACGCATACACATCGTTCCTTCAGTCGCAGCGGGCGGGTTGCTTGTGCTTCACGGCGCACTTCTTGTTCCGTGGTTTCCGCACCTTCCCTCATTTCACAATCCGCTACTTGATACGGAAGGAAAACGTTTGCTTGCTGACGTAGGAAATGGCACACGACCCGTGGCGGAGTACTTCAATGCCCGACCACCGGTTGTCTTCGCAACAAATCTTCCCGGTTTGATCCAGCCATACCTTACAGAAGACCGACGCGGCAATGTGCGTCGTCTTCCAAAATCCGGAAATCTCGCGGAGCTCCCGGATGAGGTTGCGTATCTGGTGATCCCGGAGAGTTTCCCCGCCCGCGTCCTCTTCGACCGCGGTGCCGTCGAAACACTTCGTCAACTGCAGCATCAGCAGCCCGAGGCGATTCTGCGTGTGCGGGATGTCCCGCTCTTCTCCATCGTACGCACCCGCTGACGCCCGGCGCGTTCTCTCCGCTTCCTACGTACTCCTCTTCGCGCTCACAGAAATGCGCGTCGCTTCCCGCACAACCGTCTCGGGTGGGAGTACCGCATCAACAACATTACGATCGTTGTACTGCCGCCGGTAATACTCCCGGAATCGTTCGGAATTCTTCACCGGCTTCCACCACGTTTCGTGCGTTCGATACCACGCAATCGTTTCCGCAAGTCCTGTGTCGAATGAAACCGTTGGTTTCCATCCAAGCAGTTCCGCTTTCGTACTATTGAGCGCGTACCGACGATCATGTCCTGCACGTTCCGGATGTGGTTCAATCCAGGATGCATCTTTTCCGAAATCACCAAGAATGCGATGCGTGAGCTCGCGGTTGGAAAGCTCGAATGTGCTGCCAAGGTTATAGACTTCGCCCGGCGTCCCTTTCTCGAGCACCGTCAAAATGCCGCGTGCATGATCATCAACGTACAGCCAATCACGTCGATCGGAACCATCGCCGTACAGCGGCACCTTCCTTCCCTCAAGCAGATGGGTGATGAAGAGCGGAATAATTTTCTCCGGATACTGATACGGGCCATACGTATTGGACCCGCGTGTGATGAGGGCAGGGAAGCCGTATGTCCGAAACGCGGCGCGCACCTGTAGATCGCCACCGGCTTTCGAGGCGCTGTACGGGCTATTCGGCTGCAACGGGGACTCCTCTGTCCAGTGTCCTTCCTGAATACTTCCGTACACTTCGTCCGTGGATACCTGCAGGAAGCGCGCAATGCCATGCGCGCGCGACTGCTCAATAAGCGTGTGGGCGCCCACAACGTCGGTGATGGCAAAACCGCGCCCACTCAAAATGGAACGATCTACATGACTCTCCGCCGCGAAATTGACGACCGCATCAATGGAAAAATGATCGAGCACCCATGCGACATGTTCCTCGTCAACAATGTCGCCGCGAACGAATTGATACCGACCGGCAATCTCCGCGAGGTTCTGCAAATTTCCCGCGTAGGACAACTTGTCGTAGACGACCAACGTCCACTCCGGGTGTTCGCGCGTCAGCAACCGCGCAAAAGCGGATCCGATAAACCCCGCACCACCGGTCACTAAGATATGCATCGGTGATCAGTTCCTTCCTCGCACGACGCCGCAGCGGGCGCACCGCCAAGGTTGGTGCGGGGTGCATCCGGCTCCACCGGTAATCAGAATGTTCATACTCTTGGCTCAGTGTATGGAAGGAGCGTACCCTTTGTCGAGTGTAGCTCCGCTTGTCCTCCTTCCGCGTGTCCTCTATTGTAAGAGCCGATGTCTGCGCTTCAGCGTCCTGTCTCTGTTGCGTGCCGCGGATGCGGCCACGCGCCCATGGAGTCACTGTTCGATCTCGGCAACGTGCCATCGGTGAATTCGTTTCCCACAACCGAGCAGATCCCGCACGAGCGACCAGCGCTGTTGGAAATGTGCGTATGTCCGCACTGCACTCTCGTGCAACTCTCGACAACAATTGCGAAAGAAGACCTGTTCACCGAATACCGTTATCTCTCGTCAGCGTCACAAACCCAAATCCGGTATCTGGGCGATCTGGCGGCGATGCTCGCGAAGCGATTCACGCTGCATGAGCACTCGCGGATTCTCGAGGTTGGTTCAAACGACGGAACGCTGCTTGCCGCGTTTCTCCCGTGGACAAAACACATCCTCGGCATTGATCCGGCAAAAAATCTCGTGCCGGAAGCGTCCTCTCGTGGCGTTCCGATGGTTGCTGATTTTTTGACCGAAGAAACAGCAGAACAGATCACAAAGGAGCACGGCCACTTCGATATCATCCTCGGGTTGAACGTGTACGCGCATAACCCAGACATCGGCGCGCTGCTCCGCGCGACGCATACCCTGCTATCTCCCGATGGCACGTTCATACTGGAGGCTGTCAATGCTTCGAAAACGATTCTTCGGGGTTCGTACGACACTGTCTATCACGAGCATGTCTTTTGCTATTCTCTGACCGCGTTGCACACACTCTATGCGCGCGCCGGGTTGACGGTGGTGGATGTGGAAGAAACGCCCATGCAGGGCGGAAGCCTCCGCGTGTATGCGCAGCGCACAGATCATCACCCGACAATTGCGCCCGCTGTTGCACAGATGCTCGACGATGAGCGCGCCGACGGCATCACCAATCTCGGAACATACCAACGCGTTGGAGAATCCGTGCGGCAGCACATCCACGCATTACGCGAAGGTGTCGAGGAATTACAGCGGCGCCATGGCCGCGTCTGGGCGCTCGGTGCTTCGGCGCGCGGCGTCGTCATTTTGAACGCCGGAAAACTGGACACGACGGTGATTGAATGTATTGTCGACGACACACCGCTGAAACAAGGTCGGCACGTCCCCGGCGTGCACATTCCCGTCGTTGGATGGGAGACACTGCGCGCGCTCCCTAAAAAACCAACGGCATTTCTCCTTACCGCATGGAATTACGAGCGGGAAGTGCTCGAAAAATTGCAGCGCCTCGGTGATGTTCATGAGGCGGAGATCATTGTGCCGTTCCCTGCGTTACGAACAGTGGCGCTGCAACGCGTTGTTGCCGAAGAGACCTATCCGATTCCCCTGCCCACCCAAAACGCGCGAGAAGTTCGCTGATCTTCGATATCCTCGTATACAGAGGAAGTACGTAGCGAGGATTATGTATTCCTCCACACAAGTGTGTGGATGCGCGTGATGTCGTAATCAACGACGGAATCGTAGCCGATCGGAAAGCGAATTTCCTCGGTTGTTGTGACGACGCCGCGTTTCTTGAGGACATCAAGAATGCGCACCATGCGCGGCTCACCGCGCTCGACAAGATAGCGAATATCTAACCGCTGCATGTTTGCAATGTGTGCGGCCGTCTGATCGGCGAGCGTCTTTCCCCGCTCCACTTCCGACGCCTCGCCAAGCATGATCGCGCGCTGCGGCGGCGCGTACTGCTCGCCAATGATGCCGAGATACAGGATGGCCATGAGATCGTGATTCAATGCAACGCGGCCTTCACGGTTCTGGAGCTCGCGGATCGCAAGGTGCAAGGAATATCCTGATCCCTCATTGTCGAATGCGCGGGTATGAATTGTTCCGGCAAGTGCAGGTGCTTCTTTTGTAAACATCCAGGCGAGGAAGGCGAGCACCGCTCCCGTTGCTACGGTGCGCAACACCTTTGGGCGGAATAGCCGGTGCGCAATGGTGAAGAGCGCGGATGCCCCCGCTGCAGCCATGAGATAGAACGCGGGAATGCCCGGCGCGACAAAACGACCGTACACCACCCACATGGAATACAGCGTTGAGAATACGAGGAACACTGCGACAAACGGCAGGACTGCCCGTCGTGCCGTCATTAGAAGCCACAGAAGACCAATGAGCGCGAGAATACTTATCCACCACGGCGCCGACTGCAGCGTACGGAGAATCGGTTTTTCACCGCCTTGCTCCAGCTGCCATCGCGGCTCCTCCCACGGGCGCATCCATCCAAGGCCGCCGGCAATCTTTTCCAGTTTCGCGGGAATATCCTCCAGCTTTCCTCCCACGGCGCCTTCCTTGCCGCTCCACTCCGTGAAATACCCGCCGCCGATAGATCCGTGGACATACAACGCGTAGGGAACCCACGCGACATACAGCGCGATAACCGGAATGGCGGCAACGAAGACGTAACGCCACGACAGACGGAGAAATAGCAAACCGATAAAGACGGGCGCGAGCACCATGCTTTCAAAGCGCGTGAGCATAAGCAGACCAATCAGCCCCCCGGCAAGCAACGTGGAACGCGGAGAAGGCCCGACCACCGTCACCGCGTACGTACAGGCAACAACAAGGAACAGAAAAAGACTGTCCGATAACGGACGTATGCCCGTTTCGTTCGATATCGGCACCAGCGTTTGAAGAAGCAGGAACAGTGCAAGGGGCAGCGGACGAATGCCAAAACGGCGACCAAGCAGATAGAGCAGCCCCGTTGTGCCGGCTCCCGCGATGATGCTGATGGCTTTCGCGGTGACGAGCGGATCAATGCCGAGGCCTTTCCATCCGACAAGAATCAGCAACGGGTAGAGCGGAAGCCGTTTCTCGCCCTGCGGAATA
Organism: uncultured Candidatus Saccharibacteria bacterium; assembly: GCA_964630025.1. Classification (GTDB taxonomy): domain Bacteria; phylum Patescibacteriota; class Andersenbacteria; order UBA10190; family CAIZMI01; genus VMFP01. The sequence continues at coordinate 5,114 of CAZVRG010000001.1, forward strand.
CGCCCCTGGCTATAGGCCTGGGACATGAAGAGGAAGTTATATGTGTCTCCGGGCTCCGAAACATTTCTCTGCACCGCAATGTATGTGCGTTCTCCAAGCGCGAAAGAGACCAAGGCAAGAAGGATCAGCGCTTCAACCGCCCGCGGCTGTTTCACCCATGCGCGAAGCTGTTCTCGAATACGCTGCAATCTCATGATCATTCTTTACGGCTTCATAACACGAAATTGCTCCATAACCAGCGTATCAATACCGCCGCGGAGGAATTCTTTGATGGCATCATCCGGCGTGCACACGATCGGTTCTTCATGCTTGTTGAAGCTCGTGTTAATGCACATGGGCAACCCTGTCAGTTCCTCGTGCCGCCGCAGGACCGCGTGAATACGAGGTTGCTGTTCCCGACGCACGACCTGCGGACGCGCGGTGCCGTCTTTATGCACAATGCCGGGCGCTTTTGTGCGACCTTCTTCCGTGACGTCAAAACAGATGGTCATATACCGTGCCGGATAGGCGCTTTTCGCAAACTGATGAAAGTATCTGGGTGCTGCTTCTTCCAGAATCATCGGCGCGAAAGGCATGAACTCGGTGCGTTCAAGGCGCTTGTTGAGCCAATCCATCATCGTGACATCCGTTGGCTCCGCGAGGATCGAGCGGTTCCCGAGCGCGCGCGGGCCAAACTCCATACGCCCTTGATAGACACCGACAACGCGCTTTGCCTGCAGTTCTCGGGCAATGAAATCCGCGGGATCCGGCAATGCGACAAGTTCGACATGCTGCGCTGCCGCCGCCTGCCGAATATCCTCGTTGCTGAATGCAGGACCGAAATACAGATGGGAAAGGCGGAACGGCCGCAGCGGACGGTGCCGGGCGGTTTCCAACAATGCGGCTCCCATCGCGAGTCCACCGTCGCCCATGTGCGGGAAAATGCTGACAGAGGTTACTTCCGGAAGCTCTGCGATCTTTTGGTTTACGCGGACATTCGCAAACGTGCCCCCGGCAAAGGCAATATGGGTGATGCCTGTGCGCGTGATCGCGGCCCGTACAACGGTGATGAACGCATCCTCGAGCACTTTCTGCGCCGCATACGCAAGCTCTTCCCGTGAGGCGCCCGGCAACACTTCCTGAATGCGTGCACGTTCGTGTTGCCAGATTCTTCGCTCTTTGTTATCGAACCGAAGGTGCGCCGCATGTCCGCCGTACAACGTGCGGAGTTTTTGGTACGCATCCGGACTGGGGCGATACGCGGCGAGTCCGGTAATTTTTCCCGCGTGGCGGACCGGCTTGAATCCGCACATGTGCGTGATCACATCCCAAAATCTCCCGGACGAATGGATAACGGACGACCACGCAATACGCGTGAGGCGCCCCTCTTTCCCCACAGAAACGGATCCGGTACGCCCATCCCCCGAACCATCCGCGGTTATGACAAGGACTGGATCGTTTCCCGACGTGAAATAGGCGCCGGCGGCATGACAGGTGTGATGATCGTAGAAGGTCATCGGCGCTGTAACGCCAGCGCCGCGTATGCGGCGCTCTACGTCTCCTCGATTTCGCTGCCACTTCCCTACCGTCCGGACAATTTCAGCAAACGTCCAGGTGTCCGTGAGCGGCCCAAGAACATTCGTCAGCGGCTGCGCAATGCGCCGGAACATATTCATCTGTCTCGGGTCAAACGACACGGTCGTCCAGTCTTCAAACTTTGTGAGACCGGCTACCGCGACTGCCTGAATATCTGCCGGCGCTACGCCGGTTGTCGTAAACAGATTCTGCAGGCTGAGGTGCGGGAACCCCCAGTGAAACTTGGTGCGGGAGAAGCGTTCTTCGTTGGCGGCATAGATGATGTTGCCGTCTTCCAACAAGACGACGCCGGCATCGTGGCCGTCGTGGATGCCAAGGACACGGAACGGTTGCGTGGGCATGGAAACGTCAGATTACCACCGTGCCGGATCGGAAAACCGTTGCCTGACGAGTTCCCACATCCAGTGAAACCCATCGCGAAGGCGGACCTTTTTCCCCTCTTCACGCCCGCGCGGACGGTACGTGATCGGCACTTCATGGATATCCACGCCGAGACGAAACAATTTTGCGAGGAGTTCCCCGTCAACCACAAATCCGCGTGCGCGCAGCGGAATGCGTCGTAAGAGATCGCGACGAATCATTTTGTAGCAGGTGAACTGATCGGAAATGCGTCGCTGGTAGAGGAGGTAGGTCACTATCGTAACGAAGGGAACGACAGAGTAGTACAACGCATTGGAAACCGGATTATGAATTAAACGACGCGAACCGAACACGACCGAGACACCGGGAAGACGAAACAACGCGAGCATTTGCTGGAAATCTTGCGGATCGTACTCGAGATCTGCGTCCTGAATAGCGACAAGATCACCCGCCGCTTCCTGAAATCCTCGCTGCAACGCGGCGCCTTTGCCCATGTTTGTTGGCTGGCGAAGAACACGCAATACGCCGGGGTACCGTATCGCCAGCGCTTCGGCCAACGCGGCACTTCGATCCGTCGACCCATCATCAACCACCAACACTTCTTTTGTTGTCGGGCCAAGATCAACCGCGAGGACACGTTCGATGATTGTCGCGATCGTGCGCTCTTCGTTGTAGCACGGAATAACAATCGAAAGTTTCACGAAGGCAGTGTATAGGAGACCGCGATCTTGAGCTAGAGTCTTCATGCGAAAAGCGCGGAGTGGGTTTGCGCCGCACACCGCTCCACCGCTACGCTTCCACCCGTGCGCAAACGTCTGCTTCTTTCCGGAGGATGTGCGCTGTTTCTTGCGACTGCCCTCGCGTTCATACCGTGGAGCGAGCGTGTGGTCTTTCTGCAGCCATCAGGAGATCCGAGCGACAATGAAGCCGTCAACGCCGAGCACGGGGCCGAACAGCGTATCACCATTCCCGCAACACTCTCTCTTCGGGATGTCACCGTATTTCTCTGGCCGCCGGTGCCGGCAGGAGCTCTGGAAGCGCGTGTCCAGTCCCGAAACGGCACACGCAGTGCAACAGCATCTCTCGCACATACCAGCGCGGACGGCGTCCTTTCGTTTCGTTTCTCGCCTCTCCCCGTGCAAGAAGGCGAGCAGATTGTTGTCCGTCTCACAGTAAGAGACGCACAAGAGTCAATTGTGCTTCGCACTGCAACCGGCGTGACGGAAGACATGACCAGCGCCGTGCGGATTGGCAATGCAACGCGTGACCGCTCACTGGCGCTTTCGCTTGGCACACATCGTCCTCTTGGCACGCGCCTTCTTACCGTATTGCAGCCAACGGGTACAGCACTTCGCGCGATCGATGCGAACACGCTTGGTCTTGCGTTGCTCGGCGCAACGATCGGCGTTGGATTGTACATCGTGCTTCGTCAACCGCTTTCCTCGCAGCGCTTCTGGACCTTGTGTCTTGGCGCCGCGGCACTCTCCTTTCTTCTGCATCAGCCGTTTCTTCGCTCCTACCCGGCAACAAACGATGAGGGATCAATCCTTGCAGATGCAGTACACCTTTCGCCGGAGTTCTGGCCACTGCAAACCGGAGGCGCGAAAGGTCCACTAAGCCTGCTCGCACTCGCTCCTCTGGTGCGCGCTGTTGAACATCCTCTTCTTGCTGGACGGCAAGTTATCGCGTTGCTTACTGGAATTGAAGTCGTGCTCTTGGGCATTGCCGCGCGGAGATTGTGGAATGAACGCGCCGGCGTCGTGAGCGCGGTACTCTACGCCGTCACGCCGGCGGTGATTGCCCAAACGACGCAGGTGTTTCTGCAGCCCTTTGCGCTTCCTTTTGTGACGCTCGGGTGGATACTCCTGATGCCATCGCACGCGCCATCGAGCAGGCGTTATCTTCTCCGCATCGCGCTTGCGGGCTCCTGTTTCGCACTTGGATTTCTTGCACGCCCGACCAGCCTTGCGTTCGCGCCTGCTGCATTCCTCGTGTTTCTTCTTCTTCCACGACAGCCTTGGTCACAGCGGCTGCGCGCCCTGCTACTCGCCGGTATCGGATTTCTTCTGGTGATCGCGATTGCGGGCGGTATCGCCGTTCCACTCCTCGGCGTGGAAAAAACCGTCGATCTCTTCGGATGGCAGGGATTCCTTGTCAGTCAGCAACGCGCGGATCAAGGACGTTCCACTCCAGGACTGCGGGCACTGATCGCCGTTCCGCGTTCTCTCACGGAACTGGATGCTGTTCTCCAATATGCATGGCCATTGTTTGTTGGCGCATTGCCGGTTCTGCTGCTTGGCGGTGCTTTCATCCTGCAGAGCGTTGCAGCGGGTATCCGACTTCCGCTGCGCGCCGCCGTATTCCTGTACACCATCAGCGCGGCACTTGTTCTTGCTCTTGCGCTGCGCCTGCCGGCAATCTCCAGCCCATCCATACTGCATGGTGCGGTGCTTGGCGGCAGTCTTCTTGTCTTTTTCCTCGCGCTCGCGCACGCGATCAAACAACACAATAACTCGCCCCGCGCCCAAGCGCTTCGAGACCTTCTCCTGTTGTGCGGAACGTGGATCGTGCTTGTGGTTGGGTACGCGAATTATGGGCGCTTTCGTTTGCACTACCATGCGGAGTTTCTACCGCTCTACGTCATTGCGAGCGCATTTCTCATTGAAACCCTGTTCGTGCGCATTCCCGCCCACGGTCGCTCCTCCGCACGAGAAGTATGGAACATTGTTCCCGTCGCGCTTCTGGGCGCCGTGCTCGCGCTGTCATTTCCTACCACATATGCGCGGTATCACGCGGGAAATATTCCGCTCTCGGTTGCGGATGCGGTTGCCGCCGACCTTCGTGAACGCACGGCGCCAACGGAGGGCGTGTTCACCGCGCAGGTATTGTTTCCCGTGCTTGCGCACCGGCGCGTTCCCTACGGCATCGCGCATCCCGGGTGGTACCGGGAAGAAGCACTCGGTATGCTTCCACGCGGACTTCGCGCCCAGTATTATCCCGACCGCGACGCGTTGCGACGCGCAATCGAAACAACACCCATTCGGATCATTGTGATCGAGCGCCGAACGCGCGAAGTGTTCTTGGAGTTCGATCCGGAGCTGCGCAGACTCATTGACCAGCGGTACCGATTGGTGCGGACAGTTGATAATCCGCTTGTTGATGCGATTGAGATCTGGGAACGTCTCTCTTCAACCCCATGAACACTCTGCACGAACCGCCTTCGTGGCGACCGTGGATCCCCGTGGTGGGAGGAATGGTGCTCCTGTGCGTCGCAGTTGTATACGTCTTGCTCCCAACATCGCGCGAGGTGTTGCGTACAACCGCCCCGCACACGCCCAGTGATGTCGAGCGTTTCGGGGGTGCGCGCAGCCTCGGCCAGAGTTTCATTGCGCCTGCAGACCGCCTCGCGGAAATCCGCCTGTTCCTGCAAACACCTGTGCCGCGGGACGCATTTCCCATGCTCTTTCACCTTCGCCATGGCCGGTATGCAACAACAGATGTGCGTACCGTTACGGTGACTGCCAATGATATCGATATGGAGGGGGTCGTGCGCATCCGTTTCGCTCCCGTGCAGAAAAGCGGCGGACGCACGTACGTTTTTCTTCTCGACGCCGGTCGCGCTCCGTGGAAACGGCTCACAGCGTATCGCCAAATTGACGGCACGATTTATGCCCAGGGACAGTTCTTTTCTGGCAACACCACGCAGGCGGGTATCGGGGATCTTGAGTTTGCCGCGATTGTCCGCGAACCGCGCATCCACGGCTTTTGGCACGCGCACCTCCGCCCCTTTCTTGATCAATTGCAAGGCCGTGTCCATACCCCTACAGAACAGCGGTATAGTGCAACGCCGCGGTTCTCCCGCGCGCTCGGGGTCGGGTGTCTCGCGATGATTGCGGTTCTGGCGTTGCTCTCTGTGCTCCGGCGCACGGGAACACCACGCATCTCGACAGTGCTCGCTCTGCTTGTTGTCGCGCACATGCTTCTTCATGCCCCGTTTTTGCTTCGCTACCCGGGCGTGAATGATGAGGGCTCCTACCTCATGGACATCCAGAATATCCGTGCCGGCTATTGGCCATTTCGCGACACGCTCACCAAGGGGCCGCTATTCCTGGTGCTTCTTGCGCCGGTCGCACTCTTTTTTTCACACACGCTTCTTCCCGCGCGGATGATGGTCGCCGGCGTATCCGGCATCGAAGTGCTTCTTCTGTACATGCTGGGTCGGAGGTTTGGCGGACAGACTGTCGGGCTTCTTGCAGCCGCGCTGTGGGCGCTGTCCCCCGTCACCGTCGCACAAACGTCCCAGTTGTTTCTCCAGCCATTTTCGTTGCCGCTGGTGACACTCGCGTTGCTTCTCGCATTTCCGCATTCTGCATCTCCTGCTCCGCAGGGCACACAGCGCGCCCCGACGCATGCGCGGACTGCTCTCGGCGCGGGCATACTTCTTGCGCTGGCATATCTCGTCCGGGCGTCATCCCTGGCCTTCGTCCCGCCAGTACTCCTCCTCGTAGTGACACAGCAGGATATGCGCGCCGGCATGCGCCGCGCACTCATGGTGCTTGCCGGCATGGCCGGAACATTCCTGCTTGTTGGCCTGCCAGCCCTCGCGCTTCTCGGATATGATCGCACCGCGGTGCTGTTTAACGTAGAGGCATTTATCATCGGACACGCGCGAAGCGGGGGAGAAAGTGCAGCCGCAGCGTTTACCCTGCTTCCGCCATGGGAAATACTTGAACGCTTTAACGCGCATGGCGCGGTGCTCTTCCGTCTCGGCATGCCTCTCGTACTTTTGTGGCTGGCCGCGATTGCACGCACACTCACAACATTCCTTCGCCTGCCGGATAGGCTCAGCGTTATTGGGTTTCTTGGTTTCAGTCTTCCGATTTTGCGTCTGGTGTACGCAGCAAACTTTACGCTCGCGGGGGAGCTCGCAAACTTTGGTCCCTCGTTCAAAGTACTCATGACCGTACTCACACTCCTTATCGTTGTTCTGTTGTGGTCATCTCCTTCACGCAGCCGTCTTTCTCGACGTCATGCTGGGAGGACACTCATCCTTCTGCTTGGAACATGGGTATCGCTTGCGGTGCTCTATATGTTCTTCGGGCGGTTCCGGCAGCAATACCATGCGGAGTTTCTCCCGCTCTACGTTACGGGAGGCGCGCTCTTTCTTGCAGAAACTCTCCCCATCATCAACGGGGACAGCATACGCGGACTGGTACAAACCTGGTGGCGATCTGGAACAGGCGTTCTCTGTGGGGTCGTTGTCGCGGCTGCGCTGTTCCTCTCATTTATTCCAAGTCGGGAACAGCCGCACACCGGCTCTATCCCACATCAGACTGCACGCGAGGTTGCAACGATCCTCCGCGCGCACTCCGCACTGGGAGAAGAAATCCTCACGGCGCAAGGACTCTTCACATTCTATGCGGATCGTTTTCTGCCGTTCGGTGCTTCTCACCCGGGATGGTACCTGGAAGAACGCGTCGGAACGGTGCCGACCGAACTTCGACGGCTCTTCCTCCCGGACAAAGAAGTGCTGCGACGCGCGATGCGCGAAAAACCGATCCGACTCGTGGCCATCGACCGTCGAACGCGCGAAGTCTATTTCAATTACGACCCCGAAATGCAGGCGCTCTTGAAATCCGAGTATCACCTTCTCGAGACCGTTCCGAGTCCGTACGAAGAGGATCCGGTGGAGATCTGGATCAAAAATGACTAACGGACACTCGCGATTCCCACGCCAAGAATTTCCTGCAATACTGGCCCCATGCCACTTGCAGAGCGCACGCTCGTCCTTATCCCGACATACAATGAGGCGGATAATATCGGGTTGATTCTCGACCAGATATTTTCTGTCGAGCCGCGGCTGTCCGTGCTCGTCATTGATGACACCTCTCCAGATGGGACCGCGGATGTCGTGAAGGAGCGTATGACCAAGCATCCGAATCTCTTTCTGCTTCTCCGCTCGACGAATCGAGGTTTTGCACATTCGTATCGCGACGGTTTTCGCACTGCTCTCCTGAACGATCGTTTCGAGGCAGTGGTGACGATGGACGCGGATTTTTCTCATGAACCGAAAGAACTTCCCACGCTTATTGGCCTTCTCGAAGCGGGCGCAGATGTCGCCGTTGGCTCTCGCCACGCACAAGGAGGACGGTTCCCTGGGATCGCGCTCTGGCGACGTATCTTGAGTCGATTCGCGAATCGGTACGTACGCTGGATCCTCGGCACGCCCTTTACCGACAGCACCGCCGGCTTCATTGCCATGCGCGCATCCGCGCTCCGGCGTGTTCCGGCAGCGCAGCTCCGATCCGGCGGATACGGCATTCTGTTTGAACTCAAGTATCGCCTCTTCCGAAGCGGCGCACGGATTGTTGAACACCCGGTCGCCTGGCCAAGGCGACATCAAGGCGATTCAAAAATGACCCTCGCAATTATGTGGGACTCGTTCCTGCTCCCCTGGAAAATCCGCTTGGGGATACTGCCGCCGGTGCGCGCAGAAGTTCCTGAAGCGTCGCTGGCTGTTGTTGGAAGTCAAGCACTTCGCGTCCGAGAACCGCAAACTCTGGAAGCGGAACGATAAACTTTCCGCCGCGCTCGAGAAAGGCACGCTCGCGCTTTACAAATTCTGAAAGAAAGTGCCATGGAAGCACAAGAAAATACGCGGGTTCCGCAGCCCGTGCATCTTCTTCAGACATAATGGGGATGAGCGTGCCCACGGTCTTTTTCCCCCACTTATCAGGATTCCGCTCCGCAGCTGCCCGAATCAACGATGTATCCAGATTGAAATACTGAAGAAGGGTATTTCCTTTTGTGGATGCACCATAGACATACACGGTGCTTCCTTTTGCCGTTTCCGCCTTTAGAAATTCCACAAGCCGCCGCTTGATCGTCTCGACGCGATCAGCAAATGCGTGATACGTCTCGACATCCAGCAGCGCCCATGCATGTTCGGCTTCTTCAAGCTCTCGCATACGGTCAGCAGCGCCGGGAAATGGCTGCACCGCTGCGTTTCGATGAGTGACATAGACGCGAAAGCTTCCGCCGTTGACATCGTTCAGCTCAACATCAATCACCCGAAGCCCGTGGCGGGAAAGAAGCGTGTTCAGTGAGCCGAGGGCGTAGTATTCGAGATGCTCATGGCAGATATTATCAAAGGCATTCTGCTTCAGCATGAGCGGAAGATAACTCATTTGGATCACCCAAACACCGCTCTGGGCAAGACAGCGCGCGGCATCGGCAACGAAGATGTTCGGGTCTTCCAGATCGTAGAACATGGCGATACTGGTGATGACGCTGGCTTTCGCTGTTCCGGCAATATCCGAAAATCGTTTGGCGCTGAAGAAATCGTTGATGATGTCGATGGACTCTTCACGCGCATACGGCATGAGATTGATTGCTGGCTCAAATCCGATGCGGCGCAGCCCTGGCGCTCGATAGTGTCGCAATAACGTACTGTCATTGCTCCCGATATCAACAACGACATCTCCCGATGCGAGCGGTACGAGTTGCTCGACTTTGTCGGTAATGTCCGCGAGCGCACGCCGCATTGTTTCATTGACGCCCGAGCGATACCAGTAATTCCGGTAGAGAACCCCCGCTTCCACCGTGTGGCGAAGCTGGAGGAGTCCGCATCCCCCGTTCCGTGGGTTGCACAGTACAAGATCGAGCGGCGCCTGCGCGCTTTTCGTCGGCGCGTCGACAAAATTCGATACGTGTTGCTCTCCGAGTGACAACACCGATGTGAGCATGGACGACCCGCAGGAGCGGCACGTCGTACGTGTCTGCACGGAGAATCCGTCGGCGAGATGCTTGTTCACGTCAGCAGTGTAGCAGAGACTTGGCGGTGATCAACATTTCACAGTACGGTGCACAATCATGGACACGCAGAAAGCACCCGCGACCCGCACGATGGTGCACTCACCAGAGCACACACGTGATGCGCGCATTCCTCTGCAAGAAGACGCAACGCGCGAGCGTGTCTGGGATAACATCTGGCGCCAGCGCGGTGTCATCATGAAACTTATCGCCGCCATTCGACACGGATTACATCAACTGCATCAGCAACTTCTTCTCGATATACTCCCGCCTGACGCGGATGTGTTGGAACTCGGGTGCGGAACCGCCTCGCTCACGTTGTCACTCGCACCGCGGTTCCACCGCCTCGTCGGCCTCGATATTTCTGACGAGGCACTTCGTATCGCGGAGACCGCGCGTGCGCGATTGGGCATTCAAAATGCCGAGTTCGTTAAAGGCGATTGTCGGTCTGCTCCGTTTACCGACGCGTTTGATCTTGTCTGGAGCGCAGGACTCATTGAACACTTTTTTGACGACGACTGGCGCATTGTGCAGGAACATCTCCGAGCAGCAAAGCCTGGCGGCGTCGCGCTCATAAGCGTTCCGAGTACATATTCCCTCCATCATCTCCATTATCTTGTGACGCGCCCGACAATGCTCCGCCGCTTCTGGCCGTGGTCCGATGTGCGTCACTTCCAGAAATTTTATTCCCCACGCGAGCTCGTCGCCGTTGGCCGCCGCAGCGGCTATCCGTCTCGCGTGTTCTACCTCCCGCCTCGCATCATTGGATTCTTCCTCGGCATTCTCGTTCTTGAGATCCGAAAGGACAACAATACGTTCTAGCGACTGCGGAGTGCTCGGACGTCGTAGAGTTCAATCCGCGGGCCTGCGCTTTTCCATGGTTGCGGTTCAATAAAGAACACACGAGCGCCACGGGAACGAACCTCGTCATAGAACGCGCGATACGATGCCGTCATCTCCGGATAGAGCCGCATCGAGGTGGACTCGTAATATCGATCAACAAGCCGTGAGTCGAGCACGATGTAGTCAACACCTTGGTTCAACCATTCCGCAAGCGGTTTCGCTCGATGATCGGCGATTCTCCGATCATCCCGTCCACCGATATTCGCGTATTCCTCACGGAGAAGGAGCACAGTGTGTCGCGTGCTGCGTGGATTCAGAAAGACAAGCGGCCCGTGTTGCAGCACGGTTGCTCCGGATGGAATATGTTCCTCCGCCCATGCGACTGCTGTCGGCAAGGTTGCTTCTCCGGCATACGCACGGTCAAATGCGCCGACATTCCAGAGCGCCCCGCCCACGCCAACAAGGGCGAGACCAATTGCGGTGCCTCGGGCAACGGCGCGTGCACGCGGAAGAAGTGCTGGGGCATACACCACGCCATACGCCGCCGCGAGTGCAAGAAGCGGCGTCAGTGGGAGAAAGCGCTTTACCGCGTGCATGCGCACATACGCAGCCATGACAATATAGAGGACGAACAGAACACCACCGAGAAGGACAACGGCGCGATAATCGCGACGCCACGCCGCAACGATAACACCACCCACCGCAAGGAGAAAAACCGCCAACGGCATTTCCCACACGAAACCGGATACCGTAAATGACAATCCCCAATCAGGAGATTGTGTGAGCAGCGGCCAGAGCAGATCGGAACTTGTGTATCCCAGATCGCCACCCGCCGCACGAAGGGAAAGTCCGTGATAGATTGCTCGTGCTTCCTGCCGCTCGATAAGTTTCCATGGATTTGTCAGCGCAAAGGTGAGCGGAATCATGAACAACCCGACAATAAACGCTGGACGCAGGAGCGTTCGCCACCAGTGCGACTGACGCAATGCCCACCCTGCGTGCGCAAAGACAAGAGCAATACCGACCATGATGCCGTAATACTGGCTTGCAGCCGCGAGGCCTGTCAGCACGCCGGTCGTGACATACCATCGTCGTGTTCCCTTCTCCCACAAAAGAAACGCCGCTGCGACAGTGGCAAGCATGAAGAATGCGGCAAGCGGATCAACGTGTGCGTAATGCGCGTACTTCACGGCGAGTGGAGAAACAGCCGCAAAGAGCCCTCCAAGAAGACCGAGCGCCCAACCGCCGATATGCCGACCGAGCCAGATGGTGAGTGCAACGGTGAGCACACCAATGATGACTGTTGTGATGCGCGCGACGGTCGTTGGATCCCATGCATCCTTTGGAACGATCTGCCCAACCACCGAAAAGATGCCGCCGTGAAGGTAATAGCCAAGATGGGGATACCGAGCGCCACTGGGTGCGAGTGGACGGTCCGTGTCTCGCACACGAAGACCCGCCGCCGGACCGACAAGCTTGTTCTCGTCTGTCGGCAGATGATGCGTAACGCCAACAAGCCGCGTCAGCAACGCAAGCGCAAGGATGCCTCCTGCCACGATCGTCTGCCGGCGCATCAGTCTTCGAACGTGAATTTCTTTAACGCATTGACATTCACTTCTTTCAGCCGGGAAAGCGGAAGTTTGGTGAATGTAAGCTCGTCATCAAAGACACGATCAGCAATGTTCGATGGGAGCCCGTAAAAATCCTTGAAACCGAGACGCAACATCTTGTGCCGGCGGAGTTTCAACGGAAGGTCTTCCTGCCATACCTGTTCATTCCACTTCGGAATCATAAATGACAGGAGCGGTGCAAGAATACGTTTCCACCCCATAAGAAAGAAACGGTAGTTCATGGTGATACGACAATGATCATGTCGATCTTCCTCAATACGAATCGTTGTGAGTACTGGAACGCCAAAGAGTCCAACGTTCACTGCTTTGATGACATCCGGCGAGTGCTGAATCATCACGTTGAGACTGTGTGACTTCAGAAATGAGAACACCGGCAAGCGATAGGTCAACAGCAGGGCAGCCATAAAATCATTCTCATAGATAATCTTCGCGTCGGTATAATTGGAGTGCACAACAACAAGATGTTCATGATCCCAGTAATTCCATAAGACCGCCGCTCGACCGGCGTCGAGCTCTCGGGTATACGTTCTTTCAACGACGTGCGTCATCGGGAAGAGGAAGAATAATCTGATGATCCTCGATCACAAATTGGTAGTGACGTAACTGTCGCCCCGCAAGCGAGAATGTTTGGCAGGCGCCACTCTTGATATCGAATTCCCATGCGTGCCAACGACAGCGAAAACATTTCGTCTGCCAATCCACGTCGAATGCACCACCCATGTGGAGACACACAGAAGAGGTCACAAGTATTTCTCCATTGAGAGAAAGCGCGGTGATTTCGTCACGGAACGCGTCGACCCACTTCGTGATCTTTTTCTGTTCTTGAAGTTCCGCAAGCGTGCAAAAAGGAATGCGCGTTGCGGCCGTTGTGTTGTCGCTGCCGCCCTCCATGGTATTTACCCCCGACTTCTTACGATCAGGTCGGCAAGCAACCCCATAAGCCCAATTTGAATGCCGACAACAATCAAGAGGATGCTCGCATCGGAGATGTTCTGCTCGAAGAGCAACGTGCGCGCCAGATTCGCCATACCGAGGATCAGAAAGATCGCGCTTGGCACCATGAAGAACCGTAGCGGGCGGAAATACGTGATGATGCGCACCACCAGTGTGAGAAAGTTTGGAAATTCCTGAAACAGCCCGCGGCCAAGCGTGATGGTGGATGTTCCCAGCCGTGGCGCATACGCAATCGGCACCCACCGGACCCCGAGCTTATTCGTGAGTGCGGCGAGCGTGATCGTCGTCGTGAATGAAAACCCGTCCGGCAAGAGATGGAAAAATTGTTCGACCAACCCGCGGCGCATAAGACGCATGCCCGAATTCAAATCCGGAATCCGCCGACCGACAAGAAAGGCCGCAAGCGTTCCGACAATCGCCTTGCCGGGACGGCGAAGAAGAGGAAAGGCCGCGGCCTTTCCAGAGCGCACCCCAACAACCATTTCAACACCTTCCGTGAGGTGATCGAGAAGACGTGGAACATCCTCTGTCGGATATGTTCCGTCAGCATCAATGATGCCAAGGATATCCCCTTTCGCCGTACGCACGCCCGTCTTCAACGCTGCACCATACCCGCGATTTTCTGCATGATGCACCACCGCGATCTCGGTATGGCGACGGAGAATCTCCGGCGTCGCATCGGTGGAACCATCATTTACGACGACGATTTCCGACGGCATCGAAAGCTGGCCGCGCATGCGGAGAAGGCCCGCGAGGGTCTTTTCAATACCCGCGGCCTCGTTATAGACCGGCACGATCATACTCAGCATTGGGCCTCACGATACACAGAGAATCATGCGAGGACAACCATGCGCGGGTATGCGCGAATCGTTGAGCAGACTACGCCCCGTCAGAAACTTCTTCGAAACGTTTCTCGCGGGGTATACTAGTATCGGATATGGAGGAACACACAACCGAACACACGCAGCATTCCTCTTCCGCGGGAGAGGGAACACACCGTCGCCTGCGTACACGAGACCTCATTATTGGTATGTTGGTGAGCGCGCTGGCGTTTTCCGTCCTGATCTTGGTGGTGGGGCTGCGCAGCGGGAAGCAAAAGGCGGTCTCCCCGGAGGCATTTGTTCCAGCGGTCGTACAACTCCATTGTTTCTTTCAAAGTGCGGAAGAATACGTGCAGGGCGGCAGCGGCATCTCTTTTGCGAACGGCACCATTCAAACAAACGCGCATGTCGTGCGCATGCCGAGCGAATCCGACCCCGTCGGTGAGCGTGCGCGGGGATGTATGGTGTACTTCCCCACCGCGACCGGAAAGTTTTACGAACGGGCATACTGGGCGGGAAAGATTGACACGTATGATGACACCACTGCCATCATTGACGGGCAGGAAATCTCGAGTCTTGATTTTGCCATCCTGACCATTACCGAACCGGTGACAACGGAGGACAATCAAACCTTCCTGTTGCCAAAGCCGCACCCGGAAGGATTCTTTCCCGACATTGAAGCGATCAGCGCACGAACATGTCCGAACGACCGTTCACCAGTAGAATTGGGAGAGCCGATCTTTATCCTTGGATACCCGAGCATTGGCGGCCCGGATATGACGATCACCGAAGGCATCGTGAGCGGCTTCGAAGGAGAGTTGAACCAGTTCGTAAAGACATCCGCAAAAATCGAGGAAGGGAACTCGGGCGGCATTGCCGTTTCTGCACGCGACGGATGCTCCATCGGTATTCCGTCCCTGTCCGTCTCCGGAGAATTCGAAAGTATCCCGCGCATCCTGACGCACGAGACGATTTACACATACCTCGAGCACCTTCAATAGTGCATCGTTCCCGATCGCTCCCATACGGGTGACTGTGCGTCGTGGTCGGAAGATCTTCCTCTTCTCATGAAGAAGGGGGGTGCTCCGATCGAGGAGGTGCGATGCCGCATGCGCAGTGGCACGATATACTGACATCATGTCCGGATTGTTTTTTCGTTTTCCACGGACGACGCTGCTCCTTTTGAGCGCGTGTATGAGCGTTGGTGTGTTCTTCATCACACCGCGCCTGCATCTTGTGGACGCGAGCAACAGTCCAGGAAAGGACACGACCATACCGGTATGGAGTGGCCTCACGGCACATCAGACATTTCGTTCGACACGCACTAGCCTCGTCGCTCTTCGGGTAGATACTGATCCGACTGCCCTGCCGGATACGCGTATCGAATTTCGGATTCGGCGCGCGCACGGCACGGATGATCTTCAGTTTTTCCAAGGGCCTGTTCACCAATTCCAGTCACCTGACAAACAGGCGCTTATCTTCACCTTCCCTCCGCTCAACACTGTCCGCAATGAAACACTTCTATTTTCTTTGAGCGCTCCAGAGGCGGCAAAAGCGTACGCGCTTCCCGTCCGCTTTGAAATTGCAGGGGGTCTGTACGCTGCCGGCGAACGATTTGAAAATGGACGCGTGCGCCCCGGCGATCTTGGTTTTACCGCGTGGGTACGCGCAGGACGTATCGAGTCGTGGAAACTGCGCCTCCGTGAAGGAACAAGCGGGCTGTGGGTCGCGGGCGCCATCGTTTTGATAGTGATCGGTTTGCTCCTCATTGATTTCCTGCCCGCATGGAGACATCTGCCGTCGCGCACGACACCGTGGACACGCATTGCGCTTCTCGCGAGCGTTGCGATCGCAGTACTCTATACGCTTCCGGTCTACGCGCGACTGGGCTATTGGGGCACGGACGAGGGTGACTGGCCCGAGCTTGTAAGCCATCTGTCCGCCGCACGACAAACGTTGGCGTTCGGAGAATTTCCCGGTTGGAATCCGTACATGTGCGGTGGAACTCCCGGTTTCGCAAATCCGCAAACATACTTTCTCTCGCCAACGCTTCTTGCATCCATGATCGCCGGAGAGGTGGTTGGCCCGAAGCTGGTCGTTCCACTTGTTCTTGCCAGTGGACTCTTCGGATTCTTTCTTCTCGCGCGCGCACTCCATCTCCGCGGTATCGCCGCTCTTCTTCCCGGCATGGTGTTTCTCTTGAGCGGTTTCACCACCACCCATCTGGCAAATGGACAATTTCTTTGGCTCACGCTTGCCTGGGTTCCCTGGGTGATGGTGGGCTACCTGCGAAGCCTCGATGGTTCGCGATGGTGGACGCTCCTTGCCGCCGGTTCTCTTACACTGATCTTCGTAGAAGGCCGCGTCTATCTCGTTGCGTATGTGGTGCTTGCCTTGTGCATGCTCGCCGTATTTCTTTCTCTTCAGCAGCGCCGGACGCGCCCGCTCCAACAGCTTGTGCTTGTGGGCGCTCTGTTCATTGCACTCGGTGCCTGGAAGCTGTTGCCAACGCTCACATTCCTTGCGGATCGAGAGCTTGCGCTTTCCAATACAGACGGTATCCCGCTGAGCGGTCTTGATGAGGCATTTCTCCGACGTGATGTCACGCCTTCTGGCACTGATGTGTTTGGTACCGTGCATCTTCCCCGCCACGAATACGCCGCGTACATCGGCATCCTGCCGCTCTTCCTCGCCGCGCTCAGCATGCTCCGAAACACGCGAAGACGCGCGCTCCCGCTTCTTGGCATGGGAGGAGTATTCCTCTTCCTCGCAACACAATCGGCCAGTGCGTCGGTGCTCGAATATATGCCGATTCTGCGCGAGCTCCGAAATCCCTCACGAATGCTGAGTATGGTGGTATTCTCCATCGCCCTGTTGTCCGGACTTGGACTGCAGACGCTTCTGCGGCACGTTGAAGCGCGGCGTTCCTCCTGGCTGTGGTATACGGTCGCGCTCGGCTGTTTTGTCATAATCCTTGCCGACCTTGTCCTCATCGGGTGGTCGAACTTCGCGCATCTCTTCCCGCGTGCCCCACAACCGCACACCTTTATCGACACGGGATTCTTTCAGACGAAGGCACCAGATGTTCAAGCCGCAAACGGATACCCTGCGGTTGCGGCAGGAAAAGGCGCTCGGGATTTTTGTCCGGCCGTGCTGCGCGCGTATCGTCCTGTCCATGCCGTGCGCGTCCGCGAGGACTCCAATTACCGAGGCGAAGTCTATGCCGAGAACGGCGCGTCTGTTCGCCTTCTTCAGCAGACGCCAAATAGCGTTCGCGTCGCGGTGGATACAGATGCCCCCGACACCATCGTTGTGAATCAGCAGTTCGACCGCGGATGGTCTGCGCGGCCATTTCCTGTTGAGAACCACGGGACACTTCTCGCCGCTCCTGTGCCTGTCGGACGCCACGTTGTCGTCTTCCGGTATCGGCCGCCGGGAATCATGTTGGGAAGTCTTGTCAGCGTCGCAACGGTTGTGGGGCTGGCGGCGGTATGGATGCGCACGCGCTTCGCGCACGGTTCACACACCAGGCGCTCATCTGAAACGTCCTAAGAGGACGCAACGACTATGTCACCTCATATCCCACTGCGAACGATTGGACGCCCTGTCCATTCATGCTAGGGTGAGGAGTGCTTTTTTCCTGACATCATGATCGAGGCAAAACGGATCTACGCCGAAAAGGCGCTGCAAAGTCTTCCGCGACTCTTGAGTCTTCTCGACCGCAATTCATTCTCCCCGACGTACGGTTGCTTTCACCGCGACTATTGGCTGTATAAGACGTCAGATTTCCCGGATGCCGTTCGCCAATTTGGCGTTCATGCATTGGCGCTCGTCTACGCAAACAATTTCCCGAATAATCCATACCGCGGTAACCATCGGATGCGCGAGTGGACAATCGCCGCGCTTGATTTCTGGGCCAAGATCCAGCATGCGGATGGATCCTTCGACGAGTTTTATCCGTTTGAGCGCGGCTGGGTTGGGCCAACAGCCTTTACGACGTACACAAGCAGTGAAGCGTTGCGTCTGCTTGGCGACGAGGTCCCGCCGGAAGTTTCTGCCCGCGTGAAAAACGCGATTCGCCGTGCGGCGCAGTTCATCGCGGCGGGAGAAACCGAGGAGGACCATCTCGCAAATCACCATGCGATGGCATTTCTTTCTGTTTCCACGGCCGCCGACATTCTCGACGACGCGGAGTTGCGGCGTGCCGCGCAAAAACTTCTTGCTGGATTTCTCCGGTATCACGTTTCGGAGGAAGGATGGTGCTTGGAGTACGACGGCGCCGATCCGGGATACCTTTCCGCCACCGTATCGTTTCTCGGAAAGGTCTATGCGCGTCATCCGTCCCAGGACCTCCGTGCGATTCTCGAAAAGGCCGCCGAGTTTTGCAGCTACTTTGTGTACCCCGACGGCTCGTATGCCGGCGTTCTGGGAAGTCGCAACACTCTACACTTCTATCCGCATGGGTTTGAACTGCTCGCGCCGGAGATTCCACTGGCGGGAAGCATTGCCGACCGCATGGCATCCGCGCTCGCGGAAGGAAAACTTGTCCCGCCGGAAATCATGTCCGATCGGTATGTCCACTATCGCGTACCGGAATTCCTTCTCGCGTCACTCGACGCGCGTCCGCGACCGCAGCATCCTCCCCTTCTTCCATATCAACGTTCCGCATTCGTCAAAGTATTCCCCAAGGCAGGCATTGCTGCTGCGGTGCATGGTCCGGCGTATACAGTCGCAAACCTCGCAAAAGGCGGAGTCGTGCGCAGCGTTCATGCTGCAAGCGGAAAATCGCTTCTGACGGATAGCGGATGGGTGGGCGAATTAGATGACGGACGGTTTGTGACCTCGCAATGGATCGATCCGACCTACCATATGCGCCTTTCAAACGATCAGGTCGTCCCCGCGAAAGCGGGGACCAGTACGGAACAGGTCCCCGATGACGCTCGGGGACAACACGGCGGTGTTGATTCCCGCATGCGCGAGAATGACATGAAAAAGGCAATACCCGCTCGCTGGTCCGTTTCCGGCGAATTGCATGTCATTCCGTCTGCCAAACTCTTTACATTAACGACCAATCTGGCATTTCGCTCCGCGCTGCGCGCGCTGGGATGGTTCCCGCCGGCCGCGCACTGGCTGAAGGGAAAGATTCGCAAAACGCTCATTCTCGGACGACGACCGATCCCCTGCGCCTTCACACGCGTTCTTGAGCTTCGTGACGATGCGCTCGTGGTAACCGATACGCTGGAGAATGCGGGAAACCTCCGTTTCCGCCGTGTCACGCTTGGCGGCGACATACCGCTGCGCTATGTTCCGCAAAGCAGATTCTTTCAGCCCCACGAACTCGTGACCAGCAGTCAGCTGCTTTCGCCATCTGACCTCGACCGCCTGAATCGCGGCGAGACGCTTCAGCAGGAACGAACCATATTGCTGACAGCACCGCTACCTGAAGCGACTAAAAAGTGAGATATACTCCGGATACGTTTATGGGATATCGACCGAAAACAGTCGCAATCTTTATTGCGTATAACGCCGAAAAAACTCTCGAAGAGTTCTGGCACGCGTTCCCGAAAGAGCTCTTCGATGAAATAATCCTCGTTGACGACGCATCACACGATCAGACGTTTGCACTTGCGCAACAGCTCGGCATTCAGTCCTATCGCAATCAGGTGAACCGAGGATACGGAGGAAACTTGAAACGCGCGTTGGAGATCGCGCTGCAGAATGGCGCAGACATCATCGTCGACATACATCCGGACGGAGAATACAAAACCTCCGCCATCGTGCCCGCCCTCCGGGCAATAGAACAGGGATCGGAATTCGTTTTAGGGAATAGATTCTCTGATGTTCGCGCTCCCCTACGGAATGGGATGTACGTCTGGAAACTCTTCCCCATTCTCCTGCTCGGCGTTCTCTGCAAAACGGTTCTGCGCCTTCCTCTGAATGATTACCATCAAGGTTTCCGTGTGTATACGAAAACCCTGCTGCAGAAGGTGAACTACAAAGCGAACGCGAATGATTATCGCTTTAGCTTCCAGCTGTTGGCGCAGGCGGCATTTCATCACATCAAGGTCCAACAAGTGCCTGTCGAAGTGCGATACGCGGGCCACAAGCGAGGCGCAAGCCTGAAAAACAGTATTCTGTACGTTTTCCAAACCCTCGAAGTGCTGTGGGCGTTTCTCCTTGCGCGGCTTGGTTTTCCGAGCAACGTCTTCCAGAAGCCAGAAGGGCTATCATAGATGTATGCCGCGATATCTGTATAAAAAGCACTGCCGTATCTGCGGAGGCGCACGGATGATCCAAGTGCTGGATGTGGGAACAATGCCGCCGGCAAATTCGTTTTTGAAGAAAGAGGAACGCTCAAAGCGGGAAGCGTCGTTTCCATTGCGCGTGTCATTCTGTCCGTCCTGCACGCTTCTTCAGCTTCGAGATCGTGTCGATCCGCAATACTTGTTTCGACACTACGCGTATATGACGTCGGCATCGAAACCGCTTGTGGACTATTTCACGGAGTACGGGGCGGAGCTGTCTCGGCGATTTGTTACTTCCGAAAACGACTTGGTTGTGGAGATTGGCGGGAACGACGGACCGCTCCTCTTGGCATTACAAAACACCTGCCGCGTGCTCAACATTGAGCCGGCAAGAAATATTGCGCAAATTTCTCACACAAAGGGCATCCCAACCATCAGCGAGTTCTTCTCCGAAGCGTTAGCGAAGAAAATCGTATCCGAGCACGGAACCGCAACCGTCCTCACGGGCAGCAATGTCTTTGCGCACATTGATGATATGCAAGACGTCTTTCGCGGCGCAAAACATCTCATTGGGCGCACGGGCGTGTTCGCGATGGAAGTGCACTGGGTGGGAAATCTGATCTACGAGGGCGGATTCGACCAAATTTATCATGAGCATCTCTGCTACTATTCGCTCCGCGCGCTCCAATTTTTCGCTCGACGGTTTGGGCTCAAGGTGTTCCATGCGGAAATTACCCGCATGCATGGCGCAACGCTCCGGGTGTTCCTCGCCGCATCCCGCCCGGTGCAGCCTTCCGTTCTCATGCTGCTCGCGCAGGAACGCGTCCTCGGCCTCGAGAAACTGTCGACATACAGGAAATTCGCCGCGCGGGTTCGGAAGAATCAAAAAGATCTCCGCGCGTTGCTCCTGCGCCTGAAACGTCAGGGAAAAACGATTGCCGGATA
Source organism: uncultured Candidatus Saccharibacteria bacterium (assembly GCA_964630025.1). Classification (GTDB taxonomy): domain Bacteria; phylum Patescibacteriota; class Andersenbacteria; order UBA10190; family CAIZMI01; genus VMFP01. The sequence goes on from CAZVRG010000001.1 coordinate 26,300, forward strand.
CGGCGCCCCGGCAAAAGGCAACACGTTGCTGAATTCCTGCCACATCGACAGCTCAATCATTGACTACATTGTCGACACGACCATCTTCAAGCAGGGACTGTACACACCCGGCGGGCACATTCCCGTGTATCCACCGGAGTATTTCGCGCAGCACCCGCCGGCGTACACGCTCTTGCTCGCGTGGAACTACGCCGACGCCGTCCTGAAGAAAGAAGAACACTATCGGAAGAACGGCGGGAAGTTTATCATCCCCGTACCGGAGGTTGTGATTGTGTGAGCCACTGATTCCCAAGCACTGATGCTGACGACACGCCCGCTGCGACGAGAGGCCGCAGAAGTTCCTTCAGAGTCCCGTCGTACTCCTGATACGCGCCGCGCCCTGTTCTTCCTCGCTCTGTGTATTGCGGCCGTATTCTTCCCCACGTGGCTTTCCGGCCATCTGTTTTCGCATTTTGACCTCGAGTCGGTAACAATCCCGCTGGAGGATCTTTTCCGGCGGTACCAGCTCCAAAGGGAAATCCCGTTATGGGTTCCGGAAATCCAAGCGGGGTATCCTCTCCTCGCCAACGGAGTCGCATCATTTTTCTATCCTCCGCATGTCTTCCTGCGGGAGTTCCTTCCCGGCGTATGGGTCGCGAATCTCTCTCTGGCGCTGCACCTGTTTCTTGCCGCCGCGGGCATGTGGCTTCTCCTCCGCGCGGAAGGTCTTCCGTCTATCGCTGCTCTGAGCGGGGCGGTGTTTTTTGCAATAGCGGGATTTTCCATCGGAAGAATCGGTCTCGCCCACCAGATATTCCCGATCGCCTGGATCCCGCTCATATGCTTCTTTCTCCGCCGCTGGTGGTCTACGCGTAGCGCAATCTTTCTGCTCTCGCTCACGATAGCGGGAGGCCTGCTTATTCTTTCCGGCCATGCGCAGTCTGTGCTGTATAGCGCCGGCGCGGTCGTGTTCTACGCGCTCATGCTTGCCGCACACTCCGTGCGCGATCTTCGCAGCGGCCTCGTACGACTCCTTCCCCTCTTCGCGGTGTTGATGGCCATTGTCCTTCTGACGGCTTTTCACGTGCTCCCCATGCGAGAACTGGCGAGCCAGACAACACGGGGAGCGCCCCTTACCAAAGAAGAACTCACCGACGTCAGCTATCCTCCAAAGCATCTCCTTACATGGGTATTCCCGTACACCTTTGGTCATGGAAAGGAGTACATAGGCGGCAAAAATGAATTCGAGCTTGCGTCGTTCTTTGGGGTGACCGGAACGCTTCTGGGACTGATGGGGATGACCTACCGGCGTACGTATCGCTCGCTTCTCGGAATCGCCGCTCTTATATTACTGGTCACCGGCAGCGTTCTCGCGCTCGGTGCGTATTCTCCGTTGTATCGTTTCCTCGTCGAGCATGAATGGATTCGGAAAATCGCCAACCCCGCGCGCTTCTTTTTCGCTGTGCATCTCGGATGGTCAATGCTTATCGCATTGACGGTCACGGAACTGTCCAACGCTCCGTGGCGCAGACACCGCGTTCGCTTCGGGATTGCAGCGATCGGTCTTTTCGCTCTCTTGCTGTGGGCCATCAGTGATCTTCCGCCGGCGGTGCGCGCGGACGTCCAACACCGGCTCACGCATTCCATACAACAGCCGCTCGGTCCTCTCGCATTTTTCATACTGTTTTCGTCCGTTTTTGTTGTCGGCGGACTGTCGAGACACACGCCGCGTATGCTCGCGCGCGCTGTCGTTGTGCTCCTTGCTGTCGAGCTTGCATACGTTGGCGCTTCCTGGAACCCTACGCTTCCCGCACGACTCGCGTTGACGCCGCCACAGGTTCTTTCCGCGCTCTCAACGCTCCCGCCAACAACGTCCTCTTCCCGCATTCTTAGTCACGACAAATTGTTTACCGGCCCCCGACCGGATTACGGGCTGAGCGTCGGACCGGAGCTGACACGCGACCAGGTACTCCGTCAGGAGCTTGTCAGCGCACGGGAGGTCATCACCGGCGTGGAGGTATTCCTCACCTGGAACGGCGGCGCTGCGCGCCTTGGAGAACTCTTCCTGACGATTCATGATGGTACCCAGCCCGCTCGCATCGCGAAGGCTGATACCACGATGATCAGCAGCCACGAAGGGATGTGGGTCTCATTTCCAATCGAGCCGCTGACGGTCCTCACCGGTCAGCGCATCGTTGTGACGCTCGCGTCTTCGCTCCCGCGCACCGCGCGTCCGCTTCACAGTTATATGTACGCGAACCATGAACGCGATGATGCGCGGCCCGGCGGGTCGCTGGCCGTTTGCCGACAGGATCGGTGCCACCCGCTTGAGATACGTGATTCTGTGGCGGGACCGGATCTTGCCATGCGCATGCGATATCAAACGTTTCCAGTGTCTCGCACGCGCGAGTTGCTCCTCCCCATGTTTGCGGAGAGCTTTGGCATGGAAAGTGTGCGCGGACACCTGCCGTTCGAATTGGTGCGCGTTGCCGCGTACCTGCGGGAGCTTGGCGAGAAAAACGAGGGGGTGAAGCCGGAAAATAACCGCTTCTTACAAAACCATCGCGATATGCTGGATCGCTTCGGAATCGGTTTTCTTCTCGCCGCCTACGAAGATGCGGACATGTTGTTCGGCTTCACGGATGCGACGGAAGCGTTGGCGTTCCCTGTTGAGGAGCGCACAGGACGACTCTATCGGAACACCCGCGCCTACCCCCGTGTCCACCTTGCCACTCGCGTCTTCCCGGCATCCGGCGAACTCGGAACGAATGTGCAGACCCTTCGGAGAGGTGTACTGGGCCGAACAGAAGTGCTTGCGGAGGGTGTGCCCTTCGACACCCCGAAAGATTTTGACCCGCGCGCCCGACTGGCGGTACGCACGCTTGCTCCGCGTGAGCTCCGGCTCCGCGTCGAGTCTCCGAGCGAGGCGTTTCTTGTTGTGCGGGATGTCCTCTTTCCCGGATGGAATGCGTTTGTGGACGGAGTTCCCACACCAATCTACCCAACTGACGTCGTGTTCCGCGGGGTGACGCTACCTCCGGGCGGGCATGAGGTCGTTCTGACATACCAGCCGCAGCCATGGAAAACAGGCGCACGCGTCAGCGTTCTCACAGCAAGCGGCATCGCGGCGGTAAGCGGCGCAGCGATCATCCAGTCGCGGAGACGGCGGCAAAAGGACATCCCTCGCCTAGAAATGCGGTAGCAATGGACTTCCCGACGCTTGACGCTCGCCTTCGACGTTTGCTCTCCGTCTGTGTTGTCGTGGGCGGCCTTCTTGCAGCGCTTTTCGTTCTTTTCGCGCCGTCGCTTCCACGGTGGGGAGAGCGCCATACGCCCCATCTACAGCCGCGGCCACTAATCCTTTCGTCGGGTCGTACGGTGGCACAAACTGTCCGGTGGGAAGGCACGCCGCTTGATACCGTCGTCTTCTGGCTCGACACCGCCACGCCGCGACCCAACGAGGGCGCACTGCACCTGACCATCGAAACCGACAACGGCGTGACGGAACATACGCTCGCGTTTGCGGACATCCCGCCAAGCGGCACTGCCGTCTTTTCCCTCCCGGAACCCCTGCGGGTACGCCAAGGCACGTACGGAACGCTCCGTCTGCGCGCGCCGGATATCGAACGGGTCGCACTCGCTTGGCAGATTGACTCAACGAGGTATGCGGCGGGAGAACTCACACGACCGAACGGTGTTACACAGGGCGATCTTGCGTTCCAATTACGGTATCAACGTCCCGCACTCGGCGACATGCCCCGCCAGGCCGCTGCCGTGGTCATGTTGGCAGTGGCGGGAATATTCGTCGGCGTTCTCCTTCGCCGCCCGTCATCTGTGCTGTTCGGCAGTACGGGAGTGTCACGACGCGATGTCTGGATCATCGGCGCGATCGCATTGGCGGTGTTCGGGTGGTATGCGGTGCATCTTCTCCGCCCCGGCATATGGGTCGGGCCCACGGACTTCTCGAAAGATGCGGCGTATCTCGCCACGGCGGCATCCGCGGTACAAAACGGCGCGTGGCCTGTCTGGTCGCACCTGACGTGCGGCGGCATGGCCGCGCTTGGAAATCCGGAAGGAAATACCATCAGTCTCGGGACACTCTTCGCAACACTCCTACCGCCGGATCGCGCGCTTCTGCTCCTACTTGCTGGAGAGGCGATGCTGTCCGCAGTCGGCACATTTCTTCTCGCACGCGCGCTCGGCGTTTCTCTGATTGGGAGCGTGATAGCGACATTGATTGCAAGTCTGTCCGGGGCATTCGCATATCGCATTACCGAAGGATTCACACAAGTGGGTGGTGCGGTCGCGTTCGCGCCGTGGGTGCTCCTTGGCGTCGTGCAGGCGCTCAAGACGCGTTCCGTGTGGTGGGTGCTGCTCTCCGGAACCGCGCTCGCTGCGGTATTTTTGCGCGGCGACGTACACGTGATCGTTGGGCTCGTCATGCTGGTTGCACTCTGGCTTCTTCTCTCGTGTGTTCAGACGCGGTCCCGATGGCCGCTTATTATTCTTGCGGGCATCGGCGCAGTCGCATTCCTGTGGGGATCAATAAAGCTCCTTCCCTACCTTGAACAGCCCGCGCTCATTGGGGGAGAACTCCATCCCTACGTCACCCCGCTCGCCCAATTCGGACTTCTCGACGATGCGTTGCTGCGCGTGCATGATCACTCATTCACTGTCAGGCCACTCCACGGCCAATACCCGGAACGGTGGGGAAATTTCGGCGCATATGTCGGCATCCTTCCAATTGTCCTCGCGGGAATCGGCATCTTCACGCGACGCCGTCATCGCGTTCTCCTGTTGCTTCTTACGATCGCCGCATTCGCTCTCAGTGAGGGCGCGCTGTTCGAATATGTGCTGCGCCACAATGATCTCGCCAGCGTTCTTCTGCGTGTGCCATCGCGCCTCTTGAGCCTCTTCGTGATGTTTCTTGGCATTTTTGCAGGTATCGGATTCGATCGTATGCGCCGGGATTTTCCTCGTGTGTCAGGACGTTTTCTGGGCGCACTCGTGCTTGCCGTTCTTCTTTTTGATCTTGGACTGGCGACACGCGGCATCTTTACGAGAAGTACGGAATGGAGCACCGCGCCGCTGCCGGCAGTAATGGAAGCGCCCGTATTGATCCCGCATGCGAATATTTCTCCAAATGACGAGCGACATCCCACCACGATGCTCCGAGCGGGATTTTCCCTGCCGCGCATGTGTGGTGACCAAAATAATCCGCCGGCGTTTATCCGCGACCTGCGCGAACCTCGCCCGCTCGCAAGCATTCCTTCGCGCATCGCGCCAAATCGCGTTGTGCTGGCGATGCCCGCCGGACCGTCGGACCAAACGGTATACGAGCGCTTCACAACGTCGTGGACACCACCGGAACATGTGATGCTGCTCGAATCGCCGGAAGGCGCACTCCATGTGGTGGACCGATCTGCTGATCAGGGAGAACGCACGCTTCGCGTGGTAAGTCCCACTGCGCGCGCGCAGCAGATCTTGTTTGTTCTCCTTCTTGCAACACTCGGTGTTCTTGCTCTAGCGTTCGTCTATCCTCGACTCCGACACCGATGATCATGATTCACCACATCATTCGCATATGAACTCGGAAACGCCCCCTTTCAACAATTCGTCGTCTTCTTCAGGAACACGCTCCGCAACGATCGCGCGTTTGAGCGGCTGGGCAGAGCGCCGCGGACAGCTGAAGGGCATCGCCCTTATCGCCATCACGCTCGTCGTATTCTGGATTCTTTTCCGCCGTATTGATGTGGGGGTAGTGTTGGAAACACTCTCGGTTGTTCCTGCCTGGGCTTGGTTTGTCTCTCTCCTGTTCACGTTGTCGTTCCCCATCCTCTCGGCACTGCGCTGGCACTACACGCTACGCATGATCGGCCATCATATTCCATTCATGCGTTGTCTAAAAATCATTCTGGGGACGTCACCCATCAGTGCGATTTCTCCATCGAAAGCCGGAGATTTTCTTCGCGCGGTAAGCCTCCGTGGAGAAGTCAGTGTTCTCGAAGTCGGAGGAACGGTGCTCGCGGAGCGTGCGCTGGATGTCCTCGTGCTCGCCGGACTCGCGTTCCTCGGCGGTGTGCTGATCGGACATACGCTCATTACCCGTTTCGCGGCAGCGATTATTGCCATTGGGGTTGTCGGCCTACTGGTGCTTCCTCTCCTCGTTGCGTCTATCCCGAAACCCGCGGTACGTGAAAAACTCGAACGGCTCATTCGCGTTCTGCGCATGCTTCGCCAACAGCCCGGCATCGCGCTGGCCGTCGTATTCTTCACCATCTTGAATTGGCTGGCATCCATCATACAAACGCATGTTCTTCTTCTCGCGGTAGGAGCGCATCCGCCCTTTTGGCTTACGGTCGCAACGCTGCCGATCGCCATTTTCGTCGGTCTTCTTCCCGTCACGCTGGGCGGCATGGGAACACGGGACGCGGCGCTCGTGACACTGCTGAGTTCAGCGGCAACCGCGCCACAGGCTCTCGCCGTCGGCTTGCTCTATTCGTTCTTCGGCTACTGGCTCCTCGCGATTCTCGGCCTCCCGTTTATGAGCAGCGCACTTTTCAGAAATCATAGCCAACGTTCTTAAGCGATCTGGACCGTTGGGCCGCACCCTACTCGAAGGCTCTTCGGCTTGTACTACGCTTCTTCTTTATCCGCGCTTTCTACCTGGTCTTTTAACTTCTTTATTTCTTCTCTGTTCTCGCTGAGTTTTTTTATCTCCTCTCTTACTAGTTTTTCCGACACACTCAACGGCTCACCCACCTGAGGGGGTTTAATGTGCCTGTCGTCTCTCTTTTCCAGCTGCGCTGAGGAGATTTTATACATGAAATCAAATAAATTTAATCAACTTCCCCCGGTCCGGGCCAATGTGCTGCTTAAACTCTTTCCAGAGATCGTCCCAATAGTCTAGTTTCTCGGCATCATCAACTATAAAGTACCAGTCGTCCCGCAATTCATCTCTCCTTATCGCAAACGCGTGGTCTGGGTAGAGCCAGACAAAGCGTCTGATTATGATTTCCGAAACTCTCCGACGAAGCCTTTCTTTGGATATGTATCGCAACATGTACTTATTTAGGAACTCCGTTCCATAAGTCTCTGCAATTGCCAGGAGTCTTTTTGCTTGATTATAAATTTTGACGTCCTCCTGACAGAGCATGGGTGAGATCAATTTCGAGATAGATTCACTTGCTACCATCAAACTTCTTTGGATCGGTAATCCGAAGTCCGCGTGTATTTCGTTGGCTAGGGCCTTTTGTCTCTCAATCGCAATGTCGATCATCCCGTCAATTGACTTCACTATATCTAGAGCGGATATCCTAGCTGTTTCATCGCCTGGATGTGTCATAGGTTTATCAAGAGGACCTACTTCAGAGATGGGACCCATAATTAATTTGTTTGCGCCGAAGCACATCAATGTTCCCGAACTCTTGGCTTCTTGGGGAATCGCTATTGTTATTTCTTCGTACTTCGTTCTTAAGATATCCATGATTTTCACGGCGGAGTAGATATTGCCACCACTTGTATCGAGCAGTATTAGGAGTTTCTTTAGCGAGTTTTTCATTTCGCGCAGAAGCTCGTAAACAGTTATCTCGTCTTCTGGTTGTATACTCTGTAAGAAGATTCCGTCTTTATCCTTTGGGTAGAGCATTAAAAGCACATCGCTTTCTTTAAGCAACTTCTGGATAGGGAGTACTTTTTCCTCTGGTTGAACCGGAGTTGTATCTGATTTTTTCTCCTGTATCTCTTCCATATGACTTTCCTTTTGAAGTATACGCTTCCCATGCAGAACTCAAATGAGAGCGTCAATAGGCTCGGGGCACTTGCCGAAAATAGTCGCCGTAGTTTTACTTCTCGAAGCGTGCAAACTTCACGCTGCGGAAACTGACGCGACGGAATCCTGTGTTCTCGGCGATCCGACGCATCGCCGTTTCGCTGTAAATGCTCACGTGCGCTTCGGGTTCCCGGAGGTAGAACCACGATCCCCCGTCGTTCTGATAATCGGGATCTTCCAAGCGCCGCGTTTGCACAAGAAGCACGCCGCCGGGCCGCAGCAGATCGGAAAGTGCCTGAAAGGTCTCGATGACATTCGTGATGTGCTCATGCGTTTCGATGGAAAAAATGCCGTCAAACGTTCCGGCGGGGAGCCCCGACTCGAGAAGCGGGATACGGAGAATATGCGGGCTTTCCGTGGGACTGAATGGGTCCAGACCAATCGCATCAAAACCTTCTTTTCGAAGTTCCGATACGATTGTTCCGTGCCCGCATCCGAAGTCCATCAGGCGATGAAACTGCCGCCGCGCTCTCGCGTGCGACCACTGGCGATACAAGAAAATCTTGCTCAATGCTTCATGTGCCTGGCGAGACCCCCACGCGATCGGCGACGACATGAGCTCGAGCATTTCCCACCCCTTCGCGCGCATATCGACAGGATCACCTTCGGGCCACCGGTGTTCCCGAATTTCCTCATTGACAGAGGTGTGTAATGTCGGAGAATGCGCATGATCTTCCCAATAAAAATTCTGAAGAAAGTCGCATGCACCGCAATGCCAATAGATAATCCCCTGATTTTTGTGCCGCGGGGTCACCGGACCCGCACAGATTTTACAGTGTCGCGTCGTGTCTCTTTGTGCTGCACTCGCGTCAGAGACGACAGCGTGTTCCCGAACAAAGGACGGTTCGTGCATCGGACGAGTATACTGCATCGTTCGGACGTTGTCTTGGGGCACCGTACCAAGACCTCGCCGCGCGGAACCCCAATCGCACTTGTGCTAGCGTAGGGATATGGAGAAGAACATGCGCATTCGGTTCTCCATCGCCGTTGGCGTCGCATGTCTTGGCGTGCTGTTCATTCCCACCGACGCCGTTCGCGAGTCCAACGGACCAAAAGAGGAAGCGCAGTATATCCGCCGTCTGTACGAGGATCATACAGTCGGACAAACGCTCGACAGCATGCATCCCGTGCATGCCATGCACATTCTCGTTCGCAGCGAGCAACCACAGGAGTCAACAATCATCGCCACAGACGAAACGGAACGCGAGCGGGGACGCGTAACGACGCCCGTGACTCCGCAGGACACGTGGATCCGCTTCGATTTTTCTCCACCCCTGTCGCCGGGGAAACAGGCAATCACATTTCGCACGCTTCCGGACGTTCCGAAGGAACGTTCAGTCCTCCTGCGGTACCAGAGTGATTCCCGATTTTATGCACACGGATACATGATCGTTGATGGAGAGCCCTCCTACGGCGATCTTGCGTTTCGCGCGATTGAGCGCCTCCCGTTCTGGCGGAATGTGCTCCTGTGGGGGAACATCACGCCGGACAGCGCCATACGCGGGGGAAAGCGTATCAGCGCCGGTCTTGTCGTCGGCGGCGTACTGATGATCGCCGCGCGGACGATACGGACGACGCGGAGACCCCGGCTCGCGATCACACTCTTTCTTCTCCTGATCGCGGCTGCTGCGATCATCATCCGTCTTCCCGTTGCGTGGACGATTGAAGGCGTCTACGGGGGAGATGCCTTCAATTACCTTTCCAAGACGAATGCGCTTCTGCAGGGAGAGGATTTCTTCGCCGCCGACCCGCGAAAAGGGCCGCTCTACTCCCTCTTGCTGATCCTTGGGATGTTCACCAGCGATCCGCTTGCCTGGTCGCGGCTTGTCGGCATTGGAGCGGCGGCCGGCGCCATTGCCCTTCTGCCATTGGTTGCGCGTCGCTTCTCACTCTCCTGGGAGATGGCGCTCGGTGCCGCCGGCCTCTTGGCAGTGAACCAGGACTTCATCTGGGAATCACCCAACGGCCTCGCCAATACGCTTTTTGCCGTCCTTATTGTGGCCGCAACCCTCGCGTATCTGAACGCCAACGACCGACGCTGGCAGTGGGCGCTCGCCGTGCTGCTTGGCATGACCTTTCTCACGCGGTATGAGGGGGGATTGCTGTCGGCGGTGTATCTGCCGGCATTGTGGATCCGCGAGCGGCTATCCTGGAAACGGGCGATACTGCTCGGCGCGACCACGGTCGCCATCATGGCAATTCCGCAGCTCTCACTCCTTTGGTCGGGAACTCCGGGCATCCGCACGGCTACCGACGTACTCAACGACGGGGGATTATCTCTCGCCCACTCCGTTCGGGACTACCAAAATAATGCGAACCGTTTCCGTGAGTTTTCCGCGGCGGTATGGATATTCCCAGGAGAGAAGAGTCTCGTTGTACCCGTCATCGTGGGTGGTCTTCTGATTGGCGGCGTCCTGACGGGAATGCGGCGGCGTCTGATGGACGCACATGTGCTCCTCGGGCCGGCGCTCGCGGTGCTCTCGCTTGTCGTGTTGTGCATCCTCGTTCTTGGGAAATCTTCACGTCTGCGTGAGTATCTTTCGGCAGTGCCGTGGCTGCTGATTGGCATTGGCATCACTCCCTGGGTCGCCACCAGAGTTATCGATGCGCTTGCTGTCTGGGGAGTAGTCGTGAGTCAGATCGCGATCGTCACGCTCATCCTGCCAAAACCCCGCTATTACCTTCACCTCATTCCACTCCTTGCGCTCGGCATGGCGTTCGGGGTTCAGCACCTTGCGCAATGGAGAAACAGCTGGTATCCCCGTGCCGTTGCCGCACTGACGATCGGGATACTGACCAGTGTCTTCTACGTGGACGGACAGAAGACACTTGAAGGGCGCATCGAGAAGTACAACAAGCAGGCCCAGCATGTGTATGTCATGATGCAGGCGGTCAAAGATCTTCGCCGCCAGTCTCAACCCGCAGGATTCCGCACACCAGACGAACCGCCTATTGTCGTGTACCTCCCCACGGGACGTCGTTTCTTCTTCACGGATACGGAGGAGAGTGGCGTTGGCGAACGCGAACTGCAATGGATACAAGAGAACAACGTGTGGTATGTCGTGGAGCGCAACGAAGGAAACGTCTGGCAGAGTGTTCGGGAGCACCCGGATCTCTTTGAGCACCCGCGCATCTTCGTGAGTACGTTTGGGAACGCGCGCGTTTCTGTCTACGGCGTTCATCGCGATCGCGTGCAGGCATTTTTCACCGCACGAGAAGAGCCGTCCGGGGCATTGTAGATTCCCGTTGTCGGTGTACCCTTTCCCCTTGCGGATAATGGGAATTCTCCGTATGATTCTGCGCGTGTCCGAGCGCACTGTCCGGCAACAGACTTTCGTTCCGCAACGAGTGGACGTCTGCGAGCGCTGCGTATTCGCGCACTGATTTCATGACTCCGGTGCGTTGGTTCGCAGGGGGCATCGCGCTGCTTCTTGGCGGTGTGATTCTTCACACGGTGATTGTTGTGGATGATATTCCTGATATCACGCACGAGGTTGCAACGTACGTCACAGAAAATTCTATCGCGCTCTGGGGACCCCACACCGTCGGGCAGACAATTCTCCCACCATCACCGAATATCAGCGGCATTTCGCTTTCTCTTCGCCGTTTGCCTGGAACGCGGCTCTCCGGGCAGATCACTCTCCATCTGCGCGAATCGGCGGATGCAGCGGAGGACCTGCGTACCGTCCGACTCCCGGCAACATTTGTTCAGGGAGACCCATTTACTGACTTTCTGTTCCCGCCGCTCCCCACGCAAAACCGCGAACAGTTGTATTTCTTTGTTGAATATGCGCAGGGCACAGAAGAAGCACCGCTCGCGCTCCGCGCCGAACAGCGATATGGGACCCCACAGGAAGCAAGCATTGTTGATTACCAAAGAGGAACGCTCACACGTGACCATCAGGCAGTGCCCGGCGATCTCGCGTTCCGACTGCTCAAACGCGCACGCCGCCCCCTCGGACTTCAAGGAGTGGCGGCCGCCATACTTGGCGGTGCTGCATTGATGACTGGTGGCATCGCGTCATTCGCCGTGCGGCGTGGACGGATGCGCGCGTCGTTGGTACTTCCTATGACCTTCGGTATCATCGGCGCCGGACTTCCGCTGGTGTTCACCCTTCCATTCTTCATCCATCCCTCGTTCCTCGGTATCGGGGATTGGGACATGAACACGACGCTGCATGCGGCAGCAGAACGCGCAATCATTCGCGAGCAATCATTTCCGTCGTGGAACCCGTATCTCTGCGGCGGCACGCCGCTTGCTGCATTCCCGGAAGCCCCTGTCTTCTCACCGTTTTTCTCTACCGTGCTTCTGGGCGGCGCGGTGCAAGGATTTAAAGTGAACATTCTTTTACACGGCAGTGTGGCGTTTCTTGGCATGCTGGTGTGGCTGCGAAAAGGATGGAAGGTCTCATGGCCTGCCGCGTTCCTCGGTGCTGCCGTCTTTGCTTTTTCTCCGTACATCGGGTTGCATCTTGCTGCCGGTCATTCACGTAAGGTTGCCGCAGCGTGGATTCCATGGATCTTGTTTTTCTTCCAGCGCGCAATGGAGGAAAAAATTTCTAAGTACCAAGCTCCAAGTACCAAACAATTTCCAAAGTCCAAATCCCCAATGCGAACGTTTGGAGCTTGGATTCTGGAGCTTGGAGCTTCGCGAGGGCTGCGCTGGACTGCCCCTGCAGGCGCTTTCTTGTCATTGATGTTTCTCGATGGCAGTGTGTACCTGTCGGTTTACACTGCAACATTCGTCGCACTCGTCGGCGCGTTCGCCAGCGTGCTCGAGCGACGCTGGCGCCCTATCGTTGCGGGGATTCTTGTTCTTCTTTTGGGCGGTACTCTTGCCGGCGTGCACCTTGTTCCCGCTGTCCTTTCACAAACAACATTAAAAACGGAGTTGAGAAACGAAACATCGCCGTTGCCGGTCAGCGCGCTGTGGTCCGTCTTTCTTGATCCCGATCAGCGCGATGATGCGCAGAAATTCGACGCGCAAACACAGCCATGGTTTGAGTATGGAGCGTATGTCGGTATCGGACCGTTGCTTCTGGCATTCGTCGGGCTTCTGGTGAAAAGAAAAACAGTGGTTCCATGGGTTGGTGCTGGTCTTTTTTTCTTACTCGTCCCACTTTCAGGATACCTGCAACGATGGAGTGAACTGATTCCTCTGTTTGGCGATTTGCGAAACCCACAGCGCATGCTGGGCATGATGACCATTGTCATCGGCATTCTTGCCGCAATTGGATTTGAGCGATTGACACAGTGGCTCCAGGGATCTTCGCAAACTGTGCCCCCGGAGCACACGGCGTCGTATCGCGCTATTCGTGCCTCTCTTGGCGTGCTCGCCGCGATCCTGATCGGCCACATGATATTCATGAATACCGATACGCTTGCCAATACATTCATTGTTCCGCCGCCACCGGCACGGGAAGCGCCGTTCCAGCAGGGATGGGCACGGAGTCGTCACATCGGAGAGAAAGACTCGTTCGCGTTCACCATGGAAAACACGGTGCAGAACCGAGGCTCCATGAACCGGTGCTCGGTGGCCAGTGTGCGCACCACGGAGGCGTTGCGCATCCCCCTCTCGAAACCGGGAGAAGAAGTTGCGGCAAACTTTCAGGATGCCGCGTACCTCGGCGAGGCATTTTTCCTCGAGGGCGAGGGATCCGCAACGGTTGACGTACACACAACAAACCGTGTTCGGGTCCGATATGAAACACGCACCCCGGCAATACTTGCCATTAATGAGAACATGCATCACGGGTGGAGTGTGGTTCATGACGCCGACGGCGCGTCTTCTTCGCGCCCCGCGGACGGAACGAGCGGCCTCGTGACAACATCTCTCTCGCCCGGCTCCGGCGTAGTGACCTTTTCGTACGCAACGCCGGGACTTGGTGCGGGCATCCTGGTCACAACGCTGGGGATCATTGCATCGCTATCCCTGTGGTACCTGGCGGCACGGAAATCACCATGACCGACCAGCAACCAACACTCGCGCACGCAGCGCGATCAGGAACGGCTATTGGCATCGCCCAGGTGTTCAGCTATGCGGCAAGTTTTGCACTGAGCCTTGCGATCGCCGCGACATTCGGCGCGGGACGAACAACCGACGCGTACTTTATGGCAACATCTACCGCTGAGCTCCTTGCGAAAATCCTTCTTGGCGGCGCAGTGACCTCTGTTCTGCTTCCGTACTTCGTTGCATATCTTGCGAAGGGAAACCCCGCGCGCGCATGGGCGCTGTTTTCTTCCCTCTTCTCGCTTGCCGTTGTGGCGTTTCTTGTCTTCGGCACCACGCTGCAAGTATTTGCGAACGGGCTCGTCGCCTTCATCGCCCCGGGGTTTTCAGAGGAAACGCGTCTTCTGACCATTGTCCTGCTGCGTCTGGTCTTTCCGGCATACCTGTTGTCGTTCTTGGCGGATCTCGCCATGGTGCCTCTGCACGCGCAGGGACGCTTCGGCCTGCCGGCACTGTCGCGACTCGTTGTCCCCGTCATAACGCTTCTTGCGTTTCTCGCCTTCGCGGGACGCATCGGCATCAGCGTTCTCGCAATCGGCACACTCATCGGCACCGCTGTGCAGTTGGTTCTTCTGCTCTTGGCGCTCTCGCGCGTCGGATACACTCCCACCACCCGTCTGTGGAATCCCGACCTGAAGCGCATTCTTTTTCTGACGCTTCCGTTCATTCTCTCCATTCTCGCTGCGCAGGGAGCGGGCATTGTGTATCGCATCTTTGTCTCCATGGAGCCGGAAGGATCATTGGCGAGTTTGAAATTCAGCGAGCGGATTTTTTTCATCGCCAATACCCTGTTCCTGGGGACCATTGTGCAGGTTTCCTTTCCTGCCTTTGCCCGCGCTGCTTCCACGTCGCTCGCGGAGGCGCAGGAACGATTGCGCACGGCATTTCGTCTCGTGACCCTCGCCGGTATTCCTCTGACCGTCGGTTTGATCCTTCTCCGCACCCCGCTCATTCGCGTGCTCTATGAGCGCGGCGCCTTTACCCCCGAAGATACGGCCGCAACCGCCCTACTCGTCCCGTTCTTTGTTCTCGGACTGCTCGGGAACGGGTGGAGTTCTCTCCTCGGCCACTTTGTGCTTGCATTTCAGGAAACACGAACGGCCGTCGGAGTGTCGGTTGCCCTCCAAGCAATTGCGGCGGGATTATTCGCCCTGCTCGTCCCATCACTGGGGATCGTCGGCCTTGCCCTGGTCTCCGGCGTAGGACCGCTGGTGTTGACGACACTGTATCTGTGGGCGTTTCGCGCGCGCATGCCGTCACTGCGCGTTCTCTTTTTCAATGCGTATACGGGTCGTCTGGCACTTGCAGGCGGCATATGCGCGCTGTTGGTCACCGGTGTTCTCTGGTTCGCGCGGACGGTTCCACCAAGTACGAGCACAGATCTCGGTACGTTGCTGATTGCGGGCATCGGCGGCGGGGGCGCGTATCTCCTGACGGCATGGTTGCTTGGCGTTCCCGAAACAGGTATGGTACTTCGTCTTCTCCGACAGGAATGCACCCGCATGACCAACACTGTTCGCACCAATCTTTCTCTGCTGGGAAACGGTATGATGCGAAGACGCCTCCCATGAGATTTGCGTGTGTCGAATATACGACAAAGACCGGGGCGATGTGGCGTCATACGCCCGAGCGGCCAAATTATCTTGCGGATCCGGAAAAAGAAATCGATCCGACAAGCTTTGGCTGCTACACCTCGGCGTTCGAAGGGGTGCATGTGCCGCTCTCCGGATTGATTTACGAATCGTTGACGAAACCGCCGTCAGCATTTCGGCGATTGCGCCAAGACCTGACGCGCACGCGCACCGGTGCGTTCGCGTCATACGATCTGTCGCTCCTCGCATCGCTGGATGTTCTCCTGGTTATTTACCAGATGAGTAACGACGACGAGTTGGTCAGATTTGTGCAGCGCGTCCGCAAGGAATTTCCGGATCTCATTCTTGTGAGTTCGTCTTCGCCTCCCTTCGGTCGCTTGCGAGAGCATTGGAAAGATCATCCGGATGCCATTACTCGATACCAAGCATTCATCAACGCAACGCACATGAACATGAATGTCTGTCGGGCGACTGTCCCGTATTACACACACCTCGTAGAGACGCCGTCTCTCTACCTTCCGCAACCGTATCCGGTGGAGTATGCAATATCTCGGGTGGGAACCGCTTCGGAGCTGGCACCCCCAACGCTCCTTCGGATGTCGCGTTGGGGCCCCCGCCGCTCTCCTCCGATGCTCCCCCCTCCCGCTAGAGGTGTCGCTCGGCCCGGGCCCGATTACCCGCGGCCTCGCGACCGTGAAACGATTTCATCATCTCGACCAATAATCTACGTTTCGGGCGATACCGTCCGACCGGATATTCTCGCCGGACATCTTGTCGCGCGAGAATTGCAGAAACGACATCCGGACATGCTCATTCGCATCACAAAAACACCAGAGTTCTCTCTCAACACCGCACTCTTGGAGGGTGCCGGGTATGAGGTCGTGCCCTTCCGACCGTGGGCAGAGCAGCTTGTTGAACTTGCGACTGTTCGTCTTGTACTCAACACCGATATGTGGTGGACACGCGGTCGCGTGCAGGTGGATTGTGCCGCCGCCGGCGTTCCGTGCGTTGGCACAACCAGTGATGGGCAAACAGAGCTCTGGCCGGAACTCACCGCACCACACAGCACGGACATTGCCGCCCTGCTCGCTCTTTCAGAACGCGCATTGACCGATGAGGCATTTCGCGCGTCCGCCATCCGCACAGCGCAACGACGCCTCGCCCACTATGCCTACGAGCCAACCGTGGAGCGCTTCACGCGTGCCGTGGACTCTGTCCGCACTGGACAACGCGCCGATTGGCACGACCCTATCTGGGAGCACGATGCTCTCACACTCCCAACACCATGAGCGTGAAGAATGTCCGCATCTGGATACTGCGCCGTCTGCGAACCGCCGAGACACGTTCCGAGGCAGCTGCATTCGTCATTCTTGGAATGACGTGTATCGCGTTGTTTGCGTACGCCGCAGGCTACGCGAGACGGGAGTACCGAGATGGCCTGCGACGACAGTACGTGCGCGAAATGAAATCCGAGCTCGAGCGTTCATTCAACACGGTAAACGGCTTCCCCCTTCATCCGTCGGGAGATCTTGGGTGGTGCGGATCAACAGAGGACCCGGAGGACTGGTTTTTCACTGCCTTCCTGAAACGCGAGCGGCGCTGGAGCAGTGCTCTGTACACGCCGGCGCAACAAAACGGAATTTTTCGGTATTGCCCAACTGCGGTCGGAGGAAAAACAACAACGGGCAGACCGCTCGCCGCGGGGTTTTTTCTGGAGGCCGCGCTGGAAAATCGTGATCCGGACACGGGCGGATTCAACACGGAGTACAACATGTTTGAACGCACGCTAACGGAAAGCGGACACACCGTCTTCCGCGTTTGCGGGGGAACAGAAGCGCAGTGCGGAACAGAGCGATAGAGCGCGATACTCCTCTATGCAGCCGCAACGCGTATTGCTGAAACACGTGGGAAATATGGGAGACCATCTATTTCTCGTGGGCGCGTTGCTGGAAGGCATTGCCCGCACGTGGCCCGATGCGGAGGTAACACTGGTGACCGCGTGGGGATACAAAGATCAACACGGACGATGGGGAAAAAGAAACCAGGACGGCTACTGCATCGCGCTTATGAAAGAGAACCCCCACGTGGATCAGCTTGTGCACTGGAGCGATCATGACTGCGCACTGGATGGCAGCATATGCGTGGAAGATGGAAAAGTATTTCCGACATGGAATCGCGCACACTTTCATCGCGTCGCACCGGACTATGATGTTGTGGCGGAGCTCGAATTCGGTCTCGTCACGGAAGAAAATCCGCTGGAGCGCATCGCAGCAGCAGTGGGCCTTTCGCATCTGCAGATCGGACCATATCCGTTCTATGGTTCCCCGCGGGATTTCGAGATCGGAGAGGAGATCGCAAGCCACTTCCCGCGACCGCGCGTAGTGTTTCTTGAGGGACTGAATAGCACAACAATGCGTGGGTGGGATCCAGGGAAAGTACCCGTTCTGACACGTCGTTTTGTGGATGCCGGCATCACGCCGATCTGGTGGGGGGCAGCACACGCACCTATGGTGCATGGACGACGCGCACAGTTGCGGGAGAACATTGCCTTCCTGAAACACTGCGATATCGCCATTGGCGTCCTGGGCGCTCCGATGCATTTCGCAACTGCCGTGGGTACGCAAACGATTTGCCTCTACGGGGCGCAATCATACGCGCGTGCCGCGCCGGGATTTTTTGTGAATCCGAGCATTGCGGATCGCACGCGCCACCACCTGACAATTTTCGGCCCGACGTGTGATGAACCCTGTTTACTGAAACGAGAACTCCCGTGCAAAAATCTTCACGGAGAGGCGCGCATGACGACCGGATTCCGCAGTTGGCAATCGCCTGGACGCCAGGATGACAAATCCTGCCTTGCGACGATTGATGTTGAAACGGTCTTCGCAACCGCACGCGATGCGCTTGTGCGCAGAGAGATATGGCCACACACGGCGGAGTGATGCGCAGCGTGGTCGTCATTCCCACCTATAACGAGCGGGAAAATATGCTCCCGCTTCTTGACGCATTGGAAAAACACTGCGCCCCCTCTGTCTCCTTCCTTGTGGTGGACGATTCGTCTCCGGATGGAACAGGACAACTCGTTCGCGAGCGTGCGGCACGCGACCCGCGTGTCCATCTTCTTCTCCGTACAAAAAAAGAGGGTCTTGGTCCGGCATATACTGCGGGATTCGCGCATGTGCTGAGCGGCGCGTTGGGAACTGTGCCCGACGTGCTCGTGCACATGGATGCCGACTTTTCTCACCCCCCAGAAGACGTTCCTCGTCTTCTTGCCGCACTTGACCATGCGGATCTCGTTGTGGGATCTCGCTATTGCCCGGGCGGATCCGTCGAGAATTGGGAACAGCGACGGCGGTTCTTGAGTCGTGCAGCCAACATCTATGCCCGCCTCTTCACGCGCGCCCCCATTTCCGACCTTACCGCCGGCTTTTGTGCCTGGCGCACTGACATGCTCCGACGTGTTGATTCCGCGACAATTCGCGCGGACGGATATGGCTATCTCATTGCCATGAAAGTGCGCGCCGCGCGCGTCGGTGCCCGCATGGCGGAAATACCGATTGTGTTCCGCGATCGACGTGGTGGGGTTTCCAAGATCAGTTCTTCCGTCATCAGCGAAGCGGCGTTTCTTGTCCTCCGACTCGCGCTGCGTCAGTGGTAACGTGTGAGTACCCTGGATGAAGCGTGTGTGGACAATGGGCATTCTGGTCGGCTTCGCGGTTGCTCTTATTGCTCCGTACACACTCTTCGCGTTTCTGCTGACGGGAGATGTGCGCGACACATACCTCCCCATTGAAGATTTCTATCGCGGTGAGCTCCGCGCAGAGCGTCTTCCGGCGTGGGATCCGAATATTGCGATGGGATTTCCCGTGCTCGCTTCCGCCCAGACAGGATTTTGGCAATTCCCGCTTCTTCTCCTTCGCCCGTGGACGTCCCCGGAGCAGGGATATGCGATTGCGTATCTTTTTCACGCAATCCTCCTTGCGCTTGGCACCTATGTTTATGCGCGTTCGCTCTCGCTGTCACGAACCGGCGCCCTTCTTACCGCGCTCGGATTCACCGGAAGCGGATTTATGGCTGGTCACCTCGTCCACGGAAATATTTTCTTCAGCGTTGCGTGGATGCCCTACGCGCTTCTCTGCGCAGATCGCCTCGCTGCCTCGCTGCGCCTTCGCCCATTTCTCCTGCTTAGTTGCATCCTGGCCCTCGCCACATTCCCGGGACATTTCCATGTCGCGGGCATGATGGTCGTGCTCGTGCTCACGCGGCTTTTCACGCAACTGCGCGCGCGCTACACCGCCGTTCCATTCACGCATACGATGTGGACATTCGGCCTCTTCGCCGCACCGCTTCTCGTCGTATGGGTGGCGTTGACCGCCGCACAGTTGTTTCCGACGCTTGAACTCATCCGCGAGTCCACGCGCGGCATGGGCGAGGGATTTGATATTGGCCGGGCAAATCAGCACTCCTTTCCACCCTGGCAGCTCATGACGTTTGTGATTCCGGCGTTTTTTGGTTTTCCGGATCTCTCGGAGTATTGGGGGACACGGCCACAAATTGAAATGACGGCATGGATCGGAACGATCCCACTGCTCCTCGCGCTGATCGGAGCAACGGGAAAGCTCCAATCCTCAAATTCCAAATTCCAAACAAGTTCCAAAGACCAACATCTAAAGATGGGTCGGTCCGCATTTTGGATGTTGAGAATGTTGAACGTAAAAATTGTTTGGAGCTTGGTGCTTGGATTTTGGAATTTTTGGACGGTCGTCGCCGTCCTGAGTTTTCTCCTCGCTCTCGGCCGGTGGTCACCGTTCCGCCTTATTGGCATCGAACCGACATTGGGCATCTTTTCCTCGCCTGCGCGGTACCTGTTGTTTATGCAATTCGCGCTCGCGCTTCTCGCGGGAAGAGGACTCGACCGCGTCGCAGTCCTGCCGCACGCCGCGCAGTGGGTTGGACGCTTGGGCATCGGCGCGGCGCTGGCCGTCACGTCCGGTTCCGCGCTCGTGAAGCTGGCGCCGGATCTCCTCCGCCGCCTCGGCGCTCTCGCCGTGGACCGCTTCATCCTCGGCGCAGCGGGCCACGTACTCTCGCGGGAGTCCTACCTGCAAAAAATCGACTATCTCCTGGAACGCGTCTCGACGTGGGGTGTGAACCTCGGAAATCCCCTGGTGCTGTTGTCTGTCGTTCTCCTCGCCGCCGGCGGCCTTGCCCTCCAGAGTCGCCGAAGTGCTATCATCCATGATAGCAGCCTCGCGAGAAAAAGTGTTCTGATCTCCGGACTCGTCATTGCAACCGCGTTCGAACTCATCGTGCTCGCCTGGCAGGTACACCCTAGGGTCCCGTGGACAGAACTATCGAAAACTTCTCCGGTTGTGCAGGTGCTGCGCGAACGTCCATGGGGTCGCCTCTACGCCGCCCACCCGCAGGGAGATACCGGGCTCTATGTGGCGAATCCCACCACCGCGAACCGCAACGAGCATGAACACCTTCTCCGCGATCTCCCGGTCGCCAACATCTTTACCCGTGCCGGTATACCAAGTATCGAGTGGACAGCGGCGCTCGATCTCGCCCGCGCGTCGGAACTGCTCTCGCGCCTCCGTGACGCGGAGGGCCGTCCTATCAATGAGAATCTCCTGGATCGGTTCAGCGTTCGATACGTTACCGGCAGCACCAACACGCCGGATCTGTTTCTACCGCCCCCGGCACGCGAACTCTTCACTATGCAGAGTGGAGAGAACGCGACGATCCGCGTCTGGGAACGACCAACAGCGCGACCGCGCGTTGAGGTGCTTTCAGCATTGCCCAAAGAAATCACGGAGCCGCTTCCCTCCTCCGCCGGGACAGCAGTAATCGTGATGGAAACGCCGCACCGCCTTTCTATCGGCGTCAGAAACGACACGCAACAGGAAACCGCGCTTGTCGTGCGCGATACGTGGTACCCCGGCTGGGATGCGACGCTTGATCAGACGCCGGTGCCGCTCGTGCGTGCGGAAAGTATTTTTCGCGGCGTGATGGTGCCGCCAGGCACGCACCTCGTCAGGATGACATATCATCCGCGGGCGCTCCAAAGCGGTATGATCGTCTCGGGGATTGCATTCTCCGGCGTGGCGTTTCTTCTTCTCCTTCCCCTCCTGAAGCGACGCTCTGTATAAGAAAGGAGCCAAGCAACCATGCCTGGCTTCAAAGGGTTACTGAAGGTACACCACGATTGTGCGGGAAAACTTTTAAGAAAGAACACAACGGTGCGCGCGGACAATGCACTGTTGCCAAAGAGTCACGTCCTCACTACGCTACGTATATGGAAACACATCGCGCGCATACGCGTACTACCAACGTCGACGAAGCGATCACGACTCCGGAAGTTGTTGCAGACGATCCGCGCGGAGTGATCGAGAAACTTGCGGAAGGGAATTTCCAAAGCGTGCTGCGCATCACCTCAAAAGCCGGTACGGTGCGCGCAAACCACTACCATAAACAGGATTCGCACACGTGCTATCTCGTGAAGGGAAAAATCGAGTACGTGACGCGTGACGCCTTGAATGAGACTGCGCCGCTGGAACGCGTGATGATTGAACCCGGACACGTGTTTTACACGCCGCCCATGCTTGCGCACGCCATGGTTTTCGTAGAGGATTCCGAATTTTATTGCTTCACGACAAGCTCGCGCCACACCCAGGCAGAGTATGAGGATGATATCGTTCGTGTGACGCTTGTTGCGCCAACCGCGTAATCTCCGCTTGCCACCTCTGACGACAATGCGCTCTGTACATATTATCGAGGAAGATACCAAGACCATCGCAACCGCTATTGCTCCGGAAGCACAGGAGCTCGCGGGCAAGACGATCCTCATCAGCGGCGGTGCGGGATTTCTTGGCCGGTATTTTCTGGGTGTCTTCCGGCATCTCAACCAACACGTGCTAGAAAAACCGTGCCGCGTGATCTCTGTTGACAACTACATTACCGGAGAGCGCGATGGCGTCTTCGGGGTGAATGAGGATCCGCAGGTGTTATCGCTGTGGGCAGATGTGACCGCACCGCTTCCCGTGCGCGAGCCGATCCACTATATCATTCACGCGGCCGGTCTTGCCTCCCCGGTCTATTACCAAAAGTACCCGCTGGAAACGATTGAGAGCGCGGTGATGGGCGCGAAGAATCTTCTTGAACTCGGAAAGCGAAACGACCTGAAAGGGTTTCTTCTCTTCAGCTCGAGCGAAATTTATGGAGACCCCGATCCGCGTGCCGTTCCCACACCGGAGACATATTGCGGAAATGTTTCCAGCACCGGACCCCGTGCCTGCTATGACGAATCAAAACGCCTCGCCGAAACGCTCTCGATCATCTACCACCAGCAATTCGGTGTCCCCATAAAGATTGTTCGGCCATTTAACGTCTACGGCCCGGGTATGAAACCCGACGACCGCCGCGTCATGCCCATGTTCGCGCTGCGGACACTTCGCGGCGAGACGTTGCCCGTCCATGGCGACGGTCATCAAACACGAACGTTCTGTTATATCACGGACGCTATCACCGGATTCCTGAAAGTACTGCTGCTCGGAACGCCCGGCGAGGCATATAACATTGGCAATGATGATCAGGAAATCACCATGGGTGCATTGGGGCGATTATTTGTCGACCTTGGGAAAACGGATGCGCGCGTGGAAACGATTCCCTATCCAGACACCTACCCCGCCGGCGAACCACAGCGCCGATGTCCCGATCTGGCAAAAGCGCGCACGCACCTCGGGTATCAGGCGGGAGTAAGTCTTCGTGAGGGCACACTTCGTTTTCTTGAATGGGCAAAAGAACAGCCAAAGTACGTCGACATTCCCGCACACGTACACGCTTCGGTGGAGGCAGTTTCGGCACTCCGCCAGGCTCGATGACAACGCTTGCACTCATCGGCCGTGGCCGCTGGGGCACGAACATACAACGGACACTCGCGCAGCTCCCCGGCTGCAGCGTTTCGTATGTTGAAACGCGTGACTGGAAGCGACTTCTGCAATTGCGGGATCTCGATGGCGTACTGATCGCCACGCCAGGATCTACCCATGCGGATATCGCACTTCCGTTCATCGAACGTGGGATGTCCACGTTCATCGAAAAGCCGTTGACGACGAATCTGCGTGATGCCCTTCGCCTTGAGAACGCCGCGAAGAAATCCGGTGCGCGCGTCTTTGTCGGTCACGTGCATCTCTACAACCCGGCATACAAAAAGGCGAAGACCCTCGCGCGCCGTGCCGGAGCACTGCGCTTCCTGTTCGCTGAAGGAATGAATAACGGACCATACCGTGACGACATGTCGGCATTGTGGGATTGGGCGTCACACGATCTCGCAATGACGCTTGATCTCTTGGGTGTCCTTCCCCGTACCGTCCGGGCAACAGGCATCAGCGTACTCCGACCCCGAACGAAGCTCTACGATGTCGCAACGCTGCATCTGGAGTTCCCGGGCGGCGTCCACTTTTTCGGCCAGTACAGTTGGATGGCGCCAGAGAAGCGCAAACGTTTCGTGGTGCAGGGAAGTCGCCATACGGTGATCTATGACGACGTGGCGGAAAGAAAAGTAACGCTGCTCAAACATCTCGGACCAACGGTTCGCGGACACACAATCGAACGTCATGCGCCCATCGTTGCATATCCGTCATACCGACCGACATCACCGCTCACGGAAGAACTGCGCGCGTTTGTGCAGTACATCCGTACCGGTAAACGCCCGTCATCGGATCTTGCACAAGGTGTACAGGTCGTCCGCATCCTTGATGCCGCGGAGCGTTCCATCGCGCGCCGCGGCAGCGCTGTCTCTTTGTAATACGCAGATCCTTCGCGGAAAGTTAGAGCGCATCCCATATATCGTCATTGCGAGCGAAGCGAAGCAATCTCCTCGTGCGCCATGCGAGGATTGCTTCGCCCGCCCGGCGAAGCCTTGGCGAAGTCGGGTCGTCCCCGCGAAGGCGGGGACCTCCTCGCAATGACGAGGCGGCAGAAGTGTATGGGATGTGCTCTAGTAACTACGCACTTGACGGAAAGGAGTTACGTCCGGCGCCTATGCAGGTTAGAGCCTGTGTCTCCAGTGCTGTCCCCCGTCCAGACGAATGTTATCCGCAAGGAAATCCGTTTCCAGCGCCAAACGTACAAGACGTGCCGCTTGCTGCGGATCGCCGGTGGAGCGCGTTGGCGTGTTCTGGACAATTTCCTGTTTCTCCTTCGCGGGAAAATCTTTCGGTTCCAAAATCATGCCGGGATGAATATTCACCACACGAATCGTGCCAGCAAACGTCGTCTGCAACGCCATCAGGTAGTGACGCAGCGCCGCCTTCCCTGCAAGGTAGAGATCATGCTGCGCGTACGGATGATCCACTGCCCAATCGATGAATGACACAATGGGCGCACCCTGCGCTTTCCGCCGCTGTGCTTCCTCCGCGAACATGCGGGAAAGGAGAATACTTCCAATCGACACGGAGAATGCCTTCAACACATGCGACACGGCGATCTTCGGCGGATCCGGTTCAAAGACTGAAGCCATGTTCACGAGCCCATCAATACCACCGAAATCCTTCCCCACTGTGCGCACAAGCGCGGTAATACTTCCCTCATCCGTCAGATCCAGCTCGTACGCGCCGGTGCGGATCCCGTGCAGTTCCGCAAGATGATCGACGGCTTGAGCAATCTCCTCGCGATGTTTCTTGTAGGTCATCACGACCTGCGCGCCTGCAGCACCCACCGTATCGGCAACCACTTGTCCAATGCGCCGCCCGCCGGTGATGAGAATGGTTTTCCCGCGAAGATCCATGGAGTCTTCAGAATAGCGGATAGGCGCGCAAAGAAAAAGGCGTTGAGCATCATGCCCAACGCCGCGCGCAGTTCACGTCCTCACCCCAAAGTCGGTGATGGCGTGATTGTATCTCCCTGGATCTCGTTCGCGTCTTCTTTTTCTTTTTGCAGAATCCACCAGGACGGATCCGCGAAGGCGCGGCGGAATTGTCTGCGAAGTTTCGGCATACTTTCGCCACGATAGATGATGCGTGGGACAATCATCTCATGGGCAAGCGCGCCAAACTCCCGTGACCCCTCTCCGTCTCCGATAACGACGAGGCCGGATTCCGCACAGAGACAGAGAAGTTCCTCTGCAGAGGCGGGGCGGCTTGGACGGAATCCAAAGTGGGAGCGTCTCGCCTCGTACTGCAAGTAATACAGACCGTTCTGAACGATACGGATCCCCGAGATTCTGATCTGCCACAGAATCTCACGATGCGCTTCGTCGTCGAGACTCGGAGAAACAACGAGAACGATTCCAGGGAACTCTTCCTTTAGGCTCGCGAGCGCTGTGCCGATTCGTAACAGGAGAGAGAGCCTGTTCCCATGTGGTTCACAGGCGTAGTACACGACACGCGCTCTTGCCGAGACCCCAAGCTTCACTCGCGCCATTGCTGCATGTTCAAGGAGAAGCTCTTCCTCCACGGTGCACCTCTTTTTCCTCCTCATACTCATGTGTCCAAGGAACAGCGCTGTGCACGAAGCACAGAGTCGCTGAGGACTGGCGCTATGCTAGCCAACATTGGCTGTATTGTCAAAGACCCCGAACGCATGAAAAGATACGAGAGAACACATGCGGACCATCGCGATATCCGTCCCCTCCGGCGCGCATCATCGCTCATTTCTCATGCCAATGCGGGATGTCGTTCTCGCAAGCACCGATTGGAAATTTCTTATACTCACCCCCGGCGCGCCATGGTCGGACACGGTATTCCCCGCCGCAGACTACCCGCGGGACCGCTTCGCGTTCGCGGAGAACCGTGTTGCCGAATCGTTGCTGCAAGAAACAAGGCCCGCTCTGCTTCTGACGACAACCGCCGGACTCGACCCGCTCGACGCCCCACTATTGGATGCTGCGAAAACTTTGGGTATGCGCACTGCTACCTTCATCGAAAGTTGGGATAACGTCTGGAAAATGGATCGCGTCGCGCGCGGTCTCGGCAAGCCGGGGCAACGTATTGTCTTGGCCGATCATTTCCTGGTGTGGAACGACATCATGAAAACCCATCTTCACCGGGCGTTTCCGACGATCTCTCTGGACCAGATCGCGGTGACCGGCGCCCCACGTTTGGATTTCTTTGGTCCACGATTTGCGAGCAAGCGTCCAAACCGCGAGCAGACGCTTTCCGCATTCGGTCTCAATCCCTCCGGTCGCGTTCTGCATCTCGCCACAACCGAACTGTACGACCATGGCCATGTTGCCAAGGCAATCGCCGAGGGAAAGCAGCGCGAGGAACTTCCCTCTGATCTACAGTTGTATGCATCAGCACATCCCGGAGGAAAGATGGAACGTCATACGCCGTGGGCAGAGGCATACGGATTCGTGCTTCGTTTTTCGCCCGGCCGGCACGAGCAGGCTCCGCATCCGGACTTCCGCTACAACCCGAGTCTGCAGGATATGCTTCTCCTTGCGAGCCTTTTCAAGGAAACAGATGTCATGGTGAATTTGTCCTCGACCGTCGCGTTGGAATCTTGCTTTGCCGATCGCCCAACCATCTGCGCGTTCTTCGGGAAGCCGTGGGATTGGTTGACGTGGTATCGCAGCATGGTCGTGCGGGATTTCAAAGAACATTACGCCGACATGCTCCGCGGCGGCGGCATCGCCGTGGCGCGGAATCCGCGGCAGCTTGTGCAGATGACTCGGGAATATCTGGAGACGCCGACAAAAGACCGCGAAGGACGTCGCCGCTCGGCGGAAATCATCGCGACGACTGTCGCAGGCGATGCCTCGGAACGAGCGCTGAAAGCACTGAAGACGTTTCTGCAATAGAAGTGCGGTTCCAGTACCTGGAACCGCACGGGCTAGAACGGAAATGGCAGAAGATCATTTGCGGACAGTTTCCCTGCACGCACATCACGAATGATGGTGGCGACGCTTACCTTACGGCAATGCGCCAGCGTGGCTACCCACCGAAGAACAGGCACATGCACCGCGGGATCGGTCATGATGTTGCGGACAGCGCGAGCGGTTTCCCAGACTCTCTTTTGATCTTCGGGTGCAAGCGCTCTCACCATCGGCCCGATCAACGCGATCAACTTTTGCGTATCCTTGCGCAGGGATTGAACTGTTGCTTCAATGCAACGAAGACATGCGGTCGTGCCGGGGAACAGCGTGTGGCGCACGTCATGCAGAACGCAATACACGCCTTCCGTGACTGCGCAGGTGTGGCAAGTCATCACGTCACGGGATCCATCCGGAAATGGGACAAGATACACGGGATCAGGATCGCACTTGCAAAACTCGCACTCCATGAGACTGCCCTCGCTTGGAAAGTACAAACGGGCTTCGGACTTGCATCGTAGGGGAGAGAGACGCTTCGGTCAAGCATCGTGAAATGGAAATGAACGTGCGCGTCCGGTTAGACGCGCGCGCGTTCCCGAACGCCTTCCACGTACGCTGCCAGCCGCTCTAATGCAATACGAAATCCTTTTCCGCCGTCAAGATGCCCCTGCCAGATTTCCGGGGTGACGGTGCTGTCGTACTCACGAAATACGTCGAGTACGCCCTTCCAATCCACATCGCCCTCTCCGATCTGCAGCCCTTCCTCGCCGATACCGGAACCGTCGGAAAGATGCAGATGCCGCACATACGGCTGGAGTGTCTGGCAGAAATCAACGAGCTTCGTCCCGTGGGCATTACATCCGAGTTGGGCATGTGATGTGTCGAGACACATCTTCATCCGATGCTCTTCAAGAAACGCTTTGATCTCGTCGGCATCCACGAAAATATTCTGCACCCATTCCCCACCGAAGAACCACGGCCGCGGAGGAAGATTTTCCACCAACAACTCCATGCCGGATGCGTCGAGCTGCACGAGTGAATCCGCCAAGAGCGCCAACAGCTCTTTGGGGTTCTTATGCGGGCTCAAACTGTATCCGCCGGGATGAATAACGAGTTTTGGGATTCCGGAGAAGTGCGGCGCGAGTTCTCGGACTTTTTCAATCGTGCGCTTCACACTCGCGATGGAGCGCTGGCGCGCATCCGGATCGGTGGCCGCAAGATCCACGAGCGCGCGATGCCGATATTCCGGCGCGTGCACAATCAGCTCTTGACGATATTGACCGGCCGGTATGGGTTCCTCCAAGTCTTTATCGGTGAGATGAAATTCGATCGCAGGCGGATCCCACGTGAGAAACATGGGAAAATCAGAAAACCGCGATACGGGGGCCCAACGAATCGGGAATGTGCGCACGTCAAATGCGGGTATCGATGCTGCAAAAGAGAGATCCGTCTCGTTAAAATGTTCGCCAATGGCGTAGTCGCGCTGCGCAACCGTGCCGATCAGTTCATGCATGCGCTGCGGAGAAAGGCCTTTTGCCGGGCTGCGCGCCGCGAGATGATCGCGCGCGATTGTTTCTCCCTTCTTAATAGGCAGTGCGGCAACGATACTTTTTGCGAGTGTCTCGCGGTTCATGATTTCGACACGGCTGATACGCCGTTTTCCTGTCCCAAGCGAAAGCTCAATCTGCCGAATCCCCTGCACCATCTGCGCGAACTCGTCGGGCAGCAAACTGGCCTTGTGATCCGGCCCTTCCTGATCGCGATCAAGCGTGATATGTCGTTCAATCATCGTCGCCCCGCGGCCAACAGCAGCAAGCGTAATGGCAATCCCACGT
>CAZVRG010000002.1:0-2064 GCA_964630025.1 uncultured Candidatus Saccharibacteria bacterium
GATTCTGCACGGCTTTTGCCATTGCCTGTTTCTTACATCGCCCGAGAAACCGCACCGCGTCCTCTTCCGTGCACGCCAGGCGTATATTCATAGCGGACCGGGCGATCATTTGGAACTCAACGTGCCGTTTGCACTTCCACCGGCCCATGCGTGTTGCATCTTCCATCGTGCTGCCGTGGTGCAGCCCTCCATGGTAGTCGAGGTACCACTGGTGTCCTCTTGTCCAGAGTTTCTCGAAAATTTCACGCTCGTAGTTCCGTACCCCAGCAGCAGGAATACAGGGCATTCCTTGCGCCTCCCGGATCACGTCTTCTGCGGTGAGAATGACAGCTTCAGGCTGCAATGCCGGATCCGTACGCGCGAGAACTTCCTGATTCCACTGGATCTTTTCCCACACTCCTTGTGTTGCGAGTTCCCAGAGTGCGTCTTCCGCTTTCCAATCGAGCGCCTGTTGCAGAAGCGCGATGCGTTGCGGGAGTCGTGCTGTCCAAATAAGGAAAGCGTCCGTAGTGGGTGGTCCTTGCCGCATCTCTGTTGCGTGGCGAACATGTAGCGCATCGAGACCTTTTTCATAGGGAACGTATGTGAGAGGCGACGCGCCATATCGCGTTCCGGGATCTTCAAGAGTAGTGAGGATTTGGCTTTCGGTATCGTTGAGTTCCCTATCGAGTTTTCGCACTACCTCAACCAGTGAGGAAACAATGTTCAGCATGTACGTTCTCCAAAGAGCGAAGTTGTTTTTCGATCGCTACTATCCTCCCGTGGAGCCGGTGGAGGGATTTGAACCCCCGGCCTTCGCTTTACAAAAGCGCTGCTCTACCGCTGAGCTACACCGGCATACGTGGTGGCACCCGCGCCCTGGTTCGCTGGCATAGCCAGCGACGCAGGTTCACCGGCGCGAAACGCAGTGTATCCGATTTTCTCCTCCTGTTCAACGCTACGTCTCCGCGTTTTCTCCGTCACGCTCTTTTTTTCTCTCTGCGCGCTCGCGGCGCTCTTTCCGCGCGTTGTGCTCTGCCGCGCGCTCGTCGTCTCCTTCCGCCTTCTCCGCGAGTGGTTTTGGAGCGCAGATCTGCGTTGGCTGTGTGCCGGCGAGGAAGTATTCGCGATATCCTGCCTTGCTGTCGGTTGCCAGCAGACCGTTCCACGAACACACAGATGCAATGCGGAGACTTGAGGGCGGGACAAACTGTTCGCGTGGCGTATTGCCGGAAAAGCGTTCCATGAGATTGCGCCAGACGGGAGCTGCGCCCAGAGCACCGGCGATGTGATCCATGGGTGTGTTATCACTATTGCCGATCGTTTTTACGGCAGCCGGCCGAGAGATCGTCAGAAAGTTTCCAAACAACGGCGCACGCGCATGCGCATCGGATAACATCGAAGAGATCTGAAAGGCAACATCCGGGCTCACTGTCTGTTCCGCCTTGGGCGAGGCCGCGTAGAGTACCTGACCGTACTTGTCCCGAATTTCCATGATGCCGGCCAACGTGTGTTTCCGGCCGTGGTTCGCGAACGCTGCATAGGCGTTTGTAAGCTCCACGAGGGGGACTTCACCGGCACCGAGCACGAGCGAGAGCCCGTACCTCGACGGATCGCGCAGCGTGGTAATGCCGAGTCGCTGTGCGGTGTCAAGAACAGAGGCAACGCCTGTTCGGGACATCACTTCCACGGCGGGAATATTGAGCGACATGGCAAGCGCCTGTCGAGCTACTATTGGACCGCGAAAGCGTCGGTCAAAATCCAGTGGGCGATAATTGCGGCCAAAGGTGGTTGGCACGTCGTGCAAGACGGTCGCAGGCGTGATGATGCGGCGTTCCAAGGCGGTCGCATACACAACAGGCTTAAAGGATGATCCGGGCTGACGCGGCGCAAGCGCCATATTGATTTTCCCAAACTCGGGTTCTTCCCATGCGGTGCTCCCCACCAGCGAGAGAATTTCCCCGGTGACGGGATCCAGAACGACCGCGGCGCCGTTGGTGACGCCATTGCGGCGCAGACTCTCGACATGCTTCTTCAACGCCTGCTCTGCGTACATTTGCCAATCGAGATCGATGGTGGTTTTTA
>CAZVRG010000002.1:2074-13950 GCA_964630025.1 uncultured Candidatus Saccharibacteria bacterium
TCGGTAGCCAGATTGCGCAACCGCATCCTCTCCGAATTTATTGATCAGGGATTGCCGGATCATGAGCGCAAAGTGTGCGGCATAGGTTCTATCGGACTCTTGGGGTTGGGCAAACGTCAGTGGTGTGCGTGCGGCACGCTCCCGATCCGCAGGCGAGATATACCGTTGTTCCATCATGTTCTGGAGAACAAGTTTTTGTCGTGCTTCTGCCTGTTTTCGGTCTCCCGAAATAGGCGACAGGCGGGAAGGGGCAGGCAAGAGGCCGGCAAGCATACTTGCTTCCGCGAGCGTGAGGTCTTTTGTCGGCTTATGAAAGTAGGTGCGGGCGGCTGCTTCGATGCCAAAGGCGCCTTCCCCGAAGTACACCGAGTTGAGGTACATCTCGAGGATATCGTTTTTGCTATATCGGCGCTCAAGTTGTCGGGCAAGAATAATTTCTTGGTACTTGCGGAACAAGCTCTTGCGGGCGCTTAAAAGCGTATTTTTTGCCAGCTGCTGCGTGATGGTGGAACCGCCGTAGCTCCATGTGCCATAACGGATGTTCTGCAGGGTTGAGCGCACAATGGCGCGTACGGAAAATCCGCGATGAGAGGCAAAGTCTTTGTCTTCTACGGCAATCACCGCCTGCCGGACGTGCGTCGGAACCTGTGACAAGGGAATCACTGTACGCTTCCGCGCGTCGTAGAAGCTGAAAAATGGACGGTTTGAACGATCTAACAGGACAATGCCGGTTTCACTGCGCCGCAGAATGTGCTCTTTGTGCGCCAAGTCGTTGGCAAACGACTTCTCCGTGCGGACGGCGATTGCAATGCCAAACGCCGCCGTGCCGATCATGGCGGCAAGCATCCACATCCCGAGAACGTGAGGAATGCGCGGCATAAAAAATGTGAACACCACAGTGTGACGCAAAACGCGAAAAAACGCCAGAGATGCGGTTGTGTGTGGCAGGTGACACGGATCTGGAAATGAAAAACCCGCCGATACCGTTCAGCGGGTGTAGAGAAGAGGCGATCATGCTTCGATTGCACACTCCGTCGTAAGGATAAGCTCACTCGGCGTATCTGTTGGAAGCAGCGCAAGAAGCGTCGCGATGTCGACGGCGCGGTGCATTTTCTCGCCGAATCGCCAGTAGGCCTCTTTCGTAAAAACTGTTACCTGTCCGGCATACTCCACCGCGTAATAGTGCGTCCGGATTGTCACCGTTCCGGAAACCGCAATTTCATGCATGGTGACCAGCGTTTCACGGAGTTGCGCGAGAAGCTGGGTGTAGAGGGCTCGCAGGAACGGCGGGCCGTGTACGACTTCCTGCATAGTGATTGCTGGTTTTGTGAGGAAACGGACTGCCTGGGCATTATCCGAAGGGTGTTTGATACCAATCTCCCCGTGCACGCGCGGCCATTGCGGACGTTGCTCACTGCGTCGAAACGCGCCGTTGAATTCGGACATATGTTTTTCCTCCCCTTGCGAGCATGCGTGATAATGAACAGCGCTAAAAGTGTTTACCGATTTTCCGTGCGTGTCAAGAAGACCGTATGCACAGAGTACAATGCAGTCATGCCTTCCACAGCGTTTCGTTGCGCGCGTTCCGCAAGCGAAGTTCCGAGCGCTGGTGGCGGTGTTTTTGGCGCTTGTGGGGATCAAACTGTTGGTGTGGCCGTAGGGGACATTTCTCTATTGCTTGTACGAGCTCTTGACGCGCACGGCGCGATACGATAGAAGGGTAATTGCTCGTTACAACAAACCGGTTTCTTTCGGGAGGTATTCCTCGTGTACCTTGACACGCACGAACGTGGTGAGATGCGGGCAGTAGTTTTGGGTTTCCATATCCACTGGTTTCTCTGCACAATGGAACACATCAGCAGAACCTATGTACGAACAGCGTTTCTGCTATTTGTCTTCTATGTAGCCGCACTGGCTGTTGCCGGGTTGATGCTCAATGTGCACGGTTGGATAATCTGGGTGTTCGCTGGCATGTTCATAGGTTTGCTTTTTGTTTTCTACCGTCGACATCGGAAACGTGTACAGGACATCGTGGAGAACAACACGCCGGACATCTGGTTCCAAGAAATTGAACAGCTTGATACGGACGGTGAGGAACGCGAACTTTTCCTGCAAATCCTCTCCGCGATGCGTACTGGCACAAAGGATGAAGTCCTGCGTGCGGTAGAAGAAGCATCACGATCACCCCAACTGTTTCAGCTCGCGTTCATTCGTGAACTGCGCGCCGATCTTCAATAACGAAGGCGTGGCCTGCAACAAAAGCATCACCCTCTTGTGAGTTGAGAGGGTGTTTTTGTGTAGAGAAAATCCCCCCAGACAGTTTTCCGGGGGGAAGTATGAGATCGGAGGTATTGCGGGAAAGAACGTTACTCCGGGCGGAAACCAGGCTCGTTCCAGAAGTCCACGACTACAGGATCCACGTCAGTGAACGTCACGAGCAGGAATGGGTCTTTCACTTCCGAGATGTGCGAGACAAAGAACTTGGCATCAGGGAGGGCTTCGAGAATGATAGCGACAGTCTGAAGAACGCTGTGAGGAACAAGTTTATGGTACAGCGTATCAGATAGCTCGCACCTATTCCCTCCACCCCACCACCAGCGAAACCTGGTATTTTTATCTTCCTCTCGCAGCGGCTTCCAAGTGTAGCAGACGTAGTTGCCTATCTTTGCTACCAATCCGCGCAGGTATTGATGCACCTGAGAAACTTCGTATTCGGGGATTCCGCGTTCCACCAAGAATTGGCGGAGCTGAAGCATACGTACCGCTGGCGTTTCCGCATGGATCTTTTGACAAAGAGCGACATACGATTTTACCTCGTCTGGATGGCCCGCAGGCTCGACCTTTCGCTGCTTGGGACGTATATCTTTCTGTTGAGGGGACGGAGCAGATTTCTCCGCTACCGTCGCTACTTTCTTTGGCCAGAACATAGAATCTCCTCCGTAAAAAGAGAACAACCACCACGTGTAACAAGTCAAGGAATTTTACTTCGTCCGGTCCCCCGCGTCAAGTGAGATGAGATTTCGTACCGTCCGTTTCGACTTTGTGCGGGTAGAATTCGTCCTCCTCCACCGCGCCTCGGCTATATAGCCTCAAAGCGCGGTTCCTCCCCCGGATCCCGGGCATCCAAAAACGTACAGTAGTTTGCGTTTTGAAAATACCCTTCGAATCCCACAACCACAACAGCCAAAACAGGTCGGGTACAAGACTCGCACTGTTTTGCCTCTGGCGGGCCACCCAGGTTCAGTACCCGCACTGTTCAGGGTGTTGCGGCTTTTATTGAGGATCAATTCGGGACAGAATTTGAGGCATATAGGTCGGGGGAAACTAAAGCCGCCTTGCGATATTCTAATCTTCTGAAAAATATTTAATGATTTTCTTTGGCGCCAGTAACGTTAGAGCGCTTAGCAGAGCAAGCAACAGCCCGACCAAAAAAGTTACTTCGCCATACTCCTGTATAAATTGACCGATCACCAAGAGCACCAACCCCAGAAACAAGGCTGGAACATTCCAGCGCTCTTTTATATCACGGAGATGAAATCTTTCCCATGCTAAGGGAACCCGGTTATACGCACCGCACTCGCACCGAAGAACCAGATTGAGCAATTGTTTGTCCTCTATTTTCTCCGCGAGGATTTTTTCACAGTTACCACAGATAAGTGTTACTTCCCCACTTTCTCCTTTAACCATTACTCCGTTGCCTCTCGATTCAAGTATCGTACAAGAATTGAGCTCTGGTTTCGAAATGACTCGCAATGTAATCTTTTTCATAATTAGTGCATGTGGGTCTGCCGATACAAAGTATTGCTGGCGGAGAGGGCGGGATTCCTCCTCACCCGCGAAATTGCCTCGTCCCGCAAAGGCGGGACTCGAAGCAATTTCGCTCCTTCGGAGCCCGGGTCTTTAAAAACATGAAGCAGTTCATGTTTTTACAGTACCCTTCGAATCCCACAACCACAACAGCCAAAACAGCGCGGGTACAAGACCCGCACTGTTTTGCCTCTGGCGGAGAGGGTGGGATTCGAACCCACGAACCCCTTTTAGAGGGTTAACGCCTTAGCACGGCGCCGCTTTCGGCCACTCAGCCACCTCTCCGTGCCGAAGCATTCATACCGGATTTTTCGGTTATCGGCAAGGATGCGTCCGCATGCTGGAACGAGATGCGGTTGTATTCCGCGGTGTCGTACACGCGGATGCCTTCCTTGTGCCACAGCACAAACTCGGCAATACCGGCATCAAGCGCAAGTTTGCTGCACATGGTGCAATACGGCGTTCCTGCGCGAGCGAGAGAACCGTCGTCTGCCAGACGGATGAAATACAACCGAGAGCCGACGATTTTTTCCGGACGATGTGCGAGGGCGTCGTAAACCGCGCGAGCCTCCGCATGAATGCAGCAGGTGCGGTCAGAGCGGAATTCCTTCGGAAGATCGTCCTTCGTGCAGCGATCAATGCGGATATCGCGGGGCGGGGAATTGTACCCGCGGCCGATGATTTCTCTATCGCGGACGATCACGGATCCGCAGTGCGCGCGGAGGCAACAGGAGCCACGGGCGATTTCTGCTGCGCCCTGTATATACTGCAGCGCTTCTTGTTCTTCTGTACCGGTGAGATAGCGCATAACAAAAGCGTATCACGATATGGCTTGAGGAGATTTAGATCCACTCGCCCGTAATGAGTTTTTCTTTCTTTGAGCGACTCCATGGTTTGATTTGGATTTCGCGCTTTCTTGCGGAAGATTTATTGGAAAATGGAGGCGAAACGTATACCAGATCGAAAGGGCCATGTTGCCGTGCGAATCGAGATCCGAGCCCCGCGTTGTGTTTGTTGATTCGTTCCTCTGGATTGGTTGTAATGCCTGTGTAGTACCTGCCGGTTCTCGCCTTGGCGATGTACACAAACCACGGCATACGCATTGATCATAACTCGCTTGGCCCCTCGACTCACTTCGTTCGCTCGGGGTCACTCGCCTCGGCAGAAACTAAAAGCCCCGCAGTAAGTGGGGCAATGGTTTACCACGAGCGAGGCCCGAATATTATGAGGGCCGAGTCGAGTGGTGGGCAGGAGAGGATTCGAACCTCTGTAGGCGAATGCCACCTGGTTTACAGCCAGGCCCGTTTGGCCGCTTCGGTACCTGCCCTGGTAAAAAGAGCACCCTCGATTATGCCGGACTTTCTCATCGTATTCAAATGGAGCCGACGGCGGGAATCCTCCTCACCCGTCGTCCGGCCTCGTCCCGCGTGCTGCGGGACTCGAAGCCGGACTCCCCCTTCGGAGCCCGGGTCTTTCACAACATGAAGCAGTTCATGTTGTGAAAGTACCCTTCGATTCCCGTTCGCACCTTGCGCGACTCAAACACGCACTTTTCCAAAGCTCCTGTTTGGCTCGTGGAGCCGACGGCGGGAATCGAACCCACGGTCTCTCGCTTACCATGCGAGTGCTTTGCCACTAAGCTACGTCGGCATCATGTGCTCAAGGAGTCCTCGAAGTTTCTTATTATGGAAGCAAACCGTCAATACGCCGTACTGACTCTTCTTTCGATAGGTTCCAATCGATCCCGACTTCGTGATGATTGGCTGACCTATTTGCGTACGTCGAATACGTAACGTTCTCATCCAGTAGCGTAGTGCTTCCTCAGGATTAATATCAGTAAAAATTTGAAGGTAAAATCGCAAGCGGTCCCTTCTTGCTCCGAGAATCTTCTCGAGAAAATGCATGAAGGTTTTTAACAGAGCGGGGTCGGTATTTCCGAGTCGTATCGATGATGTATTTGCCTTGTTCCCCTCTCCCCAGTAGAGTCCGAGTCCGAGACCCAGTAATTTGGCGTCCTCACGACTACGGGGGAAGCGGATGTGAAACGGGTCCCCATTCGGATTGTGCTTAAGATAGGTGGCTGCACTTCGAGATCGCGGCGCGATCCTATGTTTTGCCATCCAGTACGCAACTTTGTGCAGAGAGCAGCCAAGACTATCGGCGACTTCCTGCATTGATTTTCCTCCTTGATACAGCGCTTCGAGTCTCTTCTTGCTAATCACGACTTTAGTATAGCGGAGGCTTGGAAGAGTGTAGTAGTGAAAAGAACTTAGTCTTCGGTTTAGCGATTCCTCTCTTAACAACGGGCGAAGCCGAATGGTATCGTGGAGATCATGCGGATGCTCATGGGAATTGCGTTTGGTGCGATTGTGGGCGTTCTCTTGATTGTCTCGCTGGTGGTTGGCTGGCAGCGGGCGTTTTCTTCATCACGACTCGCACTCAAGAATCCTCTCACGTCATCGACACCACTCCCCACACAAATGCCTCTCGCGACGCACACGCCAACCTCCAACATGCAGACAACAGACACCGCGCTTCTTGTTCGCATGCGTGAACCGGGCATCTGGGAGGACGTCATGCTTGTCACGCATGGCGCAGTGCGCTCCATAGTACTTCCTTCCGATGTCGATCGTCGCACCATTCCCGTCACGGATGGGAAGCGGGTGTATGCGTATCGAGGCAACAGGGATCAGGCAGCAGAAAACAGGAACCTGCGGCTTGTTGCCTTTTCTCTTGCCGGAAAGGAAGAAGAAACCATCACGGACAGCACGCCGCTTGTTGAACCGCGGGGGCTCTTTGTTTCCCCGAACGGCGCGTTTATCGCGTTCTTCCTGGATGATCGGGATACCACGAAGGAGCAGAAGACCGAGCTGTGGACATATGACACGACTGCGCGCACAAAGCGCGTCTCGGTTGAACGGCTCTCGCAAACCGATATTGCCGGACCATTCTTTGCTCCCGATGGCAGTTTTCTTCTCCGCTCGGGCGAACAGCTTCTTGCCGGGTCGCCACGACGCACCGGCGTTGATATTCTTCCCGTTCACATGCCGTGGGCGAATATCCGCTGGGATGCCGGTGTCGCGCGTTCTCCCGATGGGCAGCGTATCGTTGTTGTCGATGAAACAGGGGATGAACGCACGTCCGTGCAGCGCGTCGTTGAATACGCGCTTTCTTCGTCGCAATCGCGCATGCGTTTTTCGCACGCGCAGGGCGCGGTGCGCATTCTCGGATGGAACGAGCAGGAGGGTTTGCTCGTGCTTGCCGATGCTGGGGAGCGAGACGGAATACAGAGCACGTTGTGGATGCTGAATGGCGAGAAAAAGATTTCCCGTCCGCTCGGATCATTGATGTCTGCCGCGGTGCCGGCAGGAAACACATCCGCTGTTGGTCTGCTGACCATCGAAGGTTCTCACGCGACACTTGCCGTGCAGGAAGCGGGAGAAGTGCCCAGGCGGACGCTCACGACTCTTTCGATCCCAGAAGCGCAACCGCTTCCCGAGCGTGCCCCGCTTCGCCTTGTGCAGATGGTACGCAGCGCTGTTGCCAGCGCGACGGCACCGCCACGATTGTCGGTAGCGCCGTCGGTGTTCCTTCCGTATCTGGTTGCGCATCGACGGGAGCTCACGGATGCCCCGCTCAACGAGCCGGCAACAATCGAACGTGTCTGGGTGTTAGGAACGCCCAACGCGGTCTTTATGGACTATCGTATTGGCTCGACGCTGTGGCGCCGCCTCGTTCGCCTTGAGGAGCGTGATGGCATGATCGTGCAGGCAGCGGCGATTGGTGTGTATGCGCCCGTGGAGGGAGAGTGGGCGCTTGCGCGCGGCGAAAGCGTACCCGATGCCGCGCCCATCCAGTTCTATGAATTTGAGGCGGATATCCAGCAATGGATTGAGAAGCCTCTTGCGCAAGATGTGCTTCCGTAAAGTGCCCTCGCACTGACGTGCGAGGTACCAGGGCGCTTTGCTGCGAGAAGTGTCGGCCTCCGCCGACAGAACAGTAGATTTTTCCTCGCGCTTGCGCGCGAGGCGGCGCAGTAGTATGATCACACTCTCATTACCGATCCATGGCCGACACGATTGTAAAAATTTCTTGCACGGAATGCGACCGGACGACCTACCGGCGCCAGGCGTCGCGTCGTAAAAAGGGCGTAGAGAAGAAAAAGCTGGAAACCACCAAGTTCTGCAAGTTTTGCAGAAAGCACACCCTGCACAAAGAAACGAAATAAACGTGCAACCGGAGGATTGACAATCGTACCCACACGCTTCTATAAGAGTGCTATCATGCATGATAGCACTTGTGCGGATCGTATTTTTGCTTCGGTATATACCGTGCAGAGTCCGCATTCGCAGACATGACGAATTAAAAAAATCACGGTACACTCGGTGCGATCCGGGAGCTTAGTTAAGTGGTATAACGCTGGTCTCCAAAACCGGTGTCGGGGGTTCGATTCCCTCAGCTCCCGCCAAAACAACGTTGATGTGTCTCAAGACACATTACGTTGTTTATTGGAAGGAATCGAAGGCTACTTCAAAAACGCAAACTGCTTTGCGTTTTTGAAGAGCCGGGCTCCGGAGGAGCGAAATTGCTTCGAGTCCCGCATTATGCGGGACGAGGCAATTTCGCGGGGGAGGAGGATTCCCTCAGCTCCCGCCAAAGAAAAACGGGCCGTGCTCGCACGTGTCGAGACCAGCCCGCGGTTGTTGTGACGCAGTGCGCCTTATCGTTTTTCGGTGCCTTTCGGCGGATGCACTTCCGGTCGCGGTTCCCATTTTACTGTTGCGAATAGTTGGGGATCAGGAACGGGGACTCCCATCGCCCGTAAGAAGCCCACTTGGTCTTCGCAGAGCAGGTAGATATCTGAGACCGTTAGGGGAAGTTGTTGATCAATGAGCGCCATCATGAGCATCCGACCGATACCGCGCTTGCGGCATCGCGGATACACAATGACGCCGTACTCACCGCTCACATCGATGCCGCTTAGTTCCCGTGCGTAGAGCGTGTAGCCGAGCAATTCGCCGCTGTACATATCGCGCGCGACGATGCCATATCGCGTATTGTTGGCGATCATCTCGCCAACGTTGCGTGGCTCTTTGCCGTAGCGCCGCATGAACGCGTTTTCGAGACTTTGGACCTCCTCCACATCTTTCGTTGCCATCGTTGAAAGTACGGGCATGTAGGGGAGTATCCCTTTCTCCTTGGTGGGACGGATGTGGATGCCGTACTTCGCGAGAAAGGGTTGGGCGTTGCGACAGGATTCCGGAACAAGTGCAACGATGTGTGTCCGATGATTCAGAACGCCGAGTTTCTCCTGAAGCGTGCGGATCATCTTTTCGCCAATGCCCCGGCCGCGATAGTCAGGGTGCACCGCGAGGTCGACGAGCTGAAGATGATCGTTGTGTAGATCATAGATGCAGAAGGCAACGACGTTCCCTTCTACTTCAGCGACCTTGCCGATGCAGGTACGGCGGTTGAGATGCGTGCAGAGATCCTCTCCGCTCCAGGGCTTCGTGAAGCTCCGCTGTTCGATGTCGAGGACTGCCGGCATGTCGCGACGGAGCAACCATCGCGTCCGAGCGTATACCTGTGCTCTCTGTTCTTGTGCAGTGTTCGCGGTCGTCATGATAGTTCCCTCGAAGTTCGAGTACGGGGTACAGAGCAATTTGTTGAACGAACGTGCAGCTGTTATAGCAATGAACACTCGCGCCGTCAACAAAAGTCAGCATGCTGTTTTTGCGGTACAGTAGAAGTAACACGAACATGACAACCGCGCGCGCATCTCACAGAGGAATTGTTTCGTGGTTGAAAGCCTACGGGCTGTTTACCGGCGGCGTGATTGGTGTCGGCGTGTTTGGATTGCCCGCCGCGCTTCAACAAGCCGGACTCGCGGTGTTTCTTATCCACGTCGTCATTGTCGGCATCCTCGCGTGGTGGCTGCAGCGCTGCATGCTTGATATCGTGCTTGCAACGCCGGGGAAGCATCGTGTTCCCGGTTACGCGCGGCACTATCTGGGGTCGGTCGGTTTCAGCATTGCGACCATCGCAAATCTTCTTGGCTTATTTGGCGCGCTTGTCGCCTATCTGGTTGCGGGCGGTGCGTTTGCGCAGCTTGTGTTGGAAGGCATGCTGCCGCTCTCGCCGTCCACGGCGATCGCCGCGTACATGCTTCCTGGCGCGCTGCTTCTTCTCTTCGGGTTGCAATCGCTGCCAACGCTGGAGCTGCTGATTCTTGCGCTCTTCTTGGCTATTCTCGGCGTTCTTCCATTTGCCGCGGGGGATGCGTTTGCCGTTTCCCGCCTTTCACTGACAGGACATGCGACGTCCGTCATGTTGCCATTCGGTGTGCTGTTGTTTTCACTCTGGGGCGTCAGTCTTATTCCGGAAACTGTCGAACTGTCGCAGCGACGCTTGTTCCGCGCGGCATCCGTTCTGACGGCGGGACTTGTCACCGCCGGCATTGCCTATGTGGTGTTTGCGATGTTTATTGCCGGCGTGACGGGATCTGCGACAACGGACGACGCGCTGACAGGCCTTCAGAGCGTCCTCGACAATCGTTTCGTTCGCATTGCGGCGCTGTTCGGTATTCTCACCACGTTTTCTTCCTATCTTGCACAAGGACTGACGCTGCTTCGGACGTTCACGCTCGATTTTAAATTGCCGCGGCTTCTTGCGTGGGGGATCACGATTGGCGCTCCACTTGCCTTTGTGCTTTTTGGGACACACAGTTTACTGTCCGTGCTTGCTCTTACCGGGGCGGTGTTCCTTGGTGTTGAAGGAGTGGTTGTTCTTCTGATACGGCACGCTGTCGCACGCTCCAGTGCAGAACGGACATCACTCTTTATCCCGCTTGGTGTCGCGGCAAGTCTTCTTGTCGTTGGCGTATTGAGCGAACTCTTCCGGCAGTTTGTGCTGTAAGGTAGACTCCCGCTACCGAGGGAGGTGATACGCATGCAAAAAGGTCTTCTCATTGGCATCGTGATTGTTGTGGCAATTCTTGCCATCGGTGCCTTTTGGATGTTCCAGAGCCGTCCAGCGGGAGAATCACTTTCTCTTCCGACCGTGTCGCCGCTTGATACAACGGGTGGTCTTTCCTCGCCACTGCCTACGCGCGCTCCAACCACACCAACAGGAAGCCCGCAAGCGTCTCCTGCGGCATCCGCAACTGCCATAACGGTCTCGAGTACTGCAACAGGGTTTAGCCCCGAAGAAGTAACAGTGCCCGTGAACGGCACGGTGACGTTTGTGAATAACGACACGCGGCAACATCAGCCGTCATCTGCTCCGCATCCGCTGCATACGGAATACCCGGGACTGAATAGTCCGGTGCTCGCCGCTGGTGAGTCATTCACTGCCACGCTCACCCGCGCAGGAACGTTTACGGTGCACGATCATCTGAATCCGGGACTTCGCGCAACGATTACTGTTCGCTAATTATTGGTCATTGCGAGGGATCGGAGGGGGTCCCTCGCTCCGCTCGGGACAAGCTCCGCAATCTTCGCGAGGAGATTGCCACCGCCTCGGGCGGGGCCCCGCTGCGGCGGTGGCTTCGCTTCGCCTGCCTGTCGGTCAGGCTGGCTCACAATGAGACGTAAGGAGCGTTACGGATTTTGTGGGAGAGGGATGTCGGGGTTCGCGAGATCGTCAGGTCGTGACAATGGGTGCTGGGTTTTGAGGAGCGCGATCAGCGCTTTGCGTTCCTTCGGGCGACCCATCGTAAAGGCCGCGCGCACGATTGCGTTTTCACAGTAAAAGATTGTCACGGAGCGTTCGTCAAATGAACCACGCAGGAGCGCGCGATTCGTTCCGCCCGCATCGCCGAAATAGTCGAAGCTTACATCGAATATGTCTGAATAAAACATCGAGACGGCACTATAGGGCGTGCGCTGTTCGGGAGTGGATGCAGCCATGTTCGCGCCCGCGATCTTTCCATGTTGAATCGCCGTGTCCCAATGTTCGATGCGGCGCCGGCGCTGATACAAAGGATCGAAAAAGTTTGCGACATCGCCGGCTGCGTATACGTCCGGCACGGATGCTTCCATATATTCGTTGACGACGATGCCGTTCTCAAT
>CAZVRG010000002.1:13960-52132 GCA_964630025.1 uncultured Candidatus Saccharibacteria bacterium
CTCAATCGTCAGTCCGGAATTCTGCAGAAAATCCATGTTCGGCGTGACGCCAACACCCGCGGCGACAATATCGGCAGTCAGCGTATCGCTACGCTTCGTCGTAACGGCAACGGCATTTCCGTCGGGAGTCTTCGCAAAAGAAGTAGCCTCATCTTCGGTACGGATCGCTACTTGGTGTTTTGCGTAGTAGTCGGCGAAGAATCGCGACGCCTCGGGCGAGCCGAGTTTGTCGAACACCTCTTTCCCTCGATGG
Source organism: uncultured Candidatus Saccharibacteria bacterium (assembly GCA_964630025.1). Taxonomy (GTDB): domain Bacteria; phylum Patescibacteriota; class Andersenbacteria; order UBA10190; family CAIZMI01; genus VMFP01. The sequence goes on from CAZVRG010000002.1 coordinate 14,214, forward strand.
AGAAGAGTTGTTTGCAGTCCTTTCTGCGCGAATGCGGATGCGAGCTCCATACCGATGAAGGACCCGCCAACTACGACCGCAGTATGCGCGCGTGTTATCGCGTTCTTCAATGCGTCGGAGTCCGCAAGCGTTCGAAGGTAGAAGATATGCGGCAAATCACTTCCGGGAACGGTGAGCCGGCGCAACGCGCTGCCCTGCGCGAGAAGAAGTTTTCCGTATGGGTACGTATCGCCGTGATCGGTCTGGATGGTATGCGCGGTCGTATCCACGCGTTGGACACTCGTGCCGAGAACCAATCGCACGCCCGCGCCTTCATAAAATGCCTGCGGCTTCACAAATATCGATTCCCGCGTTTCTCGATCGAGAAGATATCCCTTCGAAAGAGGAGGGCGGTTGTAGGGGAGTTCCGGCTCTGCGCCAATCAGCGTGATGCGCGTTCCTTCAACACCGGATTTCAACAATCTCTCGAGCGCGGTCGCGCTCGCGAGTCCGCCGCCGACAAGAAGAAAATCAGATGCGGGCACGGGAATTTCGAATGACGAATTTCGAATGACGAATCAATGGCCGAATGCACGAATGTCCGAAGCGCGATTTCGTCATTCTGTTATTCGTCATTCCATCATTCAAGCACAATCTTGTCTCCCTCAACTTTTGCAGAAAGTTTGGTGAGCGGTTCTGTTGCCGGTCCGGTCACCACGTCTCCCCGCGGCGTGAATTGGCTTCCATGACACGGGCAGTCCCATGCTTTTACATCATCATTCCATTCCGTTTCGCAGGCTGCGTGTGTGCAGGTGTTATCAAACACGATGGGTGTGCCATGGTCGTTGTAGATTGCAACCGCTTTTCCATCAATAAACCCGGTTGCGCCAGACCCTGGAGGGATGTTGGAGAGTTTCATCGGTCAGGACGTGGATACTATCATCTACAGCCTACATGAAGAACACCACAATACCGCCGAGGAACAACACCACAAGCGCGTGCGCGATAAGGTGGACATGGAACACATGGCGATGCAGTACGTGGACAATCAGGTTGATCACGAACATCGCTGCAAAGAGGAGCAGCATGCTCGATAGCCACGGGTACAGATCACTGGTGACTGCGGCGAGCTGCATGCGCGTGGATGCCGCAGGCGCTGCCGCGGTGGTGTACGCAAGTGGGCTCCATCCCGTCGTGTGGACAGCGTGCTGTTCATCCGTCGCCCGGAAGGTGATTGATCCGTGGACGGGCAATGTGAGACGCGCAGTAAATACTCCGCCGTCGCGCTCCAGGGGGAGAGGTGCGCGGTTCGGTATGAGCATCTCGAGCTGGCGCACGTCTGCTGCGGCCGGGACAATGAGCAGCGACCGTCCGGGAATGCCCTGCGGATCTGGCAACAGCACTGCATGCGCAAGAGAAATGTCGGGGGTCTTCTGCGGTTCGAGAGGCTCGGGCACTGGGGGCAGCACGGCGGGACGTTCTTGGTTTTCGCTTGCAACGGACGGCGTGGGAGCCGACGGGTGTTCCGCGAGCGATGCCGGTTGGCGTTGGCCAAAATGCTGGACGACAACCGTCGCGGTGCGTCCTTCAAATTCTCCCGTGACAACCGCGATGCCAATTTCCGTATACCGATCGGCAAGAAGATTGCGCCGATGGCCGGGACTCTGCATCCAGGCGGTAACAACGTCTTCGGCTTCCGAGAAATCAATGGCAAGATTTTCCCCGGCGTAGATGTAGGGATACTTTGCGAGGTCAAACCATGCCCACGGCGACACGCCGTCTGGACTCGTATGATCGAAGTAATCATGGCGTAACATGTGCTCTCCCTTCAGTTGCGCGGAGCGCACAAGGGATGCGTTCTCGCGCAACACGGGAATGCCCGCCGTGCGCCGTTCGGTGTTGGTGAGACGAACAATGGTGGGAACGGTGATGGTCGAAAGCCGCGCAAGTTCGGGCGTCAGCGATAGCAGGATGGATGCGCCGACAGTGGCGCAGATCAAAAGCGCATTCAGAAAACCCAGAACCGGATGGCGGAACAGATAGGGGCGGTATGCGTTTGCGGGATGCGGAATGACAATGCAGGCCGCGCCACGACACGCCGTTCGTACGCCGTTACGAGAAGCTGCCCACATCATCACTGATGTCAAGATCCACATACCAACATCCAAGTTCCAAACCGCGAAACACACGTGCGCATTTCGTCCTTGTGTACTTGGAGATTATTTGGAATTTGGTGCTTGGGTATTGGAGTTTGTCTCTGCTGCATGACGGGCATATTCCTAAGCATACTCTGATACGGTGTACACTCGAAATGAATGACGGAGGAAGATCGCGCACACCGGTGGGGGAAGCTTGTTGCCGAACTTGTTGCTGCCGGCACCCTCCGGACGCCGCACATTATTGCGGCGTTTGGTGCCGTACCGCGTTCTCTGTTCGTGCCCCCGGAGCATGCACATGGCGCAGTCACGGTGGACGCCCCTCTTTCCATTGGGCACGGGCAAACCGTCTCGCAGCCGACGACCGTGGCGATTATGTTGGAATTGGTACAACCGAAGTCAGGGGAGAAGGTGTTGGACGTTGGTACAGGCTCTGGTTGGCAAGCGGCGCTTCTTGCGCACTGCGTCGGAGTGGGCGGGAGAGTGATAACTATGGAACGCGTTCCGGAACTTTCAAAGCAGGCAGAAGAGCGACTTCAGTCATTTCCGAATATCGAATTGCGTGTGGGAAACGCATCGGGCGGCATTCCGAGCGAAGCTCCCTTCGATGTCATTATTTCCGCCGCCGCGAGTGCGGAGATTCCGCCAGCGTGGATCGAGGAATTGGCGCCAGAGGGGCGACTGCTGCATCCCGTCGCCGATATGGGACTGCGCGTGCTCCGTAAAGATGCAGACGGCCGCATCACGCAGAAAGATTATCCGGGCTTTGTCTTTGTTCCTCTCGTCGCGGATGCATAACAGCGACAAGCGAAGAGATACACGTGAGGATCACGGAAACACTCATGCAACTGCTATCATGAATGATAGCAGTTTCGCGTGTATATTCTTATGTATCTTATAAACGTTAGGGTAGTCTGCAACGAATTACTCTAAGGTGTGAATTTGACAATTGTGTGCATACATGCTAAAAGATAGTACCCCAGAAACGGTTCTTGGGAGCCTGGATTTCAGGCTGGTGGGAGTGATCCCGCCATTTGTCCCTTTGAAAAGGAGCTATGACGTGGCTGGAAAGACAATCTTGGCAGTGTTTGGCGATCGGGGTGGATGGAATGCGTGTGAACCGCCGCTTCTGAAAGCTCTCGATGCCGGATGCGCCGTCCGCGTGTATTTCACTGCAACCTGCGGAAAGCAGTACACGGACGGGAAGCTGAAAACAGGATCCTTCTTTGAGGTCCAGGCTGGAGACTCGGATAAGGACTCCATTCAGAAATTCATGCACCACCCGCACGACCTCTTGGTTGTCGGATCCTCCCAGTCGAAGGAAGGTTCGCGTGCCAGCGCGTATGCGCTGACGGACCGGGACCGCACTTCGCTGGTGGTGCAGGATGCGTATGGCAGCGCTGTACCGATGCTTGCTCTGCTATACCAGCAGCCTCTCCGCCCGTATGTGAAAGTTTGTGTCACGGACGAATTCTCCCGAGCGCATTTGATGCAAACGATTTCCGGGCTGGGTCTCTACGACGTGATCGTCACCGGCGGTCCGCATTTCGACAAGGTGGTCGAGATGAGGCGGACTCGGGAAGAACGTCGCAGGACGCTTCGTCAGGCGCTGAACGTCGGCACCAAGGAACCGGTGTTTCTCATCGCCGGTGGAGTCGGCGGTACTGACGAAATTCTCGAGCTGCTGGAGGCGGCGATCGAGCAGGCTGGTCTCGCCGAGACGGCCAAGGTCATCCTTCGTGCGCATCCGCGTGCGAGGGAAGAGGACAAGGTTCTCACGGCGGCCTTCATGAATGCGCCGAAATACCCCGGTTGGTTCACGGATGTAGATCGCGCTCTCGCTCCGACGAGCGACGATCTTCTCCCCGCCGCTGACTTCGTTCTTTCGGGCTTCAGCACAACGAACACCATCGGTATTCTTCTTCAGATGCCCGGCGTGGTGTACGTCGGTACGCCGACACTCAAGAAAGATCTCATGGACGAGAAAAAGCTCGAACGTCCTCCCGAGGTCGAAGCCGGAGCAGCGTGGTACGTTCAAACAGCTGCTGACATGGCCGGTGTCATCACCGCGATACGGCTCGGTGCGCGTGATGTGCCACACATGCTCAAAATCGTGGCCGCACAGGAGCGCATTGCCTCGTTCAACGACGGCAAGGCCACCGAGCGCGTCTGGGCCGAAATGCAAAAACTGATGGCATAACGTTTTGCCCCGGGGATACAGATTCCCGGGGCGTTTTCTTATGCTACGCTTCATCTATGAATGTCGTCATTATGGCGGGCGGAGGGGGGACGCGCCTGTGGCCGGTCTCACGAGAACATATGCCGAAGCAGTTTGCGCCGCTTGTGGGAAAGAAAACACTGTTGCAACTCACGTTCGCACGCGCTCTCGCCGTGACGAAAAGCCCGAAGAATATCGTGGTGACGACGAAACGCCCGTACGCTGCCCTTGTACGCAAGCAACTCCCGAAGCTGCCGCGCACGCACATTCTTGTCGAATCGGTGAAACGCGATACCGCACCGTCGGTTGGTCTTGCCGCAGCCTTTTTTGCCGCGCGCAATCAAGGTGAAGAGCCGCTCGTGATGGTTCCGTCGGATCATCTGCTGCACAACGAATCGTTGTTTCGCACCGCGCTGCGCGGCCTCGGCGCGTTGCTGCGGGAACGCGCGGATTGCACCGTGCTTCTTGGCGCTGAGCCCACCTATCCGGAAACCGGCCTTGGATACATTGAACGGGGCGCGCGCGTCGGAACGACACTCGGCGTCGCGGTGCACGGCGTTCGCCGCTTTGCGGAAAAGCCGAAGCTTCCTGTTGCCAAACGCTATGTGCAGAGCGGGCGCTTTCTCTGGAACATGGGCGTGTACGGGTGGCGCGTGCAAACCCTTCTCGAGTTATTCCGCAAGCATCAGCCGGACATCAGTCGCCGATTGCAGGAGCTGGAACTGGTCTTTCGCACCACCGCCGCACCCGGCGCGATTGAGCATATCTATGCCGGCATGCCATCTATTTCCGTGGACTATGCCATCACGGAAAAACAGGATGTCAAAAACATTCTTGTGCTCCCGGGCGCATACGGGTGGAGCGATGTTGGACAGTGGGCATCGCTTGCGGAAGTGCTTGGCGGCGGACACGGCGTAGAGCAGCGGCGCGGCACTATTGTGCAAGTGAAAGCGAGCGGCAATTTTGTGTATAGCGACGTGCCCGCGGCGCTCGGACTTGTTGGCGTGCAGAATCTTGTGGTTGTGGCAACGCCCGATGCCATTCTGATTTGCGACAAGAACAATACTCAAGATGTCAAAGCGCTCGTTGCAGAACTCGAAAAGGCGGGACACGTGAAATTCTTGTAACGTATACCTATGCGCTGGATTCTCGTTCTCGTGCTTGCAGGCATGCTGCTGTTCTCGGCGGGGCGGCATCTGGGTAATGCGCCGGTAAATCCGCGCGCAACGCAATCCGTGTTTGTGGAGATTCCGCAGGGATCATCTGCCCGCGCAGTGGCGAACAAGCTTGCTGATACGGGGGTGCTTCGAAGCGCAACGGGTTTTGTGCTCATGACCACGCTGCGCGGCGCACGCGATAAACTGCAGGCCGGCACCTACGAAGTGAGTCCGCGTGATTCCGGGTCCGCCATTCTTCGTCGGCTTGTCAGTGGGGATACCACACCCTCCGATATCAGCGTGACGTTTCCGGAAGGATTCACATTGAAACAGATTGCCGAACGGCTGGACGCGCAGGGCGTTGTAAAAAAAGATGCGTTTCTCGCGGCTGCGACCGTTGATCGCTTCCGCGCAGAATTTCCGTTTCTCGCAAGCGCGCCCGCGGGTGCGTCGCTTGAAGGGTATCTCTTTCCCGATACATACCGTTTCTATCGAGATTCCGATCCGCGCGCGGTGCTCCAACGCTTTCTCCAACGCTTCGGGGAACAGTTAGATGCCGCTCAAAAGGAAACGAGCGCCGCGCCCGGCAACGGACATCCCGCCGCATCGGTGCACGCGCTCGTGACCATGGCGTCTATTGTCGAGCGGGAAGTCCAGTCAGAAAGCGATATGCGTCTTGTTGCGGGTATTCTCTGGGACCGGTTGAAGGCGGGAATGGGACTTGATGCGGATGCCACCATTCGGTACGCGCTCGATAACTGGGAAAAGCCTTTGACTGTCAAAGATCTTGCCGTGGATTCGCCGTACAACACGCGCAAATATCGCGGACTGCCGCCAGGGCCCATCGGGAATCCCGGCCTGCAAAGCCTGAAAGCGGCGCTCAAGCCGGAAGCATCCAAGTTCGTGTACTATCTCTCCGCGCCGGATGGCCGCACGATTTTTTCGGTGACGCTTGATGAGCATAACCGCGCGAAAGCAACCTATCTTACACGGTAGGGGAGTTTGACGCCTGCATATGGTGAGGCGTAGAGTCGACTGTGACCTGGTCGCTGTTGGAGACCAAGGAGAATATCGGCCTTCCGGCAGCGGCTGTCCTTTGTGGAAACGCGTTGTGATGGTGATGGATCGTGCTTGATTCTTTCGTACAGACGTACAAGCGCATCGCAGCGTTTCCACCTCGAATCTCTCCGCCAAGAGGAACGTGGGTGAGGGGGGAGCGGTGCTTGTGGGAAAGTAACCGCTCTGTGCTGGGACCCCCTCACCGCACGTCTCCTCTTGGCGGTTTTTCTTAAAACTTGACGCTCTTTTCGCTTCGTTTTAGGATAGTCACCAACGCGTTCCGAAGACTTGCTGGTAGGTGACCGAAAGGTCCCGTAAATCCCGCGAAGAGGAATTCGCACACGCTGGCGTTTGCCGGTATCCATGTGCAGTCGTCCTCTCGGAAATCGCGTCCCGAGATTTTTTTATCGCTTTATGGTTCTCAAACGTGCGGACAAAGAGCAATTGGTGACCGAACTCATGCAGACCCTGCGTGAGGTACCCTCCGCTGTGGTCGCTTCGTTTCGTGCGCTGCCCATGCAGGAAAGCATGGCGCTGCGGCGCGCAATGCGCGCAAGCGGCGGGCGCATGCAAGTGATCCCAAAGCGTCTCTTTCGGCGTATTGCGGAAGAATTGCAGTGGGCGGTCTCGTTTGATGCGGCGGACTCGATTCTTGTTGCCTGGAGCACCGATCTCCTCGCGCCGGCGAAGACGCTCCATGCGTATGTGAACGCACACGAAGAAGCAACATTTCTCGGCGGTGTGCTTGAGGGAAAGTCATTGAACGCCACGGCGGTCGCGCAACTGGCAACGCTCCCACCCATGGAAACGTTGCGGGGGCAGTTTGTGAGCGTGCTTTCCGGCCCGCTGCGCGGGTTCCTCGGCATTGGCCATAGCGTGTTACGTGGACTGCCTGCGGTGTTGCACGCGCGAGCAGGAAGTATGAAGTAGGAAGTAGGAATAAGGAACGCGCAACCGTTCCCTTCTTCCTAGTTCCTCATTCGTAATTCCCAATAGAGCAATGTCAGACGAAACATCCAAGGAAATCCCCGGGAAGTTTGCAGATCTCGTGAGGCAGATCGAGAAGCTCTCGGTGCTTGATCTCGCGGAACTCGTGAAGGTTCTCGAAGCGCACTTCGGGGTCTCTGCAGCCGCACCGGTAGCAGTTGCAGCGGCACCCGCTGCAGGTGGCGCTGCCGCAGCAGAGGAGAAGAGCGAGTTTACCGTTGAACTGACGGAGGCAGGCGGCAACAAGATCAACGTGATCAAGCTTGTCCGGGAGATCACCGGCAAAGGCTTGAAGGAAGCCAAAGATCTCGTTGACGGCGCGCCAAAGCCCGTGAAGGAAGGCGTCGACAAGAAAGAAGCCGAGGATCTCAAGACGAAGTTGGAAGGCGCCGGAGCGAAAGTGACACTGAAATAGCCGCGGCTACTTCAGTGTTATCCCCGCGAACGCGGGGATCCGTGCACAACGGGTCCCCGCTCACAGGCGGGGACGACATCCATCATTCAGCGCTCCGCGGAAATGGCCGGGAGTATACCGGTTATTTCTTTTCTTCCTTCAGCGGAACCTTAAACACCGCGGTTCCATCAAGGACGTACAACGTTTCTTCCTTTCCGCCGATGGCGAGATCGCGAAGATCTCCCGCGTTCGGGAACACAAGCTGTTTGGAGACTTTCCCTGTGGTGTCGTACACCACAACCCGCTTGTTCGGCACGTCGAGTACATAGAGGTGTGCAAGCGACTCGTTAATGAAGAGCCGCGCGTCGCGGGAAAGGGGCGTGGTTAGTTCGGCTTGGGCGAATTCTACCGGAGCACCTTTCAAAAACTTCTGAATGTTCCCATCGTCGAAGAGCAGATACAAGTAGCCATCAACGCCCATGGATACTGCGCGGTCGACAGGAATCTTCATATCCTTTAACCATGAGGCGCCGCCGGAGTATCCCGCGAGTGTCTTTGAATATCCGAAGATTTGTTTCACGTCGGGAAGGAGTAGGTAGAGACGGCTTCCAAAGGTTGCGATGGAACGAATGTCTTTTATTCCCTCCGGCGTCGGCGTGAGTTCTTGTTTCAACACATCGCCCCGCGTGGTATCAAAGAGCGCGAGTCCCGGCGCGTCGGTCGCGAAGAGGATCATCTGCTCGGCCGGAATGGCAAATGCCTGTCGGAAATATCCGATCCCTTGAGATGTTTGCGCAAGCGTGGTGGTTTCGCCGTTATCGACAGACAGGCGAAACACGGCGTTTGTCTCCGGATGGAACGCGAACAGAGATGACCCAATAGCCGCGAGTCCGCGCGCGCGTCCATCGGGCGCAACGCTGCCGAAGTCTCCGACGCGCGTGGGTTCCGTAACACGCACCACTTGTTCGGCTTTGTCTTCCGACGCTTGAATTGCGGCGAGAAGTTGATCTGCTTCCGGGTGGTAATACTCCGTTGCTTTCACGGCCGTGGCACCATCTCGCGCTTCGCGGAGGAGACGACGCGCTTCGGTGGTGTTGTCGTAGATGAGCGCTGCGTCTGCAGTATCCTTTTGTACCCGTGCTCCCTGGAGTTTTTCGCTGGCGGCGCGCACTGCCGCATCCTCAATCCCCTTGCGTCGGAGGAAGATCACGCTGCCAACGAAGAGGATGGCGAAGAGAAGCGTGAGGCCAAAGAAAATCTTGGTGCTGCGCGGCCAATTGCGCATCGTTGTGCGCATCTGTTGGGGGACGTTCGTGGTCAATGCGCCTGCCGAAGGAAGTGATGACGGGATACGCAGTTTCCCGAGCACGGATGACCCCGCTCCCGCCTCTTTCAGGGAAGAAAATAAGTGCGGGACGGAGTGCGTGGTTTTTGTCGCGGCAAAGCGGGCAGCATCCGCTCCGCGGCGGAAGAGGCTTCCGACAGCGGGGAAGAATCGCGCGCGCAGAGCGTAGCCGATGAAGTGCGCGCCTTGCTGAAGAAATGCGGCGATACCGCGGCGGCGTCGAAATCGTACTGGCGGGGGTGGACGGAATGCGGGACGACGCATCATGTATGTCCCGAGAGCGGCGGACGGCGGTGGCGAAGCGGTATATGCCTCGGGAGCGCGCGGAAGAGGAGGCAAGGCGATGGGAGCGCGGGAGAAACGCGTAAAGAGACCGGCAAGCGTTGGCGTTTCCTGGCTTTCCGCAAGAAGATCCCGCAGGTATGCCGATGCTTGCTTTGGCGATTTTCCTGCGAGCATCGACGCGCAGCGATCTTTCGAGATATGGCGGAAGAACTGCGGGCTCGTCAGGAGGAGCACGTCGTGTTCACTCACCGTGCCGCTCGCGACGTTGGTAAATGTTGCGCGCGGATTGCGCATTGAGGGGTCGGTGAGTCCCTCCCCGATGTCTGTCAGCGCCCCCTGCCGCAAGAGGAGCACGGACGCATTGCCAACGCGGGTCACATGGACAGTCGTGTTCTGGATGGCGGCGACAGCCGCGTGCAGATTCACCAACCATTCCGCAAGGCCGCGTTGCGCGGTACGTGCGAGCGTTTCATTTGTTGCCGCCAACGCAGCCTCAAAACTTGTGAGCATGTCGCGTGACGCATCGCGATAATACTCGGCGCGGAGCGTGCTCACCACAAGATCAATGAGTGTACGCGCGGATGATGCGCCGGGGTGTTCCGTCGTTCCTCCGGCCTGATCAAGATTCACTGTCTCGATAACCACATACAGCGACCCGAGGGATTTCTCTTGAGTTTCTGGCTCATAGACGAATGTGTCGCACAAGACTGGCGCGGTTTCCGCATCGCACACGACAAGCTCGGAGGCTTCCGAGATAAGGTCTGGCTTCCGATCCTGCACGGAAGGTGAGGAGGAAGTCATATCATCCATGTCCGTGGCGAGAGTTCGATCCATCGTCGGCTGGGGGCAGTATACCCCGTGAGAAACCTTCTATGTAAGCGGAGGGGTGTTTCTCGCGGGGGTATACCACCCGTATGGTGTGGAAGGACACAGAGAGTGTTCACGCTGTGCACAATCGTTGCGCAGGCGCTTTTGCGCTGCGCACAGGCGCGTCTCGGCGTGCGGAACACCCATGCACGGTGAGCAGTTGACACGTATTCTTGCCACGAGGAAACGGGAGCCGTATTGTACCCGTTGATGGTCATCCCTCTGGAGCGACTCTTCGGCTCTCGCACCCGGGCGAAACTCCTTGTGCTGTTCACTGGCGGTGTACGGCGTCCCTACTATGTCCGGGAACTCTCTCGGCTCGTCAGCGAGCGCGTGAACAGTATCCGGAGAGAAGTCGAGAATCTACGGCGCATCGGTTTGCTCCAAACCCACCTCCGCGCCGGGAAGAAATTCTACACGGTGAATCCAACATTCCCCCTGCTCGAAGAACTCTCAAAGCTCGCCGCAAAGGGCGGAAAGAGTGTGACCGATCAGCTCTTCGAAGGGGTGCGCCGTATTGGCCACGTGCGTCTGGTGCTCCTCACAGGATTTTTTGTACAGGCGAAACATGCGCCAACGGACATTCTGATTGTCGGCGATCTCAAACCCGTTCCCTTCCGACAATTCATTGACACGGTACAGGAAGAGCTGGGCAGAGACATTAATTTCACCGTCATGTCCGTGGAAGAATATGACTATCGCCGCAAAATGAACGATCATTTTCTCGCAGAAATTTTGCGCACGCATCCTGTCGAGCTGGTCAATACTTTTGTTCAGCAGTCGCCTGTTTCTTCCGCGCGGTAGCAATGACGTCCGCGAAGCAGATTTCCGCATTTCTGCCGTCATTTTTTGTCGGTACCTTACAGTGGCTCGGACCGGTGTTTGCGCCGGGACGGGCACGACGGTTTGCGCGGGAACACGGAAAAGCGCGCGAAGTCTTTCTGCCGTTTGTCTATAACTGGAGCAACGAGCGCATGGACGCGCAGACGCGCGCGCTTGCGCGCATTCGTCGCCGGATGGATCGTGAACAGCTCCCCCCGCCGCGCGTGTTCCATGCGCCGTATCTCGCTCGGAGCTGGGCGCCCTCGCGCTTCTCGCGCAATCTTGCGGATCCGCGCGCGCTGCGCTCCAACACTGCCGCCCTCCAGCGGGAATGCCAATTTCTTGGTCAGCTTCGCGCGGAGTTTGGCATTGATGAGCCTATTCTCTACATCCTGCATCTTGGGTGTCACGGTCATCAGTCAGCGAATGATTCAGTGCGCACGGCTGCCGCGAGCCTTACGCCATCGGTGGATATCGCGCGAGAAGCCGGTGTGATTCTCGCGCTGGAAAATACTGCCGAGCGGTTCGGTGGTCTGGAACTTGTTGGCGGCACGCTTGCGGAAATTGAGGATGCGATCGGCATGCTGGGCGGCGGGGAGCAGATGGACGCGCCGGTGGGATGGACATGGGATTTCACGCATGCATTGCTTGCGTACCGCGGGGATGTTGCTGCGGTGAAACGCGCGGCCGCATCCTTGCTGCCTTCTTTGGTGCATCTCCATGTGAATGCGCCGCATCGGCACGATGGCAAAGAGCGATGGGGAGATCGGCATGAAGCGCCCACAGAACAGGATGAAGACGTGTGGCACTTATTGCGTCTTGCATGTACGAGCCGTCGTTTCCGGGAAAGCCGGACGATGACATATGAAGTGCTGTGGGCGAATGCGCTTTTGCGACCGCTGATCGGCGGGTCTGATATTGATACCGTGACGCGCGGATTTGATCTCATGTGCCGGATCGCCACGCAAGCGCTGTCCGGTCTCGACGAGGAGAAATCCTTGCCGTACACTGCGGACGCTCCGAGACCTGCGCCAAGCACATTGCCACCAGGAAAGCCAGAACCTGTTCTTGAGACGTAAGGACGATTAGCTCAGCGGTTAGAGCACTGCATTCACATTGCAGGGGTCGGAGGTTCGAATCCTCCATCGTCCACCATGGTATACAGAGGAAGAATGCAAGGGAGGTGAGTACACGATGATGCCTTACGGATTTGCTGGCGGCGGATACGGATCCGGCATGATGGCGTTCGGTTGGATCTTTGGGATCCTCGTGCTTGTCGCCTTGTGCCTAAGTATTGCCGCGCTCTGGAAATACGTCACAAAGAAATAGCGAAGTGAGAGTAGAACCGCGCCCCAAGAGCGTATATACGGTAGACTGCGTCCATGACCTATACCTGTCCGATGCATCCGGAGGTTCGCCAGGACATGCCGGGGCGGTGTCCGAAGTGCGGCATGAAGCTCGTGCCGGAGCATGCAGCGCAACAAACGGCAGTGCAGAGTGATCATGGAATAGAAGAACCCACGTGGAAGAATTACCTCCCGCTTATTGTTGTCGTGGGGATGCTGCTCCTGACGACCATAGCGCTTGCCGTTCGCGATTCTTCGCAGGGAACGTTTTCTCTGCCGACGACCATCTCCTATTTTATGATCGGATTTTTCTTGGTGTTCTCCGGTTTCAAGCTTATGGATCTTCCCGGCTTTGCGCAGGGGTATTCAACCTATGATCTGCTTGCCCAGCGCATCTTCGCGTATGGATACATCTATCCGTTCATTGAACTGTTCTTCGGCTTGGCCATGATCCTCAACATCTCGCCCCGACCGGTGCTCTGGGCGGAGCTGATTGTGATGACCTTTAGCGGAATCGGCGTTGCGTTGAAGGTGGCGAAAAAGGAACAGTTTCAATGCGCCTGCTTAGGGACATTCTTAAAAGTACCGCTCACAACCATTACGCTTATTGAAGATTTCGGGATGGCCGCGCTCGCCGCCATCTTGTTGGTAACCACCTGATACTATACAGGCGTGCATTGTCCGGCCTGCCAAAAGGAAGAGACGAAGGTTGTTGATTCTCGCGTGATCGAGCATGGAACGGCCATCCGGCGCCGCCGCGAATGCGAGAAGTGCGGGCATCGATTTTCCACGTATGAACAAGTGGAGTTACCGCGGCTCATTGTGGTAAAGAAAGACGGCCGTCGCGAACTGTATCAACGCATCAAGCTGGAAAGCGGCATCCGCCGCGCGTTGGAAAAGCGTCCGGTGCCAGAGCGGCGCGTCCGCGAAATGCTCGCGGAAATCGAGCGGGAACTGCAAGCGCGGGGCGAGGAGGAGGTGGAAAGCCGCGTGATCGGTGAGCGCGTGATGCGCGCGTTGCAAGAACTGGATGAAGTTGCCTATATTCGTTTTGCGTCGGTCTACAAGGCGTTTCGAGACGCGGATACGTTTCAGGAAGAATTGAAGCGGTTGCGAAAAACCAGCGGAAAACAAAAAAAAGCTCAACGCTGATTGCGTGATCTTGATTTTGCAACGTGTAAAGACGTAGAGTGTATGCGCTTGTTCCTTTGTACGCGGTTCTTCTATGCCGCAAGGAGTCGATATGCCGTTGGCGGTGAGACCATTATTTCTGTTCACTGTGTGCCTCTGTGTCCTCATTTGCGTCATTGCGTGGGCGCAGCACGACGGCACCATTCTTGGGTGGCTCCCTTTTCCAATGTTTCTCGTTGTCGCAGAGTTTTTGCACTGGGTACACGATCGCCCTCCAGAAAAACGCACGAGACGTATGCAATGCCTTGAAACTATTCGCGCGGGTCTTGCATATCAGGACTCAGACTGGCCGGAATTGCAAAGAGGAAAGTAAACACACTCTTGTATGTCCCTCGCACCACGGATCGGTGCGAGTTTTTTCCTGAGGCGTATTCCCGCTCTTGACAGGGTATTTGTGCGGAGTAGGGAAGTGGTGTACAATGGCTCTTGGTGGACGAAAGTGGGGAAAAGTGGTTCCCACCCCGCATACTGCTGTGGAAAAATCCCCTAGAAACACACAACCGAGCCAACATCAACATCAACATGACGTGCCCTTCCTTCTTGTCCCCCACCTTCTATGTTTCTCGGAGAATATCGCCACAGCGTGGACCCCAAAGGTCGTGTGAACCTCCCCACCAAGTTTCGGAACGATCTTTCTCAAGGGGTTGTCATAACACGAGGAGTAGACCGCTGTCTGTTCGTGTACCCACGCGCCACGTGGGAGCGCTTGTCTGCAAATCTTGCTCGTCTTCCGCTGACGGCACAGGCCAGTCGGGCATTCGCCCGCTTGCTCCTTGCCGGCGCGATGGATATGAAGCTCGATGGCCAGGGACGCGTCATGCTTCCGGAGTATCTTCGGTCCTACGCGCGCTTGCGCAAGCAGCTCGTTATTGCCGGTGTCTATGACCGACTGGAAATCTGGGACGCGGCTGCATGGGATGCCTACACCCGTCGCACGGAGAAACGCAGTGAAGCCATTGCCGAAACCATCGGACATATCACCGCGACCTGACGACACGACGCGGCATGTACCCGTGCTTCAGGAAGAGATCGTGCGGTTTCTCGCGCGACCGGGGGGATCCTTCATTGATGGAACGGTGGGTGACGGAGGGCATGCTGCCGCACTGCTGATTGCCAGCGGCGCTGACAGTCGGCTCTTCGGCCTTGATCTGGATCCTGCTGCACTGCACGCGGCGCAAGAATTTCTTGCACCGTTTGGCGACCGCGTTCGCCTTGAGCAGGGAACATTCGCGCAGCTCACGCGTCACGCGCAGGCGGCAGGCGCCACGGCAGTCAACGGCATTCTGTTTGATCTTGGCCTTCGTTCAGGGCACTTGGATGCGGCGCGCGGATTTTCGTTCCGCGCAGACGCAGCGCTGGACATGCGGTTTGATCCGACAGGCAGTGTTGCACTTCCCGAGCCGCACATGTCTTCTCTCCGACGACTTGCGCAGCAGAAGCCGGCGTATACGGCAGCGGATATCGTGATGCGCCTTTCTGCAGAGGAACTCGCGGAGATCTTTACTGCCTACGGTGACGAGCGCTTCGCGCACCGAATTGCCGACGCCATCGTCACGACGCGTCGCCGTTCTCCGATCACGACGACAAGCGAGCTGAAGCATCTCGTTATTCGCGCGCTTCCGCCCGCTGCGCGGCACGGACGCATTCACGCCGCTACCCGCGTCTTCCAAGCATTGCGGATTGCCGTGAATCGCGAATTCGAAAGTCTGCAGCAGGGCATGAACGACGCGCTGGAGCTCCTCGATCATGGCGGACGACTCGCCATTCTCTCCTATCACTCGGGAGAAGATCGGCTGGTGAAACACCGATTCCGCGCTGCCAGCGCCACCGGCGCATTCACCATTCTTACGAAGCACACCCTTCGTGCCGCACAGAGCGAACACATTCTTAACCCAAAAAGCCGCAGCGCAAAACTTCGCATCATCGAACATCAATAACCACACACAACGCAATGCTTTTCCACCGACGTTCCATGGGGGGACGCACGACGCCTCCAGTATGGCGCGTGGGACACGTTGAGCAACGACGCGGACTCTCCTGGTCGTTCTTTTTCACGGCACTCGGGCTCATTCTTGTGGCGTCGGGCGCTGGATTCTTCTATATTCGTCAGACGATCACCACAGCCACGTCGGGCTACGGCATTTCCCTGCTCGAGCGCCGCGCGGAAGAGTTGCGCAAGGAAGAAGCGGGGTTGCAGTTCGAGGTTGCCGAATTTCAATCCCTCCAGCGCATTCATGATCACGTCGTAAAGCTGAATTTGGTGCCGGTGGGGTCCTCCGTGTATACCACGCCTGTCCTCACGACGGTTGTCACCGGGCAGATTCCTGTCGGCGTGAGTCGTCAGTAGGTGCTGGTCTCCACCCCGCGTGGAGATGTCGGCTACACTAGAAGGCTACGATGATGTACGGGCAATCGGCGCCGGCGCCGCGCAGAGATCGCTTTTTCTGGTTTCGTGCTTTGACGATTGCGGTGTTTGCTATGATCACGGCGCGCGTTGCCTATTTACAGGTCTTGCGGTCCGAATACTTTCTCGAGCTTGCCGAGGCGCAGCGCGTGCGGCGGGGCGCGCTTTTTCCGGCCCGCGGATCCGTGTTTCTTGCCGACGCCGGCAGCGATCAGGAGATTGCGGTTGCCACCACTCGGCTTGTTCCATCCGCCTATGTGGTACCGCGTGATATCAGCGATCTCAAACGTGCCGCAGAACTTCTTGCGGAGATTGTGCAGCGCTACCAGACGCGCGCGGAGCAGCGACGGCAAGAGACGCTTGTTGCCACTGGCCAGTGGAAGCAAGAAGAGCGGGATGCGCAACGGGAAGCCGAGGAAGGCCGTCCGCTCACAGACAAACTTTCCGAACAGGATACACGTCGGAAGGAACGCATCAACGAATTTCTCCGTCGGTTCGGGAATCCCACCGATCCCTATGAGCCCATTCTGCCGGGGGCCGAAGAGCTTGATGCCGAGGCGATTGCAGAACTCCAAAGCGCAAATCTTCCCGGCATTGCCTTCCGAGAGGTTGCGCAGCGCGCCTATCCCGAGGGGACGCTGGCCGCGCATGTGCTGGGATTTGTGCGTGAATCGGGCCTGCTCATGCGGGGCGAATACGGTATTGAAGAAGGACTCGATGGGCTGCTGCGCGGGGCAGCCGGTTTTCGCGCGACGGAACGCGATACCGCAGGCCGCATGATTTCGGTTGGCGACTCCGCCTTCACACCGGTGGAGAATGGCGCGGACGTCATTCTCACCGTTGATCGTGTGCTGCAAACTACTGCGCAAGACATTGCGCGCAAAGGGTACGAACGTTTCGGTGCAGAGCGCGCGCAAGTGGTGGTGATGGATCCGAACACCGGAGGTATTCTTGCGCTTGCTGCCTACCCCACCTTTGATCCGAATGCGCCCAATGCCATTCGGGATGTCCAAACGTTTAACAATCCGATTGTTTCCGATCTTTTTGAGCCCGGAAGCGTGTTCAAACCGTTGATTATGGGAGCGGCGCTGGAACACGGATTGGTAGAACCGGACACGACCATGCAAGACACCGGTCCTGTGCACATTGCTCCCTTTACCATCAATACGTATGACGGGAAACATCACGGCACCGTGACGATGACCGAAGTGTTGGAGCAATCAAACAACGTGGGGATGGTGTGGGTATCGCTGAAAGTCGGCGCGGAGCAGCTGTACCAGTTTCTGCGGCGCATTGGCGTTGGGGAACGCACCGGCGTCTCGCTTGCGGACGAAGCGCTTGGGCAACTTCCCCTCCCGGGTACCTGGGGAGATACGCGCACGGCGACCATTGGGTTCGGACAAGGCGTGGTGATGACGCCGCTGCAGGCGCTCGTTGCCAATGCGGCACTGATCAATGGCGGACGTCTCCTGCAGCCGACGCTCATCCGCGAAATTCGGTATCCCGACGGGCAGAACGAGATTGTGGAACCCAAAGTGATTCGGCAAGTGGTCCGTCCGGAAGTGTCGACGAAACTGCGTGCGATGCTCGTCTCGGTGGTGGAGAATGGCGTGGCGCAGCTTGCACGCGTGAAGGGATATTATGTGGGTGGGAAGACTGGCACCGCGCAGGTGGCGGATCCGGAAACCGGCAAATATTCCGCGGATAAGAAAATTATTTCCTTTATCGGGTTTGGGCCTGCGGACAATCCAGCGTTTATTGCCATGGTGAAGCTCGATAATCCCGCGGGACTCTCACTTGCATCCGGCACCGCCGCGCCGCTCTTCAGCGAGTTTGCCAAACGCGCATTTGACTATCTTCGCATTCCGCCGGTGCGTGCAACGGCATCCGATCCGCTGGGTCGGCAATCGCGTTCGTCGCCCCGTTGACGGCGAGGTTCGTTCGGAAGATGCTGAGAGAGGAATAGGGGACTCTCGGAGGGGGACGACAGCGTCCCCTGCGTGTTCTTTTCCACAGGTCGGTTCAGCGCGAGAGGAGGCGCTATGAGTACAGATGTTGCTGTTCTTCGTCCGCTGCACGGTGCATGTGACGCATGGATGCCACAGATGGCCAAGCCAGCAGCGGAGCCACCGGCAGACACTGCCGCTGATCGTCGGTCCGCAAGCGTCTTGGGTCCGCCGCGTTTCTTGGATTCTCGCATTGTGGTGCAGAATGGGTGTGCGACGCTGTACGAAATCTGGTGGTCTGGCGCGCATCCAAGTCGTGGGCGCGTTGTGGAGAATGGGTTCACTGGCATCGAGACCGTCGAGCTCAAGTTGCACGTCCGTCCGCTCAAGACGTTTCTCGTCCTTCCAGGAAAAACGGAGTGACAGTGTTTATCTCAGCCGGGAGCAGTGCTCTCGGCTTTTTGTGTATGCGTTGTACGCGTGCGCGTCTCGACAACGAGATGCGCGTCCGGTACAGTGCGAGGCGCGTCGCGCACGTTTTGCATTTCCAGCAATCGGGCCCCATCGCCTGCCCGTCCGTAGCTCCGAGTGCAGCGCGAGGAGCGGAGGCGGGTCTAGCCCCACCGCCTGCAGGCGGGGCCCCGCCCGTGGCGGTGGCGGCCTAGCCCAGCCCTTTCTTTTTGCCGCCATCGTCTAGCCCGGTCTAGGACACATGGTTCTCAGCCATGGAACCGGGGTTCAAATCCCCGTGGCGGTACCAAGAAAAAATAAAGCCGTCCTTGCGGCGGCGTCATTTTTTGTCACGGGGATTTGAAGCCAACTTCTGCGAGGACGGTACCGAGCAGAAGTGGCCGGCTCCGGAGGAGACTGAATGCCAGTGGCATCCAGTCGGGAGAGGAGAAATCCCCGTGGCGGTACCAGAAAGGGCTGGGTCAACGCTAAAACCGGGGTTCGAATCCCCGTTTGGGCTACCAAGGAAAATAAAGACCGCCCTTGTGGCGGTTTTATTTTTCTTTTGTGTCCACGGAGGATTCGAAGGGTATTCTAAAACTCTCAACTGCTTGAGAGTTTTAGAAACCCGGGCTCCGAAGGAGGAGTCCGGCTTCGACCCCGCCATGGCGGGGGAGGCCGGACGACGGGTGAGGAGGAATCCCCGTGGGGCTACCATCCTGTGGAGAACAGTGCGGACACCGAAATCTCCGCACAAACAAGCCACAAAACCGGGTTCGAACGAAGCGAAGAGAACAGTGAAAACCACGAAGGGCGCCAAAGAGATTCAAACGAGAGGTATCGGCCGCGCCTGTTGACACCGAGGCTGGCCCGCTTCACACTACTTCCGCCTGTTCTTTGTTGCCGAGAGACGTGCTCTTGGTGCCCACAATCATGCCGGAGGACCTGTAATGCACGCCCGTGATCCGATGTTGTTTGTGGATTGGAAGAACCCACCGCTGCCGATGCCAATCGCATGACCGCCTGTGCCGAACGCGCGCGGGGATCCACAGGAAAACCCCAAAGGATCGCCGCGGAGCCAAGCGACCGATAATCGATGTCGGGGCCTTACTCTGGACGATCCTCATCTTCCTTGGAATGATGCTACTCTCGCTTTTGTTTCTTGCGACCGCTCCGATCGCAAAGTAGTGACGAGGGAAGACACCAGTCTGGAGCCGCGCTTCAACCGCGGGGACAAGCTCATTGGCTTGTCCCCTTTATTTATTCTCGACCCTCCACTGCCTTCTTTTCTGGATTGCGCCCGAGTTCAATGGCGGAGTAGCAGGCAAACCCCATAATTCCAAGGATCACCGCCATCGCGATCACGCTCCACGACGCGCCAAGTCCGGACCATATCGTATCGTTGAGAGATGAGACCGACGTGCACAGAAAGTGCTTCAGGACAGCAAGGCAGTACCCGCATGGCGGTAGCATTCCCAAGCCGACAAATAGTGTCGCGCCCCAGAGCACACGGAGAGTGTTGAGACGCGAGTACGAATGATGATTTCGGTAGAAATGCTGCCAGCCTATCGGCTGCTTCTCCGCTGGCGTCAGTGATATTCCAGCCGATGCTCTGATTTTCCCTGCGAGTGCTGGAATCTTCTTTCCCTCCAACACCTCCAACATGTACGAACTCAACAGCGTCACCAAGCGGCCTTGCGCGACATACAGCCAGAGGAACCCAGCCGTAAAGATTCCAAGGAATGGAAGAAGATCCCAATGGTTCTTCTCGCGGCCGGCCATGAACGCGTATGCTGCTCCGACGGCCACAATATAGACCGACACGATGCGAATCTGTCGGTCCTCGGTCCGCACGATTTCGTCACGAATGGTCCGATACTCCGTGAGGACGGTATCGAGCTGATTTGCCCGTTTCTTTGCCGGCCCAGTTTCCATTTTCGCCTCTGGCTCCTGGTCGTCTGCACCTTGGCTCCTTCCGGGTTGCTCTGTGGAGTCCATGCGTATTCCTTCGGGCCGCCAAATTCACGGCCGCTTGTCAGTACACAACAACACGCCGGCACTGTCAGCGTCAACTGCTTGTGACTCTCACCACGAGTCTACAGAACTTGGCGTTGTGTACTGCCTTCCGCTCTGAATTTTACAGCACCTCCAGAAACTCCTCGATCGTCCACCCCGCCCGCGCGATGATGCTGCGGAGCGTTTTGATATTCAAATCCTTGTTGTGATACGGCACGGTCACGAACCGCTTTGGGTCCGTCCGGTGGTACAGCTGCACATGGCTGCCGGTTTGCCGGCGGATGACAAAGCCGTTGCGTTCGAGTGCTCGAATGACCTCCCGTGGTCGAACGGCCGGGAGCCGCTTGCCTCCCATCGTGTCGAATCAGGGAACGCCCACGGCGATGCGCTCGACGAGCGGCTGCGGGGGCCGGCTCGTTTCTTCCGGAATCGGGAAACCCTTCTCTTTCAAGGCGGCGAGTTCAAGCTCGATTGCTTCTTTCACCATCGACCGCGCTTCATCGAGCGATTCGCCTTCGGTGACGCAGCGAAGCGCCGGGACTGTCGCGGTGAACCGGCCCGTCTCGATGTCTTGCTCGAAGACGACCGTGTAGGTCCGTTCGCCCATGATGGGTTCCTGACGCCGGGTCGGAGGCATGGTTATCTGTCTGGGAGGGTACCAGCCCGCGATGTCTGTGTCGAGTGTTCTCACTAACCCGCGACGATGACGGATTCTCGCTCATCTGCGCCAGATTCTGCCAGCGAGCACTGTTCTGAATTCGGCTGACGTTGGCAATCGCCTATGCCGCCGGCACAGTGGAGGCCACGGGCAACGTCTGCGGAATGCTTTTCCACTTTTCGACCCATGATGGATCCGCCAACAACCGAATGAGCGTGCCGATGGTTTGATTAGTGTTCACCCGGGGCTGCCACCTTGCTGAATTTTGAACCTGCTGCATCGCGAGGATGACGTCCCCAGTACCGGCTGATCTAGAGTCACCATCGCCACCTGGAGTGAACCCGCAATTCCCGTAACGGACACACTGATTCTCGCCTGCGTTCATCGCAGGCGTTTTTCTGCACCCTTGGCTTTGCGAGTGATTACGACGGCGCGAAGCAGTCTACTTCTTGCGTGATGCCGACGCGGGCGGACAAAAATCCGAATGCGCGTTGCAACGATGTCTGCAGGCCTTCAAACAGTCCCGGCGATGACTCTACAGCAAGCTCTTCGCCGGGCTCCGGCGTGCGCGTAGGCTTGGGCTGCGCTTTGACTTTCGGTGTTGGTGTGGGCGGCGCGTGGCGCTCCGCAAACTGCGCATTGAATTTTTCTGCGAGCACTCGTCGGACGTCGCTTTGCGGGATGTAGCGCACGATCTGCACCTCAAGGCGGCGCCGTCCGAACTCCCGCGCTTTCTGCGTTTTTGGCACCCAGATGTCCATGAACCCTCGCCCATACCGATCATTCATGCTATCCCCGATATAGAACTGATCGGGTTCAATGTCGAGAAGTTCCGCCAGCCCGCCTCCTTCGATGCGGAGCTGTGTTCCCTTTGGAAGAAAGTTCGACGCAACCATGCCGCGAAAGACCCGGCCCCGCGCACCAATGCACGGCGTGCTGTCGGTCTCGACTGCGCGCGGAGAGTATGCGGACAGAGTGGCAATCATCTTTGTCCCCTCGCGCGGGCGGATGATGCCCGTGACTTGTGCGCGGAGAGAAGCCCACACGCGCTCCCAAAATGAAAGATTCTGGTCTTCAATAAATTCTACTTCCACGAGTCGGGTGTCGAAATCCTCTTCGGCTTCCTGCGCTGCAGTTATCATGGGAAGCAGCGCAAGAACAAGGATGAGAAGAATGCGTCGCATACTCACATGTAAGTATATCACAAGGCATACGTGGAACGCGCGTGCGCAGCAGGGGATATACTGTATGTGTGCCAGACCAAGCGATCGTTGCGTATTACACGGCCGTTGCCGGTACGATGCTGCCGTTTCTGCGCGGACGGCGCGTTGCTGTGCGACATCTCTTCGACCACACGCCGGTGTTTCGACGGCACGCATCCAATCGTCGTTGGATCACGATCGAAGATCGTGAGGCGCTTCTCGAGATTGTTCGCCAGCATGGCTATGAGTTCTTTCCGCACCTCGAGGGCAAGCAGGATTTTTGGTTTGCACTTGACATTGATATTCGCGAGATTCCGCTGAAATTGGGAGTGATCGCTGTACAAACAGCACTGCATATTCTTGAAGAGCGGCATGTTCGCTATCTGCTGACGTTTTCTGGCAGCAATGGGTTTCATATTCGATGGGCGTTTGCGCGTGTAGATGTCCCGAAAAAGAAATGGGAATTCCTTCGCGCCATCGTGCGTTCCCTCCGCGAAGAGACCGAACGTCGTCTTCAGACGTCACCGCATCGCGCAGCCTTCTATCGCCACATTCCTGCAAGCGATCCCATCACAGAACTGAACGCAATGGACAAAGTCGCGCAGCACTCCATTCTCTTTGATGAGCTGATCCTCAAACCGCAGGCAACGATCCGTGCGCCATTCTCACTCCATATGAAACACCCCACTTCGCCCTCTGGGCTTCCCACTTCGCTCTTTGAGCTACGCGGGACAAGTCGCGGGGCAGGCCGGTGGGTGGCGATTCCCCTCGATGCCGATCGTCTGAAAACGTTTTCTCCCGCCCGTGACGCTACCATGACAAAAGCGAAGGCATTGCCATCCGTTCGCCTTCCCGTTAACTCTGCTGCTATGTTTCTTAAATCGCCGTGGCGATGACTGATGCGTGGTTTACCATGAGCGAGCGTCAGCATATGCTTAAGGGTCTATGGCCCTTCGATTCGCTCCGCTCACTCAGGGTCATTCTCCTCGCTGACGCGAGTCGAATGGCACTCTTCCGAAAGTCCCCATGGAACCCCTGACACTCCTGATTTTCTTCTTCGGTGTTGCGGCCATCGCTGGTGTGGCCATGTGGTTTCTGCGTGGGCAGAACGGGCAGAATGCGCGCATGCACGCGGACCTTGCGGCCCGGCTTGAACAAGTGCGGCAGGATGGCGAACGGCGCTTTTCAACATTGCAGCAGCACGTCTTATCGCATTTCACTGCCTCGCACTCGCTTCTAAACGAGCGCACCACTGCCTTTGAGCGCACTGCGCGAGAGCTTGCCGGGCATTTTGGGCGGCTGCAGGAAGCGCAGCAGCAACTCGCCCGATCCAGCGGAGAAATTCTCGATTTCCAGAAAATGCTTCGCGCGCCGTCCGCGCGAGGAGGATTTGGGGAAGTGCTCCTCGAGGCGCTTCTCTCCGATCTTCTTCCCGCGGATCGCTACGCCCTTCAATACACGCTCACATCCGGTGAGCGGGCGGATGCCATTCTGAAGCTGTCCGACGGCCATATCGTCGCCGTCGATGCAAAGTTTCCGCTTGCGGCGTATGAGCCGCTTGTGCGCGCGCAGGATGAGGAAGAACGCCGCGCGGCGGAACGCCTCTTTATTCAGGACGTGAAGCAGCGGGCAAAAGAAGTGAGTACAAAATACATCGCGGAAGCCGATCGTACACTGCCATTTGCGTTTATGTACGTGCCGTCCGAGGGAGTGTTCTACGAGCTCATGCGTCGTCCCGAGCTCTGGGACTCCGTTACGCGCCTGCGCGTATTTCCCGTGTCGCCCAATTCATTTCTTCCCTACGTGTATACCATTCTGGTCGGATTACGCGGGCTGCGCGTGCAAGAGGAAGCACGCACGATTCTCGCGACGCTTGCAACGCTGCAGAAGGATTTCGGACGCGTTGGGGAAGAATTCGCAAAAGTCGGCGGGCATCTTCAGCAAGCGACAAACCGTCATGGTGACGCGCAGAAAGTGTTTGATCGGCTTCGCGGGCGCGTGGAAGCGCTGAGCGCCCCCGTGGTCCAGCAGCAGATTGCAGAGGATACCGTTCCGCACGAATAACCAACAAGAACTACGAGCGAGAAACTTCCCGCACGCTGATATGTTTGATCACCGCGTCAACGGAGAGCGCAAGAAGGGAAGGGTCGGTACCGCGCTGCCCCCGAAGGCGTTGCAGGCGGGAAACTTCATACGTTGGTTGTGTCCCCGCTGCACGGATCACGTGACCATGCGGTCCCCACGGAGCGGTGCGACGCTCATCCGTAGGTCCGAAGAGACCAAATGTCGGGATGTTTTGCGATGCAGCAATATGCATCAGTCCGGAATCGTTTGAGACAAAGAACGCGCATCGCGCGATGAGCGCCGCGGTGACACGAAGAGGGGTGTCGACAACCACAGAGCGTGCACGCATGCGCGCGCTCACTTCCGTTTTCAGTGTCTGCTCTTCCGTTCCTCCGCACACAAGGAAGCTGGCATTGTGGCTTGCAGCAAGTTGATCACCCAATGCCGCGAATCGCTCTGCGGGCCAGCGTTTATATGCCAAGTCTCCATGTGATCCCGGGTGCATACCGATCAGTGTGCGGTTTCCCAGAGTATGTTTCATGAGCCACGCGTCCGCCCGGGCACGATCGTCCGTGGTGAGCGGGAATTCGTATCGCGCGGCGAATGGATCAGGTGTGATCCCCAGCGGCTCCAGAAGCTGGAGGTTCTGTACCACATCGTGTGCGATGCGGGTCGACAGGGCGTGTTCGAGCGGCGGGAGCGGAAGAAGGGAGACAGGATCCGTCAGGAGGAAGCTGGAGTTGCGAAGCATCATCCAGGAATACCGGTGTCCGATACGGCGAGGGATACGCGAGAAAAAAAGCAGACCGGCGCTCGTAATGAGCTGGCCGGGGTGCGTGACGATGCCGATCGTCGGGCGTTCCTGACGAACGGTTGCAACGAGCTTTCGAAACGCAGAGAAACTTGGCTTTGCCGATCCGACGAACACCTGGCGGATACGCGGATTTGCCTCGATGACTCCTTTAGTACCGCGGGAAGAGACGACAAGGTCGATCTCGGCGGTCGGGTTCGCGTTCTGGAGCGCGCGGAACAGCGGACTTGCCATGAGAAGGTTCCCGATGCCGGACAGTGCGAGAATCAGGACACGTGGTCGCTCAAGACGAGCGAAAAGGGAGGGTATGTCCTTTTGCATGTGTTTTTACGTATTTACGTAAATAGGTAAGTTCTCATTTTTCTTCACCTGCATCAAGCAAGTTCAGCCAAAGGCGAAAGTACCCGGCGCCGGGGAGGCGGCGTACCATTTCGATGGTTTCATTCGGGAGCTTTCTTGAGTGACGATGCGTGCTGCGCCGCGTAGTGCGGGGAAGTACCTGCCGGTATCCCTCAAGACCGCGCTGGAGTGCTCTATCCACAAGGTGGATTGTCGAGTAGCTCGCTTTCTCCGCATACGCTATTTCCTCGTATCTCTTGCCAGAAAGTAACCCTCGTGCAATGCGGATACGTCGGCCAAGCATGAGTACCTCGCTTGGCGTGAGGAGATCACGCAGGAAATCCCACACTTCCTTCTTCTTGAGGACATGGATTGCCCGAACGAGTTCGTTCTGCAGCGCGAGCCGTTCGCTCGGTCCTACGCGTGCCATATTGAGCCTCGCCATCGCCCTATTTTACCTATTTACGTAAATAGGTAAAATAGGTGGGGAGATTGGAGGGAGTGTGGAACAGATCAGCGTAGAGTGAGCGAAGTTTTGTGATGCTGCGATCCCAGGAAAAATCGCGGTGCGCGCGTACTCGTGCCTGCTCGGCAAGGCGATGCGCGAACGACTGATCGTTCAGCACACGGAGAAGCGAGGCAGCACAATGATCCGTGTCTTCGGGACGAAACAGGAGTCCAGTTTCTTCGTGTTGTACGAGGAAGGGAAGGGAAGCCGTGTCCATCGCGACCACTGGGCATCCCGCAGCCTGCGCTTCGAGGACAGAAATGCCGAACGCTTCATATCGGCTGGGAAAGGCAAATACCTGCGTGTGTTGATATGCGGCAAGCAGTTCTTCGCGCGAAAGTTTTCCGAGCCACGTAATCGCGTGGGAAACGCCGAGCATCTCGGAAAGCTGTACGAGACTTCCCTGCTCGCCAAAATCTTCTCCGGCGATAGCGAGATGCGCCGATGGGACTTTCTGGAGGACATGTGGCAAGGCGTTCAGAAGCAGGTCGAGTCCCTTTGCGCGCGCAATACGTCCGGAAAAAAATATCACCGACTTCCCTACTAGGCCCCGTTTTGCGAATGGGGTATCGCGCTGTACAGCGAACACGGCAGGATCGATGCCGGGCGGGATGAGTTCAACACGTTTTGGGATCATGCCATCTGAACGGAGCGCCGCTTCTTCCTGCGGCGAAATCACGACGACGGCGTCCGCTGCGGCGAGTGTGGACTTCCCCACGGTCATTCGGTACAGCGCCCACAGAGGCTTTGTGCGAGGTGCGTAGTACGGATTAAAAACAAAGGGCATACGGCGGCGCCGCGCAACACGTGCCGCGATATCCGCTGGCGCATACCAAAAACCGTGTGCGTGGATAAGCGCGGGAGCATGCACGCGCCCAAGCGTACGAGAGAGCGAGCGCGGAATAGGATAGGCGAGGGGGCCGAGCGTGCGGACAGGGTGCCGATGTACGTATGGCGGGTCAATCGGCGGCGGCTCGAGAAATGTTGGGGGATGATGTGTGCGGAGGAAGGTAGTCTCCACCGTCGCATCCTCGCCGCCTTCCCGGAGACGCTCGACAAGATTCTGCACATAGTCTTCCACTCCGCCGGATGCGGGCGGATATCGAAGGGCAACATGTGTGACGCGCATACTATTGCCGATTGCCGAGTGCCGATTGCCCCGTCACTTCCCTTCTCCGCAACATCAGATATTTTTTGCACATCAGGTATTCGTACTGTGCAGATACGAAGCACCAAAGCCATCCTTGCCACCCGTCTAGAAATCCGCGTTTCTTGATGAAAAGACGGATGAATTGCTTCATCGCGCGCTCAAAAAGAAATCGGATGGTTGCCAGCGGGGAACGCAGAGGGTCGCCGATGGGCTTGCCAATGCGGTCAACGCCCGTCTCAAGCATTTCCTCTGCGTCGCGGAGTGTATACCACTCCCGTTTCTGCAGATATGCCTCGAGCGTTTCATAGTGTGAGGGATGGCGGAGGATCGATCGGAACAACACAGTATCAGGATCGCCAAGTCGCACGATCGAACCGTCAGTCCGCACAACCTGCTCATGCACGGCTCGGTCCTGCCACCGTGCGTGCCCGCGACGAAGCAGACGAGGGTTGGTTCCCCATAGATGGCGGAGAGGACGGCCGAGAAATTCCGTCACGATTTTTACAAAACCAACATGAACGTGAGAGGGGACACGTTCCAGTTCGCTGCGAAGTTCCTCCGCAAGCTCGGGACTCACTTCCTCATCTGCATCCACAAACAACACCCAGTCGCCGCGTGCCTGATCAAGCGCGAAATTTTTCTGCGGGCCGTATCCCGGCCATGGGCGCACAAACACGCGATCGGTGTATTGCTTTGCGCGTTCCACTGTTCGATCCGTGCTTTCAGAGTCTACAACGATGATATCAGTACTCACGGGTTGCGCACTGCGAAGCGCGCGCACCACATGCGCTTCCTCGTTCTTCGTAATAGTGACTGCGCTCAGTGTTGTCACGGCGATGCATCATGCATCACGTCCCGAATCGTGGCAATACGGAGAGGAAGGCGAGAGAGCCAGGCAAGATGCGCGGAAAAATCAGCAAGCGATACGTCATGCAGATCCTTCGGTTCCGGCGTGACACGGTGAAAGGTTTCAATAAGCCATCCGCCCGTAAGAAGGAGTTGTATTTCTCGTGGCCGGAATTTCCACCAATGAAAATTTTTCCCCGTGGTATTGAGGGTGCGTAGTGCGTACGGATCGCGGGGAGGAAGAGATTCCATGCCCCAGTGTGTTGATCGCGCTGCGCGGAATATGTCTGCAACTTCTTTCTGCACACGCGCATCAAACGCCCCGCCAGGGTAGACGAGCGTTGTTGCGCCCGTTGCGTGCTGCGACGCGCGCAGTTCCACAGCAAGCTCTTCGTCCGTGAGCGTCGTCAGTGGCCGATGCGTCACGCCGTGGGCGGCCAGCTCGTGGCCATCCCGCGTGCAGGTTTCTTTCCATGCGGCAAGCGACGTGATCGGCACACCGTGGCTCTGTGCAATGCGCTCCGTCTTCACCGGAACGGCAAACGTCGCGCGTATGTTGTCGCGCTTCAAGAGAGGTAAGACGTGCTGAAACACGTCCGTGTACCCGTCGTCAAAGACGAGGGAGAGCGTACCGTGAGACATAAAACGGTCTTTTAGGAGACCGCAGCGGATGCTGGTGCTGTTTCTCGAACGGGCGCCTGCAGAATCTCTAGTCGTCGGAAATCGTCGAGATGCTCCTGTACCCAGGAAAAGAGATTGTCGAGTCCTTCTTCTTTCCCGACAAGAGGCTCCCAGCCAAGCACCGCGTTCACTTTTCGGATGTCGCTGATATAGCAGGGCTGGTCGCCGGGGCGCGACTGATCAAAAGAATGCGGAATGGAACGTCCAAGTTTTTTCTCCAAGTACTGCACAAGCTCCAAAATCGACAGCGTATGCTGCGGCCCCCCGCCAATGTTGAAAATCTGGCCACGCACCTTCTCAATGTTCTCAACGGCAAGTTCGTACACGCGTGCCAGGTCGGAGCTGTAGAGAATGTCGCGTACTTGTTTCCCGTCGCCGTACACCGTGATCGGCTGACCGCCGGCGGCGGCCACCACGAACCAACTGACCCATCCCTGATCGGTGACGCCGTATTGGCGCGGCCCATAAATGCAGGATTGGCGCAGGACAACGGTGTTTAACCCATACACGCGGGCATAGTCGCGCGTGTACTGGTCGCCTGCACCCTTCGAGCAACCATACGGAGAGTGGAAGTCGAGAAAGCGAGATTCCGGAATGCCTAGTGGAAGATCGCGATAACGATAGCGCGAACCCGTCAGTTCGACCGCAACGTCTTCCATGCCCCCGTACACCTTGTTTGTGCTCGCATAGATGAACACAGGATTTGCCCCTGTCGCGCGTATCGCTTCGAGAAGATTCAGCGTTCCAATCGCGTTAATTTCGCAGTCTTCGCGCGGATTCTTGAAGGACGTTGTCACGGCAACCTGTGACGCAAAATGAAATACCGCATCGGCGGCGGATGCTTCCGATCGCAACACCTGATGGTCCGTACGAATGTCCGCGTGCACATACCGAATCTGCGGGTACTGCTCTCGGAGCCAGAGGAGATTTTCCACTGCGCCTTTCCGGGAAAGATTATCAAGCACCGTGACGTTCCACCCGCGTTGCGTGAAATACTCCGCAAAATTCGTGCCGATGAAACCGCACCCTCCGGTAATAAGGAGTCGCCGCTCGCGACTGCCGATTGCCGGTTGCCGATTGCCGTTACTCATTTCTTCCTCGCTACAATAAACATTCCAGTCGCGATTGTCCATGACGATAGAGTGTTCCCTACCGTCTTCATGATTCTCCCGATCGTGTTGAGTTCATAACGCGCTTCACCCCCACTTCGCCCACTGGGCTTCGCGGGGCGAGCGCGCAGAAAGGGCCAGTCGACCCATAAGCCGTAATGCCGGTTCGGTTCAGGCAAATCGTGCGGGTGAACTTCGAGAACGTCGAACCCGTTCCGGTGCAGCACCGTTTCCAGATCTGTGCGTGAAAACACATGATGAGAAAATTCCGGCGTGTTTCCTTTTATGGCTTGAAAGATGTGTTCCAACCGTTTGAGAGGGAGGTAGGTGAGTGTTCGCAGCAGACTTGCTTGTGGTACCTCAATAAACGCGAGACCGCCGTTTTTCAGTACGCGCGCCGCTTCACGCGCTGCCTGTTCAGGGCCTGCCGAAGGATATTCCCACGAGCCAATCGCGAGATACGCGTCGAAGCCTGCATCCGGAAAGGGGAGATGTTCGATGCTCGCAACCTGCGCGTGGATGTCCGGTGCAGTTCGTCGAAGGATTTCGATTGCTTTTGCCGACGTGTCCACGCCCGTGACGTCTCCGCCGCGCTGTTTCAGAAAACGCAGAAGTCTGCCCGTGCCACACCCCGCATCGAGAATGCGTTGCCCGACGGGCATGTGTTTCAGAATCGTCTGCACAAATGGTTGCGCAGCATACGCCGAAAGATCGCTGGATGCTGGACCTTCTGCGTCATATTTCCGGTCCCAATCCGTTGCCGGACTGGTATGCCGTCCAAATTTATTGATCGGGATCATATCAACGAGATGCTGTGACAGAGTATGCGCTTCGGCGCTTCTTGACAAGACTATCATTTTCTCGTACGTTTGTTCTCCGCTGTTTCTGGCTGTTCTCTGTTCCAACTCACAAGGAGAGAATCATGGAGTATCCCGTGCGGATCGTTGCGCAAGGTCTGTTCCAAGAAGGCGACATCGTGGTGCGGAGGGAGGAGCTCCCACCCCTTTCCCCGGAGCTCATGAAACGGGTCGAGGAGAACTGGGAGAAAGAGAAGGAGCGAAAACCCAAGCTCACGAACGGTCCACTGCTCGCTGCGCGATCCGTGAACCTCATTGATGAAGGAAAACGTCTGGAACTCGTCGCGGCCGAATCAAATTACATGAATTTCATGGGCACGACGCACAAGACGATCGGCCCGGACATCCCCGAGGATCAGCGTCACCGGGCCACAGGTTTCCTGGCGGTTACGGTAACGGCCGACGACAAATTCCTCCTCGGCGTTCGGAGCCCGCAGATCGACTGGGGGGTACTCCGCCACGTGGTTCCCGCCGGACGTCTCCGTCCCGATGAAAAGGACCCTTTCACTGGGATCCGAGCGGAGTTCAAGGAGGAACTCGGCCTTCAGCCTGACGAAGTGAAGGATCTCGTGTGCATCGGTGTCGTGGCTGAGCAGACCTGGGGGCGGCTCAACTATGAGTTCTGTTTCTCCGCGAGGACGGATCTCACGGCGCGTCAGGTGATCGAGCGCGCCAAAACAGCAAAGTCGGCGGGCGAACATTGCCAGCTCGAGCCGTTCAAATGGCAACCGGAGTTCGGAATCGTTCACGCCGCTCGCGAGCTTCTTCTCGGCGATCCGGAAGGATTCGTGCCGACAGGCTGGGCGGGGATCGCGCTCTGTCTCAACCGGTTCTTCCCCAACGAATTCCGCATTGAGTGGAAGACCGCGCATCGTACCTATGAAGAGCATATGGGCCGGCGGCTCGCAATGGGAACAATAAAGGAGTAGGTCCCGCATTGCTCACCACTATGCATGCAGCGGTACTGACGCGTTGTCGGTATCGCTTTTCTTTTATTGACAATTGGTGAGGAATTTCGTGTTAACGCATCTTGATCATTCGCCCCTTGCAATATGAGTTATGCGAGTTATTGTTGGGGGAGGAATCGTATGAAACTCGCTTTCCTCCTTCTCGGCCTTCTGGCGCTCGGCGTGGTGGCGTTTTCTCCTCTCGCCGCGGATGCCTGTTACTACGGGTGTGGCGGATGGGGAGCTCCATACTATGGGTACAACTACGGCTATAC
Source organism: uncultured Candidatus Saccharibacteria bacterium (assembly GCA_964630025.1). GTDB lineage: Bacteria > Patescibacteriota > Andersenbacteria > UBA10190 > CAIZMI01 > VMFP01. The sequence continues at coordinate 46,283 of CAZVRG010000002.1, forward strand.
TCGTCCGTATCAATACAACTACGCTGGCGCATGGGGAAGCCCATGGTATGGACATAATTATTGGCAAGGGTGGACAGCACCAACGCAGCGGTGGGGATCGTATGCCCACGCGAGCGCCGGAGCCGGGTACTGGCCATATGCGTACGCGTATTCCTACGCATACGCAGGATGGTAAAAGAAACACATTCGTATCGGAAAATTTTTTGGTGAAGAAAAAACCGCCCTCCGGGCGGTTGAGCGTTTAGTAGCCACTTTCGATTCCGAACCGTGCTTTGAGTCCATCCCACGAGTCATCGCCAGGTACAGAGATCGGAAAGAAGAGTACATCATCTGGTCTGATTTCCAATCTTTCCGCTGCTCCCATCCGCACGAGTTCATCGCTTGGGCCCGTGCACACAATGGCGCGGTGGTAGAGGGCAACGTACGTTCCCTGAAGATTTTCGAGAAGCCTCGTTTGCGCCGTGAGCCACGCAAGATCCTCTTTTTGCTGCCGCAGGAGGGCTGCAGCATCCATGCTTGCCGCCGGTGGGGGAGGATCAGAAACGGTGACGGCGTATTCGACGGATTCGCCAACGAGTCGGAGGCCCTCAAGGAGTTTTGCCAGATCTTTCACAACCGGCTCTGCCATACGTGTTGTCCTTTCGTTCGGGGTGCGTTGTCAGACGTTGTAAGGAACCAACCGCAGGAGCGTACTATAGTTCTCCTGGCATGTCGAGAGATGCAGCAGTGTACATCATAAGCCCGCGATGACAATATGCTCGCGGGTAGAGAGATTTTTGTGCGTTTCGCACATTACAGATTTTCTGTGTCGTCATGTTCTGCTGGACGAGAGGCGATTTGCTCAATCCGCGCCCGACTCGCCGCGCGGTTCAATCCGAGAAAGCAGAACACACAGAATATCCCCATCACTCCGGACACAATTGGTATCCACGCTGCCATACGCACCGTCAGGGGCACGGCGATCGCGCAGATGAGAATAAGGAACAAGAACAGCGAGCTTGCGTTGTCCAACGCGCGGACATCGTCATTCGAAGGTGCCATCGTACATGTCCTCCATATGAGGGGTCTCACCATCTTAGGAAAGGAGCGCCTGCCGTGCAGGACAGCGAATGGTATCGTGGACCACGACACGTGTCAATGCGTATTCACCGCATGTGCGTCGTGAACTACCGCGTGCGTATTTCTCGGCGTTCTTTCTGTAATTGCTTCCAAATCTTCGCGGCGTGACGGAGATCGTCTGCCGTATCAATATCCACCACCGTGCGCGGATCCATAACGTAGCCATGGATGTTCGGACCGAACACGTTGCGATGCTTTGTGGCGTTTTTGCTCATCACGAATTTCGGGCGCGTGATATCGATGGATCCTTCCTGCCAATACACGGGATATTGCGCCCATACGCGTTGGCGGCCGAGATCCGGTCCATGCTTCCGACGAAACGACGTGTCAAAGAATAATTCGAGCGGTGTGGTTGTGCCGATACGCGTTTCTTTCTTCCCTTTCGTCCACCACATTTTGTACGGAGGAATCGGGGAGGGGATGATGGTTTTTAAACCATCGCAGCCCGTGGCGAGAACGTTGCGGACACATGCATCCACATCGGCAGGAAAGCGGAGCGGACTTGTTGGCCGCAGATTCACCAAAAGCTCCGGATTCCATCCCCGTTCGTCGCGCATCCATTGGACAGCGTGCTGATACCATCCGACATCGTCACTTGTTGGCTGTGCATGTTCTTTGGGGCGAGGAATGGGGAGTGCGCCGTATCGTCTCGCATGGTGGGCAATGCGTGCGTCTTCTGTAGATACCAGTACGGCGTCCACGAGTTTCGCACGCAGGGCAACATCGACTGCCCACCACAGAAGCGTTTTCCCGCCCAGCGTCTGCAAGTTTTTGTACGGCACGCTTTGCTTCCCGCCACGGGCAGGAATGATGGCGACAACCTTTGGCGGCACGTGCTTTGGATTCTGCATTCGCATCGCAAGCACTCTAGGGGAATTTCTTCCTCGTGGCAAGACATTGACCGGAGTACTCGCATCCGCGAGACTGCTCGCGGAGTGTTCTTTGCATTTCTATAGGTATCCTCGCAGTATGAAGGGAGATTCTATGGAACAGCGGAAACTTGGACGGACGGGGCTTTCCGTGTCTGTGCTCGGACTGGGCACGGTGGAGCTGGGCATGAAATACGGACTCGGCGTCGAGACGCCGCCGCCGAAGGCCGAGGCGATCGCGCTTCTGCAGCATGTCGTAGAGAAGGGGATCACGTACTTCGATACCGCGCGCTCATACGGTATCGCCGAGGAGCTCATCGGCGAGTCGGGCATTGCTGACAAACCCGGCGTCGTGATCGGCACAAAGTGCGGGGCGTTCTACGAAAAGGGTGAAGATCCGCGCGGCGACGAGCTTCGGCAGCGGATTACCGACGATGTGAACGCAAGTCTCCAAGCGCTGCGTCGTAACACACTCGACCTTCTGCAAGTCCACGGACCAAGCGCGGAAGTGATCGAACGGGGGGAACTCCTGACCGTACTCGGGGAGCTAAAAGCGCAAGGAAAGGTGCGCAACATCGGCATCGCCACGCGGGGAGAAGATGCTCCGCGCGCTGCCATCAGAAGCCGAAAGGTCCAGACCATCCAAGTGGGATTCAACATTCTGGACCAGCGCATGCATGATCGCGTGATTCCCGAGGCGTCCAGAGCTGACGTGGGTATTATCGCTCGTTCGGTCTTTCTAAAAGGCGTACTCACGCCGCGACGGCAATTTCTGCCGAGAGATCTTAATATCCTTCGCGCGCGGGCGAATGCTATTGAAGAGTATGCGCTTCGCCATGGGATGGAACTGGAAGAAGCGGCAGTTCGGTTCGTGCTTTCTGTGAGCGAAGTAAGCGCACTTCTCATCGGCACGACGAAAAAAGAGCATATCGATGCCGCATGTGATCGCATTGAGCGTGGCGTGCTTCCATCCCCGATTATGAATGAGCTTTCTGCCTTCCGGATCGACGATGAAAAACTAGTTGACCCGAAGCAATGGAAGCTCTAAGCTGTGTCCTTCATGAAAAACGAGGCGAGAAACCTGTTTGATCTCACCGACCGCGTCGCCATTGTTACGGGCGGCGCGGGTTTTCTTGGGAAAGAATTTGCGCGTACACTCGCGCATGCGGGAGCCCATGTTGTCGTCGCGGATATAGACCACAAGGCCGCGGAAACGGTTGCGAGGGAGCTTTCGAGCGTTTCAAAAACCGAAGCACTTGCAGTGCAAACCGATGTGACGAACAACGAGTCGGTGCGGGCGATGGTGGCGATGACAAAAGATGTTCTCGGACGCGTAGATATTCTTGTGAACAGCGCGGCACTGGATCCGAAATTCGATCCGAAAGAGGCGGGGAAGCACGTACAGACTTTTGAGGACTATCCGCTTGAGGCGTGGCAAAAGAGTCTCGATGTAGATCTGACGGGTGCCTTTCTGTGCACACAGGCCGTCACACCGATCATGCGCGAGCAGAAGAGCGGTGCCATTGTGAATGTCTCCTCTATCTATGGTGTTGCGGGCCCCGATCAACGGCTCTACGAGAAAGATGATGGTTCGAAGGGAATGAAACCGCCGTCATATTCCGCGACGAAAGCAGCACTCGACGGATTCACGCGGTACCTGGCCACCTATTTCGCAGGGATGAATATTCGCGTGAATACGCTAATCCTCGGAGGAGTGTTTAAAGGTCACGACGAACAATTCACCAAGCGCTACAACGCGCGCGTGCCCATGGGCCGTATGATGAAACTCGAGGAAGTCGGCGGCCCGCTACTCTTTCTGGTTTCGGACGCAAGCTCGTACATGACGGGTGCCAATCTCGTCGTCGACGGCGGCTGGACCGCTTGGTAGAGCTGGGGTGGGAACCTCTTCGGTTCCCCCTCCCAACTCCCCCTTCCCGCTAGAAGTGTCACAAAAACTTGGGAACCCACGAGACCCAAGTTTTTGTGACTAAATGCATTTTTAGGATTTTGCCAGCGCTTTTTCTTGCCAATAGATATATTTCGTGGCACAATCTGCGCCTAAGCACATCTCGTGATTCCTCTCTATCCCCCCTCGCCCCGCAATGGGAAGTTTTTGGAAAACCCTTTCCAAGTGAAGGCATACATTGACTTCTGCAAAGGCTTCGGCGGGATATCGCCGGACATTTTGAATGTTTTATGATTGCGCTCTATAAATTCCCGAAAGCGGGGGTAGACCGCGAGCGGCTCCGCGAGGAGTCGTTTGCGCGGCAGCATATTGCGCACAAAGGAGCGGAAGATTTTTCGCATCAGGATTTCTGGCCGCTTATGCGTCGGTATCTCCGCAAAGAAAAAACGTACTTGGATGTGCAGGCCGGAACCGGCGGTTGGGTGATCTTTCTCCATGACGAGGGGTACCGGGCAGAAGGTGTCGACCCGTCACGGCGCGTGGCGCACGCGATTTCAGAATATGAACCGGACATTCCCGTTCGTGTTGCGGAGCCGACACATCTTCCCTATACCGACGGAAGCCTCGACGGTATTGTCGCGATCGGCGCGCTTGAATCGTTGAAAGAAACGTCAGCCGCACTTCACGAGTGGCGCCGCGTGCTCCGAGAGGACGGAACGATTTTTCTGCAGGTTCCATCCGCAAATCTTCTTCGTCGGCTGACGTACCTGCCACTGAAACACCTCGAATATCTTACGAAGACGGCATTGGGGCAGACGCCGGTATTTTCCGCATATCTGTTCACCCCGGCGGAACTTTCACGGCTTGTGCGAAAGGCCGGGTTTGCGGTTGTCGATATCATTCCGCACGAACTTCCAGACACGGATGCACATTTTGCACTGTATCATGACTGGCCTTTTCTACGCGGCACTGTTCCCTATCGTCTCAATGCGGTTGGGCAGTGGATAAAGAAGATCTGCCAAAGCATCTCGCCGTGGTTCGCCGCGACCGGAATATTTGTCATTGCGAAAGCTCTGCCAGTTTCCGATTCGGTTGAAGAAACCCCGTCCGTACCAGTCAGCAGGGGACAGCGGCGGATTTTACCTATGTACGTAAATAGGTAAAATGCGGCCGCAGGGGTTTGAGAGCGTTGATCGGGCTTCTCCGGAAAACGATGGAGTCTCTCCAGTGGTTGTAGACCATCGCCGCATCGGGCCGGGCGAGCCGGTGTTCGTCATTGCCGAAATCGGCATCAATCACCAGGGCAATATGGACACCGCGAAACGCCTGATCGATGCCGCGGTCGCTGCCGGAGCGGATGCAGCAAAGTTTCAGAAGCGCTCGCTGTCGGATTTGTATGATGCCGATCTCCTCGCGAATCCGAATCTCGGAGAACAAAAGTTTCAGTATCTCCTTCCCCTGCTCAAAGAATGCGAGCTTTCACTCGATCAGCTTCGCGAGTTGCAAGCGTACTGTGCCAACAAAGGAATCCTCTTTTTTGTGACGCCGTTTGATATTCCCAGCGCCGACCAACTGGCATCGCTGAACGTCCCGCTCTACAAAATCGGTTCTCCCGATCTTACGAACATGCCGCTTTTGGAACACGTGGCTCGGAAGGGAAAGCCGATGCTCATGAGTACCGGCATGGCCGAGGAAAGCGAGATTGACGCGAGCGTGCAGCTGCTGCGTCGCCTCGGTGTTTCCTTTGGGCTCTTTCATGTGAACTCCACGTATCCCGCACCTTTTGATGAGATCAATCTGCGATTCATGGATACATTGAAGAACTACGGCGTACCGGTTGGGTATTCCGGCCACGAACGTGGGATTGCCATTACGCTTGCTGCTGTTGGCCGCGGGGCGACGATGATTGAGCGACATATCACGCTTGATCGGAATCAGGAAGGACCGGACCATAAA
>CAZVRG010000003.1:0-4188 GCA_964630025.1 uncultured Candidatus Saccharibacteria bacterium
CGATGAAAAGATTGAGGAGATTCTTGAGGAAAAAGTTCTATGATGAGTACACAGGTTGCCTAACGTTATGGCACGCGATCTCAACAAAGTCATGCTCATCGGACGGCTCGCTGCCGACCCCGAACTGCGCGCCACACAGAGCGGGCAGTCCGTTGGCACCTTCCGCGTTGCGACGAGCCGGCAGTGGAATGACGCGCAAGGACAACAGCAATCCCTGACGGAATTCACGCAGGTGGTCGCGTGGGGAAAGCTGGCGGATCTTGCCAATCAATACCTGCGCAAGGGACGCCAGGTCTACGTGGAAGGAAGAATCCAAACACGTTCGTGGATGGATAAAAGCAATCAGAAACACTGGCGCACGGAAGTTGTCGCAGAGAACATTATTTTCCTCGGGAGTCCGGCAGATGCGCCCGCGAGCGTGTCCGCGCCTGCGACTGCTGATGTCCCGCCGCCACCCGAGCCGGAACCAGGAACGCCCGCAGAGCCAAAAGTTCCTGCTGCCGTTGCGGCAAAAGCGAAAAGCGGCGGCGAAGAGCTTGAAGAGATTCGGATTGAAGATATTCCTTTTTAACCATGCCGACACGCCCCATCCCCACTATCAAATCGTGCATGTTTTGTGACGATGATGTCGCCGCACCTGATGTGGAAGACGCGGAAGCGCTCCGGCGTTTCTTGAGTCCCCAAGCAAAGATTCTTCCGCGCCGCAAGACCGGAACCTGCGCAAAACACCAGCGCCACGTTGCGCGTGCAATCAAACGCGCTCGCGAGATCGGCTACCTCTCCTACGCAGGACAGCGCCGATAGCCACGACCCAAAAACGGGCGCGCGGTTCATCATGATCAGGCCGGCAGAGCCGGACCTGTTCGCATGCATCAACCCTCCGGGCTCGCGCTTCACTCCGTTCCTCGCTCCCCGTATGTCACATACGGAGCGCTCGGTACTCGTTCCAGCACTTCGCATCGCATCCCGTTTTTGTGGTCTCGTTTTACCCTACGTTCATTTGCTCTCAGTTTCTGTTGTGGCTTGTATTTCAATACTCCACGCGGAGATATCGCGAAGCGCAAAGGACCGGTCAGCATCCCGGTCAAGATCAAACGCGTCCAGAATCCACTGAACTTCCGGATGCCATTCTGTTGACGCAAAGCGGATGCTCTTCGGAATAATACGTCGATGCGCTGTTTCTCCGCGCCAATTTGTGTAGCGAATAACGGCAACAGCCTTGGGATCGTAGTCCATATCCCAACACTACTCGCCCGAAAAGAATTTTAAAACCCTCCAACGAATGCCTGTACCGCAGTGACGAACAATTCTGGCTGCAACGCGATAAGACCAAACACGCCCACAAACACGAAGGTAAGAAACCCTACGCCAAGAAGAAGACCGATCCGGCGCTGTGGTGGTGGGGTGAGCGTGGGGTCCTCTGGACCCTGGAGCTCGATGACGATCTCCTCGTGCTTCTTGCGCATGCCTATGAGATTACGATGATGCGTCGGGTTCCGCGGCGGGCGCTGCCACAACAGCTTCTGCTCCCTCCGCGACGCGCTTCTTGATCAGTTCCGCAATCTGCTGTGCAACATCCGGATGCTCTTTGAGATACACCCGCGCCTGTTCGCGTCCTTGGCCAATCTTCTCGTCTTGAAAGAGTACCCAAGAACCACTCTTTGCCAGTGCACCGAAACGCACACCCGTCTCGATGAGATCCCCTTCCCGCGAAATTCCTTCGTTATAGAGAATATCAAATTCTGCCACCCGGAAGGGCGCCGCGACTTTGTTCTTTACGACTTTGGCGACGACACGATTCCCAACAATTGCGTCTCCTTGTTTAATCTGTGCGCGTCGGCGCACTTCGATGCGCACGGAGCTATAGAATTTGAGTGCTTTTCCTCCCGGCGTTGTCTCGGGGTTGCCGAACATGACACCAATGTTCATGCGAATCTGATTCAAAAAAACGAGGATGACGTTCGATTTCGAGGCGACGGCGGTAATTTTCCGCAGCGCCTGGCTCATGAGCCGGGCATGCAGACCCATGTGGGAATCGCCCATCTCTCCTTCGATTTCCGCGCGCGGCGTGAGCGCGGCGACCGAGTCGACAACAATCACATCCACGGCATTGCTGCGCACGAGCGTCTCGACGATCTCCAGTGCCTGTTCTCCGGTATCGGGCTGTGCAACAAGCAATTCTTGCATCTTTGCGCCGATGCGCCCTGCGTACGCAGGGTCAAGGGCATGCTCCGCGTCAACAAACGCCGCGACGCCTCCGCGCTTTTGTGCCTCCGCGATGATGTGCAACGCGAGCGTGGTCTTTCCCGAACTTTCCGGACCAAAAATTTCGATAATGCGCCCGCGGGGAACGCCACCAACCCCAAGGGCGAGATCGAGAGAAATAGAGCCTGTGGGAACGGATTCCACTTCTACATGCTTGGCTTCGGCAAGGGTCATGATCGACCCTTCCCCGAAGCGCTCCCGAATCTGCTCCACTGCGAGCGCGGCCGCCCGCTGCCGTTCATTCACGAGGGACTTCCGTGGATTCATGCCGCTCTATGGTACCAGCCGCACGATTCACTGTGAAGAGTACATTGCGCATCACGCCCGGCGTTTCCCCAAGCACGCCGCGATCCTGACCGCCAATGAGAATCCGCGTGCGGGATGCCTTTCCGCTCGTGATGAGCATGCGCTCTCCTTGCACCGTCTGTTCTGCGTCCGGCGTGAGTACGCCGGAAAATACCACATGGTCGTCTGCGGTCAGTGAGACCCAGACCGCTTCTCCCTCTGCACGCACCGTCAAGGACGATGGTCCTGTCTGTACGGAAGCGGCGGCAGCCACCGGCGTGGCGGCAGCAGGCGATGAAGCATCTCCCGAGCGGCGAAGCACCTCACGCACAATCAGCGTTTCCCGACCACCGATGCTCTTCGCGACAATACGCAGCGCGTTCACCCCTTCGCCAAGCCCGACGGTTTCAGCAAAGCTTCCATCGTCACGCACAAGTGTCCGCTCGCCGTTAATAAACAATTCCGCTGTCTGGTCGGTGGTGCCGCGGACAGCGATGGTGGAGTCGTGCACTTCGCTATTCCCCGCAGGATCAAGAACCGTCAGCTGCGGCGCACGAATGAACGTTCGGACATTGAAGAGTACATACAGAAGAATGATGAGCAAGCTTCCGCCGCCAATGGCAACGGCAAGCGAACGGCGCGTAAGAAACGCCCAGAGCGGAACCTTCCACCGTGACGGATGGTGCGGTGTCCATGCGGCAGGTCGCGTTGGGAGCGGAAATCGTGCGCGCTCCAGCATAAATTCACGCAGAAGCGGGACGGGATCGAGTGCGAGCGCTTCTGCATACTGTTTGAGAAATCCGCGTGCATACACCTCTGCCGGCAGAACGGAAAAATCCCCCTCCTCCAACGCGCGAAGCGTCTTCACGGGGATGCGGAGAAGACGTGCATACTCTTCAACAGTGAATCCCCGTTGTTCACGCGCGGCGCGAAGCTGTTCTCCTGTATGCATGCCGCTCACAGCGCTGCGCTGCCCAAGAGCCACAGATTCCTGCCGACGAGAAGCCCGCTGCTCCAGTGCATACTTATTCAACATCGGGAGGGGGAAAACGTCGCGGAGACGATAGACGCGGAGGGGCAGTGTCTGCGTCATCACCCGCATACGGCGGTGTGGAAGACATGTTGGGGCGCTCATGTTCCCCTGCGTGTACCGGAGACGAGACGGATCCGGCGTCATCGGTGTTGCGTACAAGCACATCGCGTGGTCGCGCTCCATCCGGAGGGCCAATAATGCCCTTCTCTTCGAGAAGATCCATAATGCGCGCTGCGCGCGCGTAGCCAATCCGCAGGCGACGCTGCAGGAGCGACGTACTCGCCCGACCCGCTTCAGTAACGACGCGACGCGATTCGTGAAACAGCGCATCATCAACTTCTTCACCCTCATCAAACGCGGACTCGGACACGCCGGAGCGCGCGGCAGTAATCGACTCGTCATAGACCGCGGTGCTCCTGGAGGTCAGAAAACGGACAACCCGTTTCACTTCTTCATCCGACACGTAGGCACCCTGAATGCGCCGCGGCTTGGTATGATCGGATGCAAGGAACAGCATGTCCCCGCTGCCGAGAAGTTTTTCTGCTCCCGAGGTATCCAGAATCGTTCGCGAATCGATGGCCGACGCAACCTTGAATGCAATGCGA
>CAZVRG010000003.1:4198-42017 GCA_964630025.1 uncultured Candidatus Saccharibacteria bacterium
ATCCACGCTGGGCCGCTGCGTCGCGAGCACCAAATGAATGCCGACGGCGCGGGCAATCTGCGCAAGACGAATCACCGTATTCTCCACTTCGCGCGCGTGCCGCGCCATGATGTCCGCCAATTCATCAATGATAATGACAATGTGCGGAAGCGCATCATCGCCGCGCTTTCCTGCGTTATAGCCGGCAAGATCGCGTTTGCGCGCAGCGCTCAAGAGTCCGTACCGCCGATCCATTTCTGCGACCGCCCACCGAAGCGCGTTAATCGTTTTGTCCGCTTCCGTCACCACGGGAGACAGCAGATGCGGAATACCATTATAGAAGGGGAGCTCGACTCTCTTTGGGTCAACCAAGAGCAGCTTCAATGTGGCCGGACCGTTCCGGTAGAGAAGACTCATGAGCAGCGTGTTAATCATCACGCTCTTTCCTGAACCGGTCGCCCCTGCAATCAGCATGTGGGGCATGCGGCCAATGTCTTCCACAATGACATCCCCCGCAACATCTTTCCCGAGCGTAAAGGTGAGCGGGGCGGTGGCCTTTTTGAATCCGTCTGCGGAGAGCACCTCGCGCAAGCGTACGATGCTGACCGTTTTATTCGGCACCTCAATACCCACCAGTCCCTTCCCCGGAATGGGCGCCTCAATACGAATCGGGTGGGCGGCAAGAGCGAGGGCAAGATCGTTATGCAACGAGACAATTTTACTCAACTTCACTCCATCGGACGGCTTGAGCGTGTACTGCGCGACCGTGGGGCCCACCGAGACGCTCCCCATTTCTACCTGAATGCCAAATGTCTCCAGCGTGCGCTGAATCACTTGCTGTGTGGCCTTGATATCCGTGCTCACGGGACGCGTGCTTGCGTCGGAAAGGAGCGTGAGGGAAGGCGCCTCATACGGCGGGATACGCGCCCCCGTGCTCCCCGCTGCGTGTTGCTTGTTGCTGTGCGCTTTAATGCCGTCAAGCGCGCGTGCGGAAAATATCGGAAGCCCAGACAACGACTCTTCGCCCTCGTCCTTGGAAACATCCTCTGGTTCCTGTGGCGCTTCCTCTTCGACGGATGTCTCTGCCTCTTCGGGCTCTGCGGCAGCCTCTTGCAGTCGCGCCGCGGCACGCTCTGCGCGACGTGCGCGGATCCACGCAAACACATGCCCGGGCGTTCGATTGCTCACTAGCATGAGCCCTGCGGCAAACGCAACCACAAGGATAAGGACCATGGCGGGGCCTCCCACGCCAGCGCGAATCCAGTACGAGATTGCCCATCCAATGTAGCCTCCGCCGCGACCATCATCCGCAACGGCAAGACTTTCTTCCACCGAGACCGGTATGTGCAGCAGCCCCAATCCACTGAACAGCGCCAAAAAAAGCCCAAGGTAGCGTACGCGGCTAAAGGGAAATCGTTCCGCATCAAGCCGGCTGACAGACAGCAGTGTGACAATGAGGGGTACGATATACGCCCCCGTCCCAAATCCCAGGAATAACCGCGGCTTCAACCAGGTGCCGAGCTGTCCTGCTGCCCCAAAGAGCGCCAACACGGACACCACGCCGAGAAGAAACCAGACAAGCGCGAACACGGTGCGCCGTGTTTCCGGTGCCAAGCGAAACTTCTCCCATTCCCGCGTGATGGTCGAGAACGCGCCCGTGCGTCTCTCAAGAGATTTCCTCCGTCTGCGCATGGTGTATAGCTTACCGCGAACGCCGAGCCGACACTACGAGACGATATCCCTGCGAGCATGCGCGGGTCTCCCACGCATGCGAGCGCCTTTAGCGGGAGGGGGGAGTCTCGGACCCATCCACTGGTCCCGCGTCGCGGGACTCGCGGGAACCAAGGTGGGCGGGAGAACCAGAGCGGCTTCCACCTGCACCATATCCCGTGCCCACTGGGATCAGCTTTCCGATGATGACGTTCTCCTTCAAGCCGAGAAGACGATCCTCTTTCCCGGTGACCGCCGCTTCAATAAGGACATGCGCGGTCTCCTGGAAGGCTGCGGCGGCAAGGAACGATGACGTCGTTAAGGAAACGCGCGTGATACCAAGAAGCAACGTTTCTCCAATCGCGGGCTTTCCTTCCGCGGCAATGACGCGTCTGCGTTCTTCCTCAACTTCCGATGCTTCGTACACACGCCCCACAAGAAGGCTGGAGTCCCCTTGGTCTTTGATGCGAATGCGGGAGAACATCTGCCGCACCATAATTTCCAAGTGCTTGTCGCTGATGCTCTCGCCTTGAATCGCGTACACCTGCCGGACTTCTCGAATAATGTAGCGCTGCACGGCTTCTGTGCCGGCGACGCGGTAGAGGTCCTGCACATTCACGTGCCCTTCCGTCAGTTGCTGCCCGGGACGAACGGTATCGCCCGCGCGGACCCACAACCCCGTCCCCGGCGGAATACTGTATTGCCGTGCGTCCGCTTCGCTGCCTTCCACGCGGATTTCTTCATCCGTTAAACGCACGGCCCCCGCAATGCGCGCGAAGACTTCTTCGCCCTCCAGATCCATAAAGAGTCGCTGTCCCGCCTCCACACGAACGCCATCTGCCACATTGTCGGTGAGGATGGTGCCTGCACGCCGGTACGCATCGCGTCCCGGTGTTGCAGATTGCACCGTGACGACCGTGCTTTCATCATCGCTGGTGTTAATGGATACCGTGCCACCAATGTCGGAGATCATCGCGGCGCCTTTCGGTGGACGCGCTTCAAACAGTTCTTCCACACGCGGAAGTCCTTGCGTAATGTCGACGCCGCCCGCCACGCCACCCATGTGGAAGGTCCGCATCGTCAGCTGTGTTCCCGGCTCGCCGATGCTCTGCGCGGCAATAATGCCTACTGCTTCCCCAATCCGTACAAGCGCATTGGATCCCAAGTCCCACCCATAACAGTGTCGACACACGCCGCGCAGCGTTTGGCAGGAGAGAACGGAGCGCATACGCACGCTCTGCACATCCGCTTTCTCGACCGTGTGCGCAAGTTCTTTGCCGACGACTGTTCCCGCAGTGGCAAGCACTGTTCCCTGCGCGTCATGCACATCGCTTACAAGGACGCGGCCTTGCAGTCGGCGTGCCAGCGTCGTTCCCATCTCCGTGCTTTCCTCGCGTGAAATGACCCACCCGCGGGTATCGCCGCAATCTTCTTCTCGCACCACAACGTCAGAGGCAACGCTCACAAGACGTCGCGTCAAATACCCGGCAGTGGACGTGCGAAGAGCGGTGTCCGCCATGCCTTTTCGGGTTCCGTGTGTGGAGACGAAGTACTCCAGCACATCGAAGCCTTCCTTGAAACTCGACTTAATCGGCAGTTCGTGCGTTCGTCCGGTGGGGCTGATGACGAGACCTTTCATGCCCATCATCTGCGTAATCTGCCCCCACGAACCACGCGCGCCGGATGCAACCATGGCGTGCACGCTTCCTTCCGGATCGAGCGTCTGCTTCACGGAATCCGCAATGGCGCTCTTCACGCCTTCCCACACTTCGATCGTTTTCATATACCGCTCTTCGTCGGTGAGAAGTCCTTCATCAAATTGCGCGCGAATTTCCGCGGTCTTTTTTTCGGCGTCGAGGACAAGCTGTTCTTTGGATGCGGGCACCGCAAGATCATTCATGCCCCACGAATGTCCGGACCGCGTTGCGGCAGCAAAACCGATATCCTTCAAGCGATCAATGAGCGTTGCGGCTTCTTCGAGACCGTAGCGCGCAAGCGCCTCGGCGAGAATGGCCTGCAGTTTCTTTTTATCCAGCGCGTCGTTCACAAACGCCGTACCGGAGGGAAGCACTTCATTGAAGAGCACGCGTCCGACGGTCGTTTCAACCATCTCCGCCGTTCCGTTGGTCGGCGTCATCCGCACCGTGATCGCAGCATTAACCGCCAAGTGTCCGGTGTCATACGCAAGAATCGCTTCGTTGGTGTCACCGAACACGCGTCCTGTACCCTGCGCGCCTTTCTGTACACGCGTCAGGTAGTAACATCCCAAAACAACGTCCTGGTGCGGACTCGTCACCGGCTCTCCGCTCGATGGCTTGAGAAGATTGCGGACGGACACCATGATCTCGTCTGCTTCTCGACGCGCTTCCATAGACAACGGCACGTGCACGGCCATCTGGTCGCCGTCGAAGTCCGCGTTGAATGGCGGACAGACAGCGGGGTGGACTTGGATTGCTTTTCCTTCAATCAGAATGGGTTGGAATGCCTGAATACCGAGACGGTGCAGCGTGGGCGCGCGGTTCAAGAGCACTTTGTGCGCCTTTGTCACACGCTCCAGCGCGTCCCAGACTTCCGGAATGCCTTGCTCGATGAGCCGCGCGGCCGAGCGAATGTTGTGTGCCAAACCGCGTTCAATCAAGACATGGATGACGAACGGCTTGAACAATTCCAACGCCATGCGCTTCGGAATACCGCACTGATGGAGACGCAGATGCGGACCAACAACAATCACAGACCGTCCCGAGTAGTCAACGCGCTTTCCAAGCAAGTTCTGACGGAACCGCCCCTGTTTCCCTTTCAGAATATCCGCAAGGCTCTTCAGTTGACGCCGCTGCCCAGTGAGCGCCGTGGTGGTGGACCCGCGCCGCGCCTGGTTGTCGATGAGCGCATCAATCGCTTCCTGCAACATACGCTTTTCGTTGCGGACGATCACTTCCGGTGCGCCCATTTCCAGAAGGCGTCGGAGACGGTTATTGCGATTAATCACGCGGCGGTAGAGATCGTTCAGGTCGCTGGCAGCAAACCGTCCGCCTTCCAGCTGCACCATCGGGCGAAGATCCGGCGGGATCACCGGAAGCACGCTAATAAACATCCATTCTGGACGCACTTTCGCCTTAATGAGCGAGCGTACCAGCGCAAGCCGACGCACGGCGCGCTTGCGTTTTGCGGCGGTCGCGGTGGTGAGTTCCGCTTCCAATCCCTTTGCCACTTTCACCAAATCGAGACCTTCACAAATACCGCGCAGCACTTCCGCGCCAATGCCCGCGGTGAAAATGCCGCCGTACTTCAGCGAAAGACTTCGGTATTCAACTTCTGAAATAATTTGCAGCGGCTGAAGAAGCGTCAGTTCGGAACGCGCCTTGGAGACCGCCTGCGAGAGCGCGGTAAGTTCTTTGTCCTTCTCTTTCTCGCGCGCGGTCAGATTGTCTCGCAATGCACGTTCAAGCTTTTCTCGCTCGCTTTCTTTGGCGGCCTTCAGCTTTTCCGCGGACTCCTGACGCAGACGATCGGTTGCTTCTTGGAAGATCTGCGCCACCCGCTCTTCTTTCTGGTGTAATTCCGTATCAAGTCGTGACGTCGATTCTTCGAGCGCAGGACGATTGACGTCGGTGATGATATACGAAGCAAAATACACTACCTTCTCAAGCTGCTGCACATTCAAATCAAGAAGAAGGCCGATCTTGCTTGGCACGCCGCGCAGGAACCAGATATGCGAGACGGGCGACGCAAGCTCAATGTGCCCCATGCGTTCGCGACGCACGATGGAGCGCGTCACTTCGACACCGCACTTGTCACAGACAATCCCCTTGTAGCGAATGCGGCGATATTTTCCGCAGTAACATTCCCAGTCCTTCACGGGACCGAAAATCCGCTCGTCGAACAATCCCTCGCGCTCTGGTTTTTGGGTGCGGTAGTTGATCGTCTCCGGCTTCGTCACTTCCCCATGCGACCACCCTCGAATTGCCTCCGGACTTGCAAGCTTGAGCTTGACGGCTTCGAAATCGTAGGATTTTTCTTCAAACAACGAGGACATGCAGTGGGGGTGCGTTAGTGTGAACGCGCGCGGACGGTGCGCACCGGCGTGCGGAGTGGACGAGCGGTGCCGGATGATGCCGCTGGTTTCTCTTCCCCGGACGGCGCGTCCGCTTTCTTCTTCCCAACAAGCTCAACATCGAGGCCAAGACCCTTCAACTCCCGCACGAGCACATCGAATGACGCAGGAACATGCGGCGGCTGAATCGGCTCGCCTTTCACAATTGCTTCATAGGTTTTGCTCCGTCCTATCACGTCGTCGGACTTAATGGTGAGCATTTCCTGCAACGTATAGGCGGCACCGTACCCCTCAAGCGCCCACACTTCCATTTCTCCAAAACGCTGTCCGCCAGACTGCGCTTTCCCGCCCAATGGTTGCTGGGTCACCAGCGAGTACGGACCCGTAGAGCGCATGTGAATCTTATCTTCCACCAAGTGGTGGAGTTTCATGATGTACATCACCCCAACGGTCACCGCGTGATCAAACGCCTGTCCGGTCAATCCGTCATACAAGGTCACCTTGCCGTTTTCCGGCAACCCTGCCTTCTGTAACTCGGCACGGATCTGATCTTCCGTTGCGCCATTGAAGGGCGGCGTGGCGAGCGTGTAGCCGAGTTTCGTTGCTGCCCAGCCGAGGTGCGCTTCCAAAATCTGTCCGATATTCATACGACTTGCCACGCCGAGGGGATTTAAAATGATGTCCACGGCTGTTCCGTCCTCGAGATAGGGCATGTCCTCTTCCGGCACAATGCGAGAAATGACGCCTTTGTTTCCGTGCCGGCCGGCAAGCTTGTCTCCCACTTGCAGTTTACGAAGTTGCGCCACGCTCACTTGCACTTGACGAAGCACGCCGGACGGAAGTTTGTCTCCCTTCTCGCGATCAAATGTCCGAATGCCCACCACTTTTCCGTGCTCGCCGTGCTGGAGATAGAGACTGGTGTCTTTCACATCGCGCGCTTTTTCTCCGAAGATGGCGCGCAACAGTCGTTCCTCCGCGGTGAGATCCGTTTCCCCTTTGGGGCTGATCTTCCCGACAAGAATATCGCCTTGATTCACTTCGGCGCCAATGCGAATCACGCCGTCTTCTCCCAGGTTGCGAAGCTTTTCTTCCCCAACGTTCGGAATATCGCGCGTAACGACTTCCGGGCCCAGTTTCGTATCACGAACGTCGACGGAGAATTCTTCGATATGCACGGAGGTGTAATAGTCACCCTGCACAACGCGCTCGGAAATAAGGATGGCGTCTTCAAAGTTTCCGCCCTGCCACGGAATAAACGCGACCAGCAGGTTGCGTCCGAGCGCAATTTCTCCCTTATCGGTCGAGGCGCCGTCGGCAAGCAGCGTCCCGCGCTCAACTTTTTGTCCCTTCTGGACAACGGGGCGCTGCGTGATGGACATGGAGTTGTTTGACCGCAAGAACGTGTGCAGCGGGTAGGTGCGCGTCGCGCCTTGATCTTCCAAAATCGTCACGTGGGATGCGTCGACAGATGCGATAGTCCCCGCCTGTTCTGCCGCAACGACCGCTGCGGAATCCAACGCAGCGCGCCGCTCCATACCTGTTCCCACAACCGGTGCTTGCGGCAGCACACAGGTCACCGCCTGGCGCTGCATGTTGCTTCCCATGAGCGCGCGCTGCGCATCGTCGTGTTCAAGGAACGGAATGAGCGAGGATGCGACGGAGATGCACTGGACCGGGCTCACATCGACATACTCGACACGGTCGACACTGACTTCCCGGAATTGTCCGCGATCGCGCGCTTCCACAAGGTCACGGGTAAAATGGCTGCGGTCTGTGCGCGGTTCTGTTGCTTGCACAATCGCCGCGCGATCTTCTTGATGCGCATCGAGATATGCAATTTCTTGGGTGACGCGGGGACGAATCCGCACGGAAGCAATACCACTGCGCTTCAGCGCCGCCTGATGTTCCGCAGAAATTCCCGTATGCGCGGGAAGAATCACTGTTCCCGCTTTGTCGCGAACGTCTGCCCACGATTCCTCCCCCACTGCGGCGTCAACTGCCACTTCATGCAGTACTTTCTGATACGGCGTCTCGAGAAATCCATACGCGTTCACCCGTGCGAAATTCGCCATGTGCCCCACCAGTCCGATGTTCGGACCTTCGGGAGATTCAATCGGACAAATGCGGCCGTAGTGCGAGTGGTGTACATCGCGGACTTCGAACCCGGCGCGTTCTCGCGGAAGACCGCCCGGACCCATCGCCGAGAGACGACGCTTGTGTTCCAGCTCGGACAGCGGATTTGTTTGGTCCATCAACTGCGACAACTGTGAGCTTGAGAAGAATTCCTTGATCGCGGCGATGACGGGGCGCGCGTTAATGAGTTGCGCGGGCGTTACCGTGGTGGGATCCATCGTGGACATGCGATCCTGGGCGATGCGCTTGAGCCGCTGTAATCCAACGCGGAATTTGTTCTGGACGAGCTCGCCAATCGCCCGCACACGGCGGTTCCCCAGGTGGTCGATGTCATCGGTCATATCCTGCGCCACGTTTAGCCGCACCACTTCGCGCATGATCGCGACGAGGTCTTCTTTGTGCAGAATGCGATGTTCCCGCGTTTCCGGGAATTGCACGTTTAAGCGCATATTGAGCCGGTGCCGGCCTACGCGGCCAAAATCGTAGCGATCAAACCGGAAGAACATGTCTTCCACCATCTGCCGGGCGTTATCCGGCGTGGCAAGATCGCCAGGGCGAAGCCGTCGGTACACTTCCAAAAGTCCCTCAACGTGGGAATGCGTCGGGTCCTTGGCGAGTGTTGCCTCGAGGTATTTCACGTTCGGATCCGTATCGATATCGGCAAATGCAGCAAGAATCTCCTCATTCGTGCCCAGGCCAAATGCCCGCAGCAATGCAGTCGCAACCACCTTCCGCCGACGATCAACTTTTGCGACCAACACGCCGCTCGGCTCTGTTTCAATTTCAAGCCACGCGCCACGGTT
This sequence comes from uncultured Candidatus Saccharibacteria bacterium, assembly GCA_964630025.1. Classification (GTDB taxonomy): domain Bacteria; phylum Patescibacteriota; class Andersenbacteria; order UBA10190; family CAIZMI01; genus VMFP01. Next base: position 12,875 of record CAZVRG010000003.1, read on the forward strand.
TGGGATCACTTTGGCGCCATACCAATTGCGGCCGCGACTCCAATCGAGCGTAAACAAGACACCCGGCGAACGAATGAGCTGTGACACCACGACGCGCTCGACACCATTAATAATGAAGGTGCCGCGCGGGGTCATAATCGGAAAGTCGCCGAGATAGACTTCCTGCTCTTTGACTTCACCGCTCTTCTTATTGGTGAGACGCACCGCAACACGAATGGCTGCCTCGAGCGTCGCATTCCGTTCGCGCGCGGTTTTTTCTGTGTGCTTTGGCTCGTCAAGGTAGTAGTCAAGGAATTCGAGTGTCATCGCGCCGCCGTAGGCCTCGATCGGATTGAATTCATCGAACAGCTCCTGGAGACTTTCACGGAGGAACGCCTGGTAGGACTCCAGCTGCGACGACACGAGATACGGAAGCGCCACCGCGTCTCGGACGGTAGTGAAGTATCGGCGCTCGTGTTGTCCGTCTCCCACCGCCACCGGAGGAGCCGTGACGGGGATGTGTGCTCGACCAGATTCCGACTGACGAGACGTATGGTCCGTAGATCGCTTTATGTCTTTTCCTACGCGTTTTGCCATATTGTCACTCTCCGCATGAGAAAAACAACGAAAAACGATTTCCCTCCATGCGGGAATTTTTTAGGCCCTGTGTTTCCGGATTGTGCTCGATATACGTCTGTTTCGGCACGACTACCCCATGAAGGTGATGAAGAGTCAAGACGCGGGATGAGAACAGCAGAAAACCGCTCACCTATCCACACGTTATCCAGAGTTGACCGATGCTGCCCAAGGTCGTGAGGTCTTGAGTTAGGATCAACGACTCCCGAGGAACTGTCAAGTGTCAATAGCTACTGACGAGCGGACATAACCTTACGCAGAAAGTGGGGGCGATGGAATCGGGCCAAGGCGAGGATCTTGTCCATACGTTGGAACGGCAATCGTTCCTTCCGCGGGTATTCCCCGTGAACGCTCAAAAAGTTCCTCAGGCGTGCCCACCGGGCCCGAAACGCCAACCACGGGAATGCCGCGTGCGTACCCAAAAGCATTCGCAGTCGTCACGCCAAGACGAATGCCCGTGAAACTACCGGGACCAGTGTGGACAACAACCTTTTGTATAGCTTCTCGCGTCGTGCGTTTCGCTTCGAGGAATTTTTTGATTCGTTCGGAGAGCGTCGCGGCAAGATCACGACCAACAGGAAATTCTTCCTGCGCGACAACACGCTCACGATCGGCGAGACCTATGTAGCCAGTTGCCGTACTTGTGTGTACAAGAAGATCCATGCAAACACGTTCGTCATTGCGAGTGAAGCGAAGCAATCTCATCGCCGTCCGAGGATTTCCTCGTCGCTGATGCTCCTCGCAATGACATTAATTCTTCTGTGATAACTTTTCGATCATTCCATGGAATACGTTGATCTCCCAGCGCCATCGTTTCCTCTGCGCCTTTCCCGGTAACGAGCACCACGTCGCCGGACTTGGCTCGGTTCAGCGCTTCGCGGATTGCAAGACGGCGATCTCGGATACGGAGAAACTGTTTCCGATCTCCCTCTCCCGAAACAGCTCCTCTGTCACCCGCAGCACTGCTATCATTCATGATAGCAGTGCTGCGAAGCGCAGCGTCCTCGGACAGCGTTGCAGAGCGCATGCCCGCTGCCACAAGACCAGGCTCGATACCACGAAGAATGTGTTCAGGATCTTCACTGTATGGATCTTCGTCCGCGAGGATCACGAGGTTCGCATGTCTGCCAGCGATTTCTCCAAGCAGCGGTCGCTTCCCGCGATCACGGCCGCCTGCGGCCCCGAAGACGTGGATGATTCTGAAATTTCGAATTTCGAATTTCGAATTTCGAATTTCCGCGTAGAGCGCTTCAAACGCCGCAGGTGTGACGGCGTAATCAATGATAACGGTGAATGGCTGTCCTTCCTTCACCTGATCCATGCGTCCGGGGATCCGCTCAACATCGGAAAGTTCACGGGTGATTTGCGCAAGCGCAATGCCTTGCGAGATACCGACCGCAATGGCTGCGAGCGCATTCTGCAGATTGAATCGTCCCGGCAGTTTCAAATCGAGAAGGGCTTCCCGCTCGCCAGCACGCACGATGTAGAGTTGAGAGCTGACAGCTGAAAGCTGATGAGGCGATGCCGCGGGACGCGCAGTGACAATCGTCGTCCCTCCGTTCGCTGTCAGCTTCCCCCTATCCGCTTGCAACGTGAATCCATACTTCCTCTCCGCCTGTTCTTCCAGCATCGGTCGGCAGCGCTCGTCATCGAGATTCACTACTGCAGCCGTCGGCACACGCCCACCGGGATCTATGTTTTTCCGAAATGGAAGCTGTTTCGCGGGGTGACGGAGTGCCATAAAGAGCCGCCGCTTCGCGCGCGCATAATCGTCAAAGTCTTTATGGTAGTCGAAATGCTCGCGCGTGATATTCGTGATCACCGCAACATCAAAGGGAATCCCCCAGAATCCCTCCTGATCAAGCCGATGGGAAGAACACTCCAGCACCACGTAGTGACACCCCGCGCGGACCATATGTGCAAGAAGTTTTTGCAGCTCCCATGGTCCCGGCGTCGTGAGCTTGCTCCGGTTCGTCCAGAGCTTGGTGCCCACCTGAAAGTGGATCGTCGAAATCGCACCGACCGTGTACCCTGCCGATTCCAGTGCTTTCACGGTGAGATGCACCGTCGTCGTCTTTCCGTCCGTGCCGGTAACGCCCACGATCCGCAGCTTCCGTCCCGGAAAACCAAAGACGGCACACGCAACAAACGCCTGTGCCATCTTGAATGGACGGCGCAGCCAACGAATGGCCGGATGGACGGTGAGCGCGTACGGAAGCATGGAAGGTGGGTGTCGCAGCGTATCAACAATGCACGAATCTTCAAAGATGGCCCGCGCTAGCGCAACAATGCGCGCAGGCTTCGTCCGATCTCCAGCGTTCGGTACGTCACGATGTCTGTCACGACATCTGCGGCACCGAAGTAATGCTCCGTGGTGCCACCAAATCCTTCTTTAAACCGTGTAATACCGAACCAGGGATGCGTTGCGGGAGCATGGGGAGGCGCAATACCGAAAAAATCGTACCGTGTCGCACCGGCAGCTTTCGCGCGGACAATGCCCTCCCACTGCAGAAGCACGGGTGCCATCACATGCCGCTGCCGATTGCTACTTGCCCCATGCGCATAGGTTATTGTCGTGCCGAAATGGATGAGGAGATTGGCGGCAAGCGGCACGCCCTGATATTCGGCCACCAGAATGGTGAGCATGCCGGCAGGACCGAGCGTGTCCAGCATCGCTCGGTAATACGACTCCGGATGGTAATGAAATTCTCCGCGGCGTTGCACCTCGCGCGCGAGCGTCAAGAATATCTGCATTCCCACAGCACCTATGCGCTCTGCAACCGTGACCCCACGACGCCGCGCAAGACGGATGTTGTAGCGGGTTTTCGGATGCATCGCACGCAGGAGATCGTCTTCGCTCTGTGTGAGATCAAGCATGCGCGTGTCCCGCGGTTGAATGCTGCGTTCTGACCGGAGAAACCCCGCCTCTTTCAACGCATGCGCGATATCAACATCGGATGATATTTTTGGTTCCACACGCGCGAATATTCCTCCGCCCCGCAGAGCGTCCCGCAGCGCTTCGGCGTATGTGTGCAATACAGGAGCACAACGATCCGACGCATACGCCTCACGGAACACGGGTCCCCACGGACTGTAGAGAGAAAAACGGCGAAAGGGGAGCGGCCGCCGCATCACGAGATTGACTGCGTCCCACGGTTTCGATGCGTCGTTCACGACGGCAAGTCGCAGCGGAGCAAATCCGGCGGCACGTTGGAACTCTCCCCATGCCCACGATTGCAGAAACGATCCATGTGGTGACGCACGAACATATGCGTCCCACGCTTCAGAATGCTCCGCCGAAACTTCAATTATCCGCATAACGAAATTCCAAATTCCAAGCTCCAAACAATCCTTCAATACTCAATACCAAGTCTATCAGGAAACTTTCGACACTATCGAACTAAAGATCATCGTAAGCTCCCTTGCCTCTTCCTGGAGACGTATCCGCTCTGCGTTGAGATCTGGATTTGCGTTTGTGCTGATCAGCTCGAGCCAATACCGAGTTTCTCGCGATTCCTTTCGACAAATCTTCACACGAAGCGCAAAGTCTTTCTTGCTGAAAGACTCGTTTGCTTCAATATAGTTGGCGCCAACGGAACCAGAAGACCGGATGAGTTGTCGTGCATACTCGATGTTGGGGAGCGTTCTTTGAAGTTTTTGGACGAAGTCACGAACGCGCTTCGCAAATACCAGCGTCCGCTCGTGAAGATCGTATGGTTTTCCATTTTTACTATTGGATATTGGAGCTTGTTTGGAGCTTGGTGCTTGGAGTTTGATGTTTTTCATGTGGTTTTCTTAACACGCTGACCAACCGCTTGGAGCGCAATCTTCACTCCCTCCTCCAGCGTCCGCACATCTGCGGGAAGTCCCCGCGCTGCATCACGTGCCTGCGCGCGGGTATATCCCAGCGACACCAGCGCCTCGACAACATCCGCATGGGGCGTCACGCCTTGCTCGGCAAGCTCCGGATGTTCACGTTCCAAACGCGTTTTCAACTCCACAACGATACGTTCGGCGGTCTTGCGACCAACGCCAGACACTTTGGTGAGAAGCGCTGCATCTCCGCTGGTAATTGCACGTACGAGAATATCAACTGGTGCAATTTCCAAAATGCTCATTGCCGACTTCGGGCCCACACCGGGAACGTTCAAGAGAAGACGGAAAAAGACCAGTTCTTCCTTCGTGATAAACCCATACAGCGCAAGCTCGCTCTCGCGCACATGGAGATACGTGCGGAGTGTCAATGTCGCTCCGACGTGCGCTTCGGCACGGAGAGAAGAAAGCACTGCGACGCGATACCCGACACCGCCAAGATCGAGAAGCAGGGCATCGTTCCCCGCCTCGGTTACCGTGCCCGTGAGTGAGCCAATCATACCGTTCTTCCTCACTCTAAACGGGGGTGTTGTCGCTGTCACCCGCCTTCGCAGAAAACCCCAACTGTCAAGGCGGGGAGAAATGCGAAGTGCCGGTGCTCCGGCGGGTGTCGCCAATCTGGTGAAAATACGCACACGTTTGTGGAACTCCACCCCCATGATACGGTGACCATTTGATGTCTTCTTCATTTCGGGTGCACGCGCCCTTTCAGCCCGCCGGTGATCAGCCGACGGCTATCACGCAACTTGTCGACGGCGTGAGCAAGAAGCTCACGCACCAAACGCTTCTCGGCGTCACGGGTTCGGGAAAAACCAACGTCATGGCGTGGGTTGTTGAGGCCACGCAAAAACCAACACTCGTACTTTCCCACAACAAGACGCTCGCCGCGCAGTTGGCGCAGGAATTCAAAGGACTGTTCCCAGACAATGCGGTGCACTATTTCGTCTCCTACTACGACTACTACCAGCCGGAGGCGTATGTGCCGCGCACCGATACGTATATTCAGAAAGACGCCGACATCAACGATGAAATTGACCGCCTCCGGCACGCGGCAACCCAAGCGCTGCTGGAACGAAACGACGTCCTGATCGTCGCATCCGTCTCGGCCATTTACGGATTCGGAAGCCCGACGGATTATTCCGGGCAGAAAATTCTCCTCCGCAAAGGCGAGAGAAAATCTCGGAGCGATCTGCTGCGCGAACTCACCACGGCGCTCTACACACGCAACGATATTGATTTCTCGCGTGGCACATTTCGCGTGCGCGGCGATACCGTCGATATCCATCCCGTTGGTGATGAGACCGTTCTCCGTTTGAAGTTTTTTGGCGATGCACTGGAAGCCATCGAGCGCCGCGATCCGCTGACCGGCCGTATGCTCGATCGCTATGACCAGACCGAGATCTATCCCGCAACCCTGTACATTACGCCCGTCGATCGCATTCGCGCTGCGATGACGAATATTCGCACCGAACTCGAGGAACGTCTCAAAGAACTCCGCGAACGCGGAAAGCTTGTCGAAGCCCAACGCCTTGAAGAGCGAACGAACTACGATCTCGAAATGCTCGAGACCACCGGCACGGTGTCGGGCATTGAAAATTATTCACGCCACATGGATAGCCGCGCGCCGGGACAACCGCCCATGACCCTTCTCGATCTGTTTGTGCAACGCTTCGGAAAGGATTTCCTCTGTATCGTGGACGAATCCCACGTCTCCCTCCCCCAAATTTCCGGCATGCACCAAGGAGACCAATCCCGCAAAGGAACGCTTGTCGCGCACGGTTTTCGTCTTCCGTCCGCCTTGGATAACCGACCGCTCCGCTATGACGAATTCGAGGCCCGACTTAGTTCGGTGATCTATACATCCGCGACACCCGGGCTGGAAGAACGACAGAAAAGCCAACGAACCGTTGAGTTGATCGTGCGTCCGACCGGACTGATCGACCCCACCATCGAAATGCGTCCGACAGAAGGGCAAATTGACCATCTCCTGGAAGCGATCCGGGAACGCGTCGCACGCAAAGAGCGCGTGCTCGTGACCACACTCACCAAACGCATGGCGGAAGAACTCACCGAATATCTGGCCGACCTCGGCGTCAAAGTGTCATACATTCACGCGGACGTGGACACGCTCGATCGCATTGATCTTCTGCAGGATCTTCGCAGCGGGAAAATTGATGTACTCGTCGGGATCAATCTTCTCCGCGAAGGGCTCGACCTGCCGGAAGTGTCTCTTGTCGCCATTCTCGATGCCGACAAAGAAGGGTATCTCCGGAACGATACGGCACTCATCCAGATCATGGGACGGGCCGCACGGCATGTCCGTGGGCACGTCCTCATGTACGCCGATCGCGTGACCGGTTCCATGCAACGCGCGATGGCGGAAACCGAACGCCGCCGGAAAGTGCAGGAAGCCTACAACCGCGACCATGGCATGACGCCGCAGAGCATCCAAAAAGCGCTCCGCACGTATGAATTCCGTCAGCAGCAAACCGCAGATGAGCGCGCGAAGGTGGCCGCCGCGAAGCTCCATGTGCTCCCCGAAGACATTCCGCACGTCTTAAAAGAACTCACCGCGAAGATGCACCTCGCCGCACAAAATCTCGAATTCGAAGAGGCCGCCCGCCTTCGCGATAGTGTTGCGGCGTTGAAAGGCGAAGAAAGAAAACCCCAAATCCGAAGAAAGCGACAACGCCGATAGTGCTACGGCGGGCAGGCTCGCCTCCGCGATCAGGTGGGCGCGCTGAAAGGAGAAGAACGAAAGCGTCCTTCTCGTCACGGCCGCCGGAGAAAATCATAATCGCCACTCGACAACTAGAACCAGAGTTGGTTCTTCAGACGTTGCGTCAGTTTGTACGCGTTCGCATGAGACAGAACGCCCAGATAGGATTGAAGCGTGTGCATCAGCGACTGCTCGCTGCGCACCTCCTGTGCGTGCTCTAGACAAAGACAAGCAGTGTCTCCTTCGCACAACACACTCCGGCAAGCCGTAGCCGACCGGATTCTGGTTGTTATCTCTATACAAGAAGAGAAAGAGCGAAAGCGACAGCAATCCGTGGACGGCTGTGCACGAGCTTTGCTCGAAAAGAGTATATCAACGAAGGAAAAACTTTCATACAAGAAAAACGGGGTCTCCACGTTGTGGAAACCCCGCTGTGCCTCGCCGTAGCTCTTGGAGAGCGTAGGCGGGTCGAACGCTCGAAGGATCAAACTTTCGAAAGATCCGAGTGTTCAAGGTACAAGCATCGTCACTGCGGAAGGAACCCGGACACCGAGCCATAGCGGCCGCGGGACTTGTAGAACCAGAAAACGACAAACGCGAGCCTGCCATCGCTGAAGCCGAAGCACGGGGCGCGGGAGAACGGACGATCGCCGACCGGATCGTGGTACTCATCGCCCGGACAGTCCACCCAGAGGTCGTTCACGTTCTGGAGACGTTCGGGATGCGTCAGAAGCATACTCCCGATTGCGAACGCGCCAAGACCGAACTCATTCGCCGTTAAGACTTCACGAGCGCGTCGGACGGAACGACCGCGATGCCGAAGACCGAACTGGGAGGGGACGACAAGGATGTCATGGCCCTGTTGTTGGTCACCGAGCGTCTGCAGCATTGTCACCGTACGAACATGCTGACGGAGACGATCGGGACCGAGTTGACCCTTACGGTAGTTGTGGAACTTTCCGTTGCGGGTTTCACTCAGCACTGCGAGGATCTTCTCAACGGCCGCGTTGTAGGTCGAAGCGATCTTCTCCCAGCGCGGAATGGCGAAGTACCCTTCGGCATGCGGTGGGAGCGGTTGCTCGGCGAGCTGTTCGTTGGCCGTGCCGAGCTTGGGAAACAGCTCGCGGAGGCGCTTCACTTGCTCTGCGACGCTCTTCGGCGTGTAGCCGGAGAGGTAGCCGTAGCTCGAGGCGACTTCTTCGTCGGCGAACTGGTTGGACACCGCATGCTTGCGGAGCGAGTCGATGATATCGCTTTGGAACTCATCACCTCGCCCGAAGAGCTTTTGGAGTCCGTCCTTGTCGATATCGACACTCGCGAGAGCCTTCTCGGCGGCGTCTTCGACGAATCGAAGATACTGCTTCTTCTGCCCAGGAGTAATCGATGCGGACATCGTTATCTCCCCTTTCTTTGTGCAAGAACAGCCCCGATGCGCTCAGGAAAGCGACTTGTCTCCCTTGAGACGAGTGTTCTGAAGACTTCATACAAAAAACGGATGGGAAATCTATTCAGAACACCTGCCTCATTGCAGCGCACTCATTTGTGAAGGAGCGTAAAAACACTAGCACATTTGTCTAGGAAAGTCAAGTACGCGTAATGGTTCAATAACTTTGCGCCAAGTGTCGCACTAGCGAAGCCTTCGCGAGGAGGCCAAGGGCCGACGTGGCGATCCCTGCGCGGAATACGCTGAGATTGCTTCGCTCGGCCTGTAGAGAGCACGGCTCTTATACAGGCCAAGCTCGCAAAGACTGTTTTTGAGACCGGTTCTAAGTATTTAGCGTCCGTAGATTCCGTGCGTGCCAATGTCGAAGTAGATGACCTTGTCTGGAGATATGAATCGAAACAACACACGATACTGGTGATTCACTGCATAGGCCCAATATCCGCGTAATGTTCCTTGTAGTTGGTGCGTGCGGAGTCGCGCGTCAAATGCGTCCTTTTGAAACCACCGATTCTTTTTCTCCGCGAGTTGTTGGATATGTTTCGGAAGTCTTCCGAAAGCCTTTCGAAAGTCGCTGGTGACATGAACTACCCGAATAGGGCGTTCCACTCTATGAACGACGAAGAGCTGAAAGAGTCTTTACCCGTCGTGTCTTGCCTGCGCGAAACTCTTTTTCTCCCCGCCGGATTTTCCCTATTGTGTCTTCAATCTCCGCGAGGGAACGCTGGAGTTCCTCATACTCGTGCCGGGGAAGCACGACAAGGTCTGTGCCTTTCGTGATCTTTCGAGGAATGGTGAGTATCTTTGCCATTGCGGAAGTAGTGTGCCAGATCAACATGGAACTGTCATCTGTGCGCATATCGTTTACCGCCTCTCATCACCCCCACACCCGTACATCATTGTGCGTAACGAATGTCGCGAGGTAATCCCATCGTGACGCTGAGATTGCCACCGCCCGTTGGCGGGGCCCCGCTGCGACGGTGGCTTCGCTTCGCTCGCAATGACGTTTCTATACTTACCCTCCGCGCTTCAACGCAGCACGTTCCGGAAACTTCCACCAGGCAAGAATATCGTTGAGTGTTTGAGAAAGCGGAATGGTCGGTTCCCATCCGGTGACGGAGCGCAGCTTTGCGTTGCTCCCTATCAGCACAGGAACGTCCGATGGACGAGCGCGTGCTGGATCATGCTCGACGCGAACATCCATGCGGGAAAGATTGATAAGTTCGTCCAGGAGTTCGCGGATTTTCACACCGCGGCCGGAACAGACGTTGTACACCTCGCCGAGCGTTCCACGTTCCAATAGAAGATGGTACGCGCGGACGACATCTCGAACATCCGTGTAATCACGCACCGCTTCCAGATTCCCAACCTGAAGAACGGGCGGCATCTTCTGCGCGGCAATCGCGGCGAGTTGTGATGCGACGTCGGCGGTGAAAAACCCCTGCCGTTGTCCCGGCCCGCAATGCGGGAAGGAGCGCGTGCGGATCGTCATCGCCCGAAAGCGCGGCTCCGCTTCGATGCGCTTCTCTACTTCTGCTTTCGATTCCGCGTACGGAGAGCGCGGCTGCAACTTCTCAACGGGAAGCTCGAGGATCGGCGCGCCGTCATTCGGTCCATATTCTTCGCCGGAACCAACAATCAACACCCGCGGAGAAAACGCGAGTTGGCCGCATGCCTCAAGAAGACGTAGCGTGCCTTCAACATTTACGCGCTGTGTGTTCTCGGGGTTTTCCAATGACGAGCGAACCGTGCTCACCGCCGCAAGATGCACCATCCACTCCGGCGCGACATCGCGCACGACGGCGCCGCACGCCTCCGGATTGGTAATGTCGAGCGGAAGAACCGCGATGCCGAGATCAGCAGCTGCGGCGATATCGAATGCCGTTCCGATCACTTCATGTCCCGCATCGCGAAGAACCGGCACAAGGTGCCGAGCAACAAATCCGTCTGCGCCCGTCACAAGAACGCGCATTATATTGTGATGATCAATAGGTAAGCCGGAACACGCCTGCCGGCTGTCCGTTCCGGGCATGCTCCACCGCGGCTTTCGCGGTGATCTGTTCCTGCAAGCGCGCGTAATCCGCTTGCACCATCATGGAGACAAGTTCCTGAAATCCAACCGTCGGCTTCCAGCCGAGCTCCGTCCGCGCGCGCGACGGATCCGCAATGAGCTGGTGCACTTCCGCCGGACGGACAAAACGCTTGTCAGAAGCGACGTAGTCTTGCCAGTTCAACCCGACTTCACGAAACGCGAGGTCAACAAACTCCCGCACTGCATGCGTTTCTCCCGTCCCAATAACATAGTCTTTGGGCGTGTCCTGCTGCAGCATGAGCCACATCGCCTGCACATAATCGCCTGCAAAGCCCCAATCCCGTTTTGCATCCAGATTGCCGAGACGCAGCTCATTCGCAAGTCCAAGCTTGATACGCGCAACGCCATCGGAAATTTTTCGCGTGACGAATTCCATCCCGCGACGGGGAGATTCGTGGTTAAAGAGCATGCCGCTCACCGCAAACATGTTGTAGCTCTCCCGATAGTTCACGGTAATCCAGTGCCCGTACACTTTTGCAATACCGTAGGGCGAGCGCGGGTAAAAGGGCGCGTCTTCGCTTTGCGGAATCTGCGGACTGTTCCCGAACATTTCCGAGCTGCTCGCTTGGTAAAAGCGGATGGCCGGATCAACCATCCGAATGGCATTCAAGAGCCGCGTCACGCCGAGCGCCGTGATTTCTCCGGTGAGCACCGGCTGATCCCAACTCGTCTGCACAAACGATTGGGCGGCAAGATTATACACTTCGTGCGGTTTCGCCTCTTCGAGCGCACGGATGAGCGACTGCTCCTCCAACAGATCTCCCGATACGAAACGGAGCCGATCCTGGATGTGGCGAATGCGTTCAAACGGCAGCGTGCTCGAACGGCGCAGAAGCCCGAAGACTTCGTAGCCTTTGTCCAGCAAGAGTTCGGCAAGGTAACTGCCGTCTTGCCCGGTGATACCAGTGATAAGTGCCCGCTTCTGCATGGTAGACACTCTAGACAAGTCAGGCGAAACTGCCAAGACACATAAACTCAAAATTTCAAATACCAAATTCCAAACAAATCCCAATACGTACATTGGAGCTTGAAATTTGTACCTTGGAGCTTCGCAGTCGTAGGCTGCGACTATGGATGGATTTTTCCTTGTTGATAAACCCGAAGGGATGACATCGCACGACGTTGTCGCGCGTATTCGCCGTCTTCTCAAAACTCGTGTGGGTCATGCCGGAACACTCGATCCAATGGCAACCGGCCTTCTTCTTATTGGCGTTGGAAACGGAACAAAGGCACTGGGAACGCTCACAAAACTTCCAAAAACATACGAGGCGGAAGTGACATTGGGCGCAACAAGCGACACGGACGATCGCGAAGGAAGAATACAGGCAACAGAGAACAGGAATCAGAGAACAGGAGAACAGCCGACGCGAGGAAGCGTTGAATCTGCGCTGCAACGCATGACGGGCACGGTTCAGCAAACCCCACCTACCTATTCCGCGATTAAAATACGAGGAGTCCCTGCGTATCGGCGCATGCGACGTGGAGAATCCGTTACGCTTTCCCCGCGCGAGATTACGGTATACACCGCGGAACTGCTTTCCTACGCGTATCCGGTCGCGCGTATGCGCTGGGTTGTCAGTTCCGGAACGTATGTTCGTTCGCTTGCTCGAGACCTTGGAGAGAAACTTGGAACGGGCGCATACCTTTCTGCGTTGCGCCGCACGACAATCGGGTCATTCCGCGTAGAAGAAGCGACGCCGCTCTCTATCCTCGCCGTGAAGGATCTCCACCCGCTTGAGACACTCGACAAGATTCACGATTCCCGCTAGACTCATCCGCATGCCACAAACCGGTGCAGCGAAAAAAGCGCTGCGTGTCAGCCGACGCCGTCGCACGATCAACGATCGCTGGCGGAACACCTTGCGTTCTCTGGAGCGCAAATTCCGCCAAGCAATGACTGGGAAAAAGTCCGATGAGGCGCATGCCCTGTACGGGAAACTCCAGTCGACAATTGACCGCATGGCTCGACGCCATATTGTGCACCGCAACACGGCAGCGCGAACAAAGTCACGCTTGTCTGTGCGACTGCAGAAAGCACTCGCGTCTTAAACGTAAAGACGCTCGATCGCGCCGCGCGCTCACGCGGTGCGTTTTGATTCCAGCACCATCGTTTCGAGAAGCTCCGCCGCATCCGCACGGCCGGTGTTGAGGTGGTAGTACGCAACAATCGCGCGATCGAAGAGCGCGCGTATGTCTCGTGCGGGGACCTGTCGCGCGGTATGCAGCAACGTATCCGCAGCGGTCTTCGGAAGACGAAACTCGCGCGCGACATCCCATGCGGACAACGACCCTCGCTGCTGCATGCGCTGCGCAATGCGAACAAGCGCCGACAGTTCCCGAAGGACCAAAAAGAACACGCGACGCGGTTCTTCTCCCGCAAGCACGCCCGTTGTGAGCAACCGCAGGGCGTTTGCCTTTTCTCCATGGACAATCGCGCGTACAACGCCGAATATTTCTGTGCTCGGAGACAAAGAGACGTTCTCCACGACGTCTGTAAGAGTGATGCCGTCTGCACGCGCGGCAAGAGAAAGCTTTTCCATTTCCGCAGTCATCATCCACAGGTTTGCTCCACATCGCGCGATAAGCGCCTCCTGCGCGTCCGGCGTGATCGTCACTCCATGCGCCTCGGCACGCTCGCTGATCCACTGCATGAGTGCCGCACCGCTCAATGAGGGAACATGCTGCAGATCCGCGTGTTCTTGTAACGCACGCCAGACAATCCCATTCGCGGCCGGGATATTCTCCTCCCACACTAAGAGTGCGCTGTCTTTCGGGACGGTACGAAGCATCTCTGCGATTGCACTTGCGGAGGTTCCCGTGAAACTCGTAAGACGCTCAACGGCAACAGGCGGAAGCGCGCCGAAGAGCGTGGCGCCGCTAAGCGCGGCGTGCAGCGCGCTTGGCGTGAGCTGCTCATCACGCAACACGCGAACGGCTGTTCCGCTCGACGCGCTTTTCTCGCGCGCGGCACGAAACGCAGCGCGCGACCGATACGTATCTTCGCCGTAGAAAACAGTGATCATGATTCTCTCTTTTCTAGCGATTTTAGAATTGCAACTACTACACCGACTGTAAGGATAATAGCGTAGAGTGTAAGCAATATATAAAGTGGCGCTCCTTCAATTGCGCCGCGACTTTGCCCTGTAAAAATTCCCCAAATAAGGGCAAACCCAGCAGACACGAGCGGAATGCCTCCAAAAACAGTCACAAAAAGAATGCCACACCCAAGTCGCCATCCGGTTACAGGGAATGCCTGTGGATTCTGATTGTTACTAGTAGTAAGTGTTTGAGACGTAACGGGAGTCGAAGATGCAAGCGGTCGTGCAACCAAAATAAACATTCCGTAACCGAACAAAACAAAAATAGTAGTGCTCAACAGTACAAAACCCACTGCCGTAATGAGCGACTCAGGAAAGAAATATAGGCCATATCGCGTGAGAATACTCCCGCCAATAGCAGTAAGTAGCCACGGAAACCAGTAACGGAATGGAAGAACAAGCTTTGCGAACCTCTCACGAATCCAAGGATTTGCAAGAGCAATAAACATATTCGCAGGGAAGAGTATGGGAAGGTACCCATGTTCATTAAGGCGCCGAAGTGCGACACTCGAAAGTAATTTTCCCCAAATTAACCCTAAAATCACACCAGCAAGTGCGGCAGTAATAAATACACTATTGCCATACTGAAAAAGAGCACCAAAAAGTCCTATAGCAAATAGTAGACCTACAAGAAGATGTGAGACGGGGCCTAGATACCCACCCACTCTTCCTTCTTGTCCTCGTTGAGGCACCTCATTCATGGGGCAAGACTTACTAGCCTTTCAATCCTGAATGAGATTTTAATCACCAAAATTTGTTGGCGTGTCTCCTGTGTTCAGTTCTGGTGGCGCTTGCGTCCCTTGGGTCCACACCACCTGCGTGCGGCTATCAACAATATGCATCCAGACCTGGCCCGGAACGAACTCGATGGCCTTTCCGAGCGCGCTGTTGAAGTGCAGCGGATCTTGTTTATGAATGAGGTTCTTTTCCCATGTGCCTTCGATCACCTGACCATTTTGGTACACGACGGCCTTTCCTGTTCCCTCCACATCAACATCGTTGTACCCACCGGGACCGTTCGCGAGTCGCTGGTTTGTGTGAACAACCACGACCACTTTTGGATCCACCGGCTGTTTGTCGAGGCCATCAAGATGACGCGTTCCGCCCCAATATCGCTCATACGCGTTTGATTCCGGCTGGTAGGTATACCGCACGCGCATCGATCCGGGCCATCCGACATCCAGCGTTCCGCCCGCGCCGCGTTGCTGTGGCGCTGCTTCCGCCGCGTGCGGATACCCTTCGAATGTCGCGGTGGTGCGATACCCGTTCTTCTGCAACGCGCTCCAGAGTCGCTCGTATCCCGTATACCCGTTATAGGGAGCTTTGAGACGCGTGATGCGATAGAACGCTCCTGCAGCCGTATTCCATGTGGCATCAATGGATTCGTAAATGGCCTTTCCCTGCGGCGTGAGCTCTTGCCGAATGCGGTTCAATGCGTGATAGCTCCCGCCCCAGTGACCGATGACCGCGTCCCACCCTTTCGCGAGAAAAAGATAATCATGCCGCGCGCTTCGCACGCCGCCGATTTCCCGCGGTTGTCCGCATTGGTACACCGCCATGAGTCTCGTCACATTATTGACGAGGGCTGGCATTTCCACGACCAGATCTGCCATTGCAAGGCCGGACAGCGGTCGGGCAATAGGATCTACGCCCACCATCACTGCGATCGGGCGACGCTGTGCGTCCGGGCACGACATGCCGGAAAACAGGCTTGTCTCTGATTTCTGGTCACCGCCGCCCAGCTGCAATCCACCGCCGGGTGCCCCCGGAACAGTGCGTTCTCCCGCTTCCGGAAGCCTTCCCAATACCCGCCGCACGGACGTCGGCGCGCCGGGGAGTCCAATCAAATACCAGAGCACGGCAAAGAGCAGCACAGTCGCTCCCGCGACGCCAAGAACGAGCGGCGTGAGCCGTTTGCTTTGCAGTA
Source organism: uncultured Candidatus Saccharibacteria bacterium (assembly GCA_964630025.1). GTDB lineage: Bacteria > Patescibacteriota > Andersenbacteria > UBA10190 > CAIZMI01 > VMFP01. The sequence continues at coordinate 28,640 of CAZVRG010000003.1, forward strand.
GAGTGGGTACCGAGGATGCGCGCGGTACGCGCGGTCCTTCCGAAGGTGTGGGGGGAATGTGTTTTTGAGGATGAGACGGAGTGTTCATACGAGAGCGTTTTTGTGCGCCGTGCGTACAGATGGGAATGAGACACGCTGGCAACGAGGACAGATATGCGTACCCCGTCCCCCAACAACCAACTTGTGGATGAGTGTACCACACCGTGGGCATGACAATCCTGTGCGTTGGTAGACCTTACGCATGGCCCCATAGCTTCCCTTTCCGCCGCGGACGCGCCGATAGTCGTCAATGGATGTTCCGTGCGCACGAATGGCCTGGCGGAGCACGGAACGGACCGCGGCACGCAATCGCGCGCACGGTGCTCCAGTGACGCGCTGCGCGGGAAGAAGTGGGTGCACCCGTGCTGTCCAGAGAATCTCGTCGGCGTAGATATTCCCAATGCCGGCGATGATGCGCTGATCCATGAGCACCACCTTTATATGTCGCCGTTCGGCGGTGACCGTCGCACAGAATGCCGTTGCGTCATTTGCGAGTTCCAGCGCATCTGGTCCAAGATGGTGTAACGATGCGTGGCGCTGAAGCTTCGCGGGCCGAACGAGTTCCAGCTTCCCAAACTTACGAATATCGGCGTAGTCGAGCCGCGTGCCGTCGGTGAAGTGAAAGGCCACGCGTACATGCCGGTTCATCGGATCCGCCATCGCGGCCCGTAGTGTCGCATTTCGAGATTCGGATTTCGGATTTCTGTACAACGGATGTCCGGTCATGCCCATGTGCCAGAGCAGTACCCACGATGCGGTTTTCAAAGAGACGTTCCGTCCCTTTCCGAGCGGCACAAGAATAAACTTCGCTCGGCGTTGAAATAGACCGAATGTGAGACCGGCCACCCCGCGACGGAACGTGCTGGCCGGCGTGGAGCGGAACAACTCGGACGGATCAGCCTCCGCTGACCGAATGGTTTTCCCACGCACGAAACGGCTGAGTTCGCGCACGATCGTGGTTACTTCGGGAAGTTCGGGCATCGTATAGAACGATTTTTAGAGCGTATCTCAAAAACGTCATATGGGGTGTCTTTAAAGATATGCTCTGGCATAAAGAAAACCCTCTACATCCTTGTAGAGGGGACTCGCGGGAGGTACACGTTCAGACGGACGAAGGAAGGGGGTCGTGCTTGGGCTGCGGGGTCGGCTGCTGCTGATTGCCCAGCGGCAGCAGTTCCTGGCGGTAGATCGGGACGTCGCGGGGCGCTTCGATGCCCAGCCGGACTTTCCCCCGATCGATGTCGACGACGGTGATACAAATCTTCTCCCCGATGAAAATCTTCTCACCGAGTCTTCGGGACAAAACGAGCATGGTAGCAGTCCTCCTGTACTGATGTCGTATCGTGCTGAAAGGAACACCGTGGTGGCATCGCCCCCCGATGCCGTGCCAACACGCAGGAGCGTGTTGCGCAGACACTAACAGGGAACACACGCGGAGTCAAGAGCGCTCTGCCGCGTAGCGGAGAGCGCTCAAAAACCGGAAGCTTATCCCCATGGAATTTCCGACCGGAAATCCTCTCGACATCCGGGGCACTGTTGTACATGCGCGCGGATGGCGGCATGCTCCGGCCGTGCTTCTTCGAAACCCGCACTGCTGCGCGCGTACCGCGCAAGTTGCTCAAGCGGTGGACAGTCCGGGGCACGCAGACGCGCCGCGAACGGATCCCCGAACTTCTGGAGGTACACCTCCAAGCGATCGACTGGCAGACGATGATCAGCCTCAATACCGAGCCGCGCCCTCCCCCTCGTGGCCACGAGAATCCTGATCACCGCAAGGGGAGGATATGCACCAACAACAATGCTCTCGTCTTTTTTTCGTACGAGTACCAACATGGGCTCTCCTCGTCGGCGGGAGCGTTTTGGCATCCTTTAGGAGTCACCAAGGATCTCCGAAACGCCTGAGGGGACGTGCAATGAACAGACGCAGCACTACCGTGCCACGCGCCAGAGGAATGTTCAACTTCGTACGAAGATCAGAGCACGAGTTCTTTCATTGTCCCCCAATTCTTCCCCACGCGAATGTCGGCGGTCAGCGGTACGGAGAGCGATTCGACGCCTTCCATCCGGTCACGCACGGTGCGACCGACGTCTGACGCAGACGCCTTCGGCACCTCGAATACTAACTCGTCATGCACCTGGAGAATCATCCGTACGTCTCGGAACGGTCCACGCTGTTCGGCAATGTCCTCAAAAATGTGAATCATCGCTTTTTTCATGATATCTGCCTCGCTTCCCTGAATCGGATGATTGATGGCCATGCGCTCCGCTTCCCCGCGGATTTGCGGATTGCGGGAACGGATCTCCGGCAGATACCGACGGCGGCCCGTAATGGTCTCCACGTAGCCTTGCGTTGCCGCCATCGCTTTCGCCTCTTCCATATATTCGGCAATACCGCGATAGGTGCGCATATATTCATCAATGAATCGCTGTGCCTCCCCGAAACCGATACCGGATGCGCGCGCGAACGCCTGCGGACCCATACCGTACAACACGCCGAAGTTCAGCGTTTTCGCCACGCGACGTTGCGCGGATGTCACCTTCTCCGCAGGCACATCAAACACGAAGGCGGCCGTTTCCGCGTGAATATCGTGTCCGGCGCGAAACGCTTCCTGCATGGCGCGATCGTGCGCAATGTGGGCGGCAAGACGCAGTTGCAGCTGTGAATAATCGGCGGCAAGCAGGACGTGCCCGCGCTCGGCGACAAACGCCTTGCGCATTTCTGCGCCGAGGGGCGTGCGAATGGGAATATTTTGAAGATTCGGGTCCGAACTGGAGAGACGCCCGGTGGCGGCGATCGTTTGGTTGTACGTCGTATACACCCGTCCGGTTTTTGTATCCGCAAGCGTGGGAAGTGTTTCCAGATACGTGTTGATAAGCTTCGAAAGTTCGCGGTGCTCCATCACCAGCGGGACGATGGGGTGCGCGTCACGGAGTTTCTCCAGTTCGTCCGCTGCAGTTGAGAGGCCTGTCTGCGTACGCGTAATCCCTGTGGTGGAGAGTTTCAAGTTTGTAAACAATACCTTTTGGAGTTGCACGGCGGAGGCAATGTTGAACGGGCCACCGGCGAGTTTCTCGATACGGCGCTCCAGTGATTGCAGTTGCCGTTGTACCTTTTGTCGAAGCACGCTCAAAAACTTCACGTCCAGCTTAACTCCTGTGAGTTCCATATGCGCAATGATGGGAATAAGCGGAAGCTCCAAATCCTCAAAGACCCGCTGCAGTCGCGGCTCCGAGGCGAGTTGTTTTCGGAAGTGCGCCACGAGACGAAGCGTCATATCGGCGTCTTCACAGGAATATTCGGCGACATCTTCGAGGGGGACCTCGGACATTCCCTTCTGGTTTTTCCCTTTCCCAATGAGTGACTCGATGTGAATCTTCTCGTGCCCAAGGATCGTAAATGCGAGGGTATCGAGATCATGCGCGCGGGTTCCTGGCGCCAGAATGTAGCTCGCGAGCATGGTGTCGAAGCCGAGGGGCCGAAGCGCGATGCCCGCACGTTCCAAAACCTCCAGGTCGTACTTGAGGTTGTGTCCAAACTTCGGAATCCGCTCATCTTCAAGCACAGCCTTGAACGCGCGCACATAGGGCGCGGGAATGTACCGCGCTTCCCCTTCTTTGAAAGAAACGGAAATGCCGTGCAGCGCCTCTGTCCGCGCGCCGAGACGCTCCGTTTCCGTATCCACAACGAATCCCAAGGAGCGCTCGAGGTGCTTCCGCACTTCTTCTGCTTCTGCAGCGGTGGCAACACAACGATACCCCGGCGTGCGTCGCTTTGATGGTGCGGGCAGCTGCAATGTGCCAAGAGCCCCTTTGGGAGCATTCTCCTGCGCGCGTTCTCCCAGCGGAGGTTCCGGCACGTCCGGAAGCTTGGGGAGCAGCGACGCAAAGCCAAGCTCTTGGAACAGCGCAATGGCTTTCGCGCGATCATAGGGCGTGCGAAGGAACGCATCGAGATTTTTCGCGACCGGGAGATCGCGGACAATCGTCACCAGTTTCCGGCTCATCAACGCATCGCCTTTCCCTGCCTCGAGTTTCTTTCGAATGGGGGGAGCGATGTCCTCAAGATGCGCATAGATGTGCTCCAACGTTCCGTGTGTTTGTAGGAGCATCGTTGCGGTCTTTTCTCCGATCCCCCGCACGCCGGGGATGTTGTCTGAAGGATCGCCACGGAGCGCTTTGAAATCAATGAGTTGTTCAGGTGCAAGCCCATAGCGCTCCACGACTTCGTCCGGCCCGAGCGTCACGGTGTCTTTGATGCCGCGTTTGAGCAGATGCACGCGCGTCGCATCATTCACGAGCTGCAGCGCGTCCTGATCGCCCGTCACAATGATTGTTTCCAACGCATGCTTCCGAGCGACTTCCGCCACGGTGCCAATAACGTCATCCGCTTCGTATCCCTTGGCGTCGAGTGTCGGGACAGCAAAAGCATCCAACAAGTCTCGCGCACGCATAATCTGCACGCGGAGTTCGTCCGGCGTCTTTTCGCGCTTTGCTTTGTACGCGGCAAATTGTTCGTGACGAACCGTTTTCTCCGGACGGTCAAACGCGGCGACCACGTGCGTCGGTTGAAACGTTTTTAGAACATTCAGAAGCGTCAGACCAAGTCCGTAGAGCGCGCCCACCGGATCGCCGTTGGGGCTGGTGAGCGGCGGAAGCGCGTGAAACGCGCGATGGATGAGCGCATTCGCGTCGAGGATGAGGATACGGGGTTTTGGCATCTATGCTCATTCTCCGCTGGGAACGCTCCTTCGAGCAATTACCGATCTGCGCTTGGTTGTCTCAACCGAAGTTTTTGGATGAGCCGTACAGACAGTTCGTGTCCGGTGGCGTGCTGGAGGAGTCCGAGATATGAGGATGCATTCTTCTCGGAAATCCGCCGGATCATGCGCCGTTTTGTCCGTGTCCGCAAAAGCGTGTGGTGCGGAAGCACAACGTAACCGAGAAAATCGATTCCCTGGGAAAGTTTTCGGAGAATGATCTTGTGCGGATGGAGCATGAGCCGCCGCTCATGCCATAACCAGTCACGCATGGGTGCGAGAAGCCGCAGCAACGTTTCTCGATCGTGGTGGAGAAGAAGAACGTCGTCCGTGTAACGGAGGTAGTACCGGATACCGAGCCGCTCTTTGCTATAGTGGTCAAATGCATCCAGGTAGATATTCGCAAACAGCTGCGATGTCACGCTGCCGATCGGTACACCCGTCCGCCGCGCGGAATTTTCCGCAAGGTCACCCCCCCCCCAACGCTGCGGCGACATGATAGCTCCTCACAATTTCCGCGAGAAGTTGTCGCGTTGAGCTGCAGGAAATCTTCTCCGCGAGCAGATAGAGAAGAATGTCGTGATCGACAGAGTCGAAGAATTTCCGTATATCGAACTTCAACGCCCAGCAGGGGCGCGAAAAATTTCGGCTTACGCGCCACGAAAAAACTTCCAGCCGTCGCACCGCCGCGTGCGGTCCCTTTCCCTTCCGGCACGAGTAACTGTCATGAATAAACGAGCGCTCAAAGATCGGTTGCAGAACACGTGCTACGGCGTGATGCATGAGACGATCTCGCACACGCGCTTTATGAATGACGCGTTGCTTTGGATCCTGGATGACAAAGCGCGTGTATGGTCCGTGGTGGTACATCCCGGAAACGAGTTCCTGATGAAGACGGAACACGTGATCTTCCAGATGCCGCTCAAAGATCTGAACCTCCGATGTCGCGCGCTTGCCACGCCGAAATTCCCTCCACGACGTCAGGAGATTCTCGATTGACGCAATTGCGCCGAACATGCCACTCATTCAGGAATCGTCCGTGTTTCAAGCGTCATACGATCTCCTGCGGGACATCCACCTCGCCCGCCGGACGTTCGCCAAAACCGAGAAGTATTCGCTCGGCGAGGCGTTGGAGCGCTCCGTGTTGGACATCCTTCTTCATATTACGGACGCGGGCCGGATGAAGCACGAGTGGAAAGTGGCCGCCATTGATCAAGCGCTGCGGGAATTAGAACGAGCGAAAATTCTCATGCGCCTGGCGTGGGACCTCCAGCAAATCAATGACCGGCGCATGAGTCTGTGGCAGGAAGCCGCACAGAAAATCGGCCGCATGCTCGGCGGTTGGCGAAAAGTCGCATAAAGGTAGCCTTCCGGAAACCCGGAAGGCTACCGCTTCGAGAGATTCCCCGCGAGACGCCGTACCGTAGTTCGGATTGGCATTCTCGTCCCAGTTCCAGTTGAGCTTCGGTCTGTCATCCCAGAGCTTCAGATAGGCACAGTTCTCGCGGTTCTCGCGATCAACGGAACGGCATTGTTGCCACGCCTCATCTTAGACACTGGCGTTTCCACCTCTTTAGGGTTACGTCTGTATTTCATTCCGGGAATATTCCCGCGAAGACATGGCACGGAGTATCTCGAATGATTCGCTCGCTCCGATGCAGCTTGGATACCGCATCGACACTGGCGAAAACTCTTTCGAGGATTTCGGGGGCAGACGCCGGTAGCTTCTGCGCATGTCCCTACTCTCGGATCCTATTCTACAAGAAAATCCCCCGAGCTTCTTTTTTGAAGAAGAAACTCGAGGGATGAATGAACTGTTGAGAAGTGACAAATTGGCTGAGGATTGAGGACCTTACTCCCCGCGAGACGCCGTACCGCAGCTCGGATTGGCACGCCCGCCCCAGACCCAGCCGAGCCCCGGTCCGGCAACCCAGAGCCCCAGACAGGCACAGCGCCCGCGGCGCTCGCGACCAACGGAACCAGGAAGATCCATGATGTGCCGATCGGGACCTTCTCCGCCGATGACCGTGGGGTCTTGGGCGTAGATGAACAGGCCGCCGATGGCTTCGAGGCCGACTTCGGGAGGGGTGAAGTCCTTGCGACAGTCTCGCGGGGCCTTCCCTCGGTTCCTTTGTCCGTCCTGGCACCAAACCCAGCGAACGAGGACGGTGATCTCGGGGGTCGCCTCGTGCTGGACGAGAGTATCGTCGTTCCCCGTGAACGCAACTTTGAGAAGTGTACAGGCCTTCACGAGGGAGAGACGCTGCTTTGTGCCTTCCGTGTTTCGGAGAGGACGGGCGTCCCAGAGAACGAGGCGATTGAGGTGATCGGGAATTCCGATGGGGCGCTCGGGTGTCACCACGATGCCCTCCGTCTCGAGACTCTTTCGATAGTCATCGAGCTTCGTGAAGCCGAGTTCTCGTCCCCATCCTTTGTCCCAGAGGACTTTGCTCTGGGCAAGGAAGGGATCAGCAGTGTCAGGAGGACCGACGCCGCCGTCCTTCAGACGACTGATGAGCTCCTGCACCTCCGATCGGAGTCCGGAACCGCCGCGGCGCACCCGCGCCTTCTCGATCGTCCGGAGTTCTGTAATCTGGTCAGCGGTGAATTCATCGGACATGGTCAACACCCTCCAGCCGCTGGAATGCGCGTATGGTAGCACGAAGCCAGCACACGCGTGTCCACGCGGATAGCGCTGCACGGAAGCCGCCGTGCGCGGAGTCAAAGGAACAATCCTTGACCGAATCGGCTTCAATAATACACCAAGAACTTGAATCTTGTCAAGAGTGAAGAGAAACGGTATATTGACACCGTACACGCTCATGAAACGAAAGAAGGTAGCAACACTCTCAACATATACAGCGGTGTTTGAGCCCGCCTCGGAAGGCGGTTACACTGTCTCCGTTCCGACGCTCCCCGGCTGTATCTCGGAAGGCGAGACGTTCGAAGAAGCCCAAAAGAATATCCGCGAAGCCATTGAACTCTACCTCGAAGAACTCCGGCCTCGCCCAAAAACTCCGGCTCCATCCCGAGATCTTCCGGTGGTCGCACCTATTCAGGTTTCCATGCCTTCGTGACGCGGCTCCCGTCGTGCACGCCGAAGGACGTATGCCGCGCATTGGAACACGCGGGGTTTCGCTTCGCTCGCCAGCACGGCAGTCACCGGATCAACGGCCGCGCGGTGACCGTGCCGTACCACAACAACGATCTCAAGCGCGGCACTCTGCATGCCATCGTCCGGGCGTCCGGACTCACCGTTGAGGAGTTCAGAGAACTTCTTTAACAACTTCTCCGTCGCGGCGAGCCGGTGGGCGCGCTTAGCCTGTTTCAATAACTCGCTCCGCTGGTTCCTTGCCGTGTGTAATGCGAACACGCGCCACGCGCACGGCAGAAGAGAGCATCCCTTTCGGAAGTCGGTCTGCCCACTCGATAACAGTGATCGCACGCGGATCTTCTAGAAGTTCGGAAAGTCCGATGCGATCGAGGTCTACAGCGGGATCCGTAAGCCGATAGAGATCGAGATGACGAAGCACTCCCTGCCCGGCAAGCAGATACTCATGCAGGAGCGTGAAGCTTGGAGACGTGGCGAAAACGGTCCCTCCAAGTTCTTCCGCCATACCCTGTACAAACGTCGTTTTCCCGGACCCGAGCGGGCCTTCTAGTAACACTATATCGCCAGGTTTGAGACGACGCGCAAACGCTTTTCCTGCTGCGCGGGTTTCTCCCGGAGTATGCGTTTCCATGACGTTCACCATACGCTCCAGAGCGTCAGCACGACGCCAAGCACGAAAAGATACACACCAAATGGCATGAATGTTCGCGTACGAACAAAACGCAGAAACACGTGAATAGCGCCGAACCCGGACAGGAACGCCGCCAGCACGCCTATACCAAGCGTGGGTGAAAATCCATTACCTACTGTCGTGCGAATGCCCTCAAGCCCCGCTGCTGCCGTAATTGGAAGCGCAAGAAGAAAAGAAAACTCCACCGCGCGCTCACGCGAAAGTCCGGAGAGTATACCGGCAGTCATGGTGACGCCCGACCGCGATAGCCCGGGAAGAAGCGCCACGATCTGCGCGCACCCGATGAGAAACCCGCGTCGTGGCGTAAAGCCTCCCCGCCCCAAGGGGCGGGGCATCTGGGGGTTTTGCTGCGTAGCAGTGTCGGCTCCGCCGACGCGTGTCGATTGTAAAACCTCGCCATGCACCCCCGCCCCTCGGGGCGGGGCATTCTGGCGAGGGGCAGTAAACGCTTGCGATGCCCAAGGACGCTCGCGCCGACTGGCAATGAACAGCAGAACGGCGGTGGCAATAAATGACAACCCGGTAACGAGCAGGCTGCGAAACTCTTCCGCAATAAGACGCTGCCCGAGAAATCCGACCAGCCCCGCCGGGATGGTTCCCACAACGAGCGCCCAGAAGAGTTGCGGGTCACGACCGCGCAGAAGGTTTATCCAGGTTGTCCGAAAATAGACAAGCACCGCGAAAAATGTTCCCAGATGCAGCGCCGCGTCGAACGACAGTCCTTCATCCGCCCATCCAAAGAGATGTCGCACAAGCAGCAAATGCCCGTCGCTGCTGATCGGCAAAAATTCCGTGATGCCTTGTACGCCCCCAAGCACAATCGCGCGGAGCATATCCATGCACCACAGCCTAGCATGAAGACTCGGGTGGAACCTCTGTTGCTTCTTCCAACGGGCACGACTACGCTAAGCAGTTCCCATGAACCGTTCGAGTATTGATGCGGCAGTCGCATTCCTCACGCGCGCGCAGCGCGGCGTTCTCCTTCTGGTCCCGGAAACGCCATCTACAGACACCTTCGCTTCAATGCTTGCACTCGGTCTTGCGCTGGATCGCCTTGGGAAGTCCCCCACCATGATCAGCCCGAGTTTCGTTCCCGAACATCTGCAGTTTCTTCCCGGCACCTCCCAGGTACGGAATGTGCTCGACACGCCGACAGAATTGATTGTGGAGATTCCTGTCGGAAACGCACGTCCCCGCGATGTCCAGTGGGATATCGCCGAGAAATATCTTCGCATTCGTGTGAACGGAAAAGGACAGACGATCGGGGCGCAAGACATTCGCGTCCGACCGGGCAGCTATCCGTGGGATGCGGTGGTTGTCCTTGGCACGCCGCGCCGAGAAGCACTGGGTTCGTTGCTGCATGATCATGCGTCGTTGTTTGCGGAAACGCCGCTGATGAATATCGATCGCGGCACAGAGAATACATTTTTTGGAACCGTGAATGTTATCTTGCCACACGCCGACACGGTATCCGAAGTGGTGTTGGCACTTCTCGAAGCACTCGGCGGCGACGCACTCACGCCGGAAGTTGCAACCTGCCTGTTCGCCGGCATCACCGCCGCCACCGATTCCTTCCGCTCCCCATCACTCGCATCCGGTACGCTGCGCGTGGCCAGTCAACTCTTGTCTTTTGGCGCCGATCACCAACAGGTTGTTCGTCACCTGTTTCGCACGCATACGCTTGCAGAACTTCGCCTGCTTGGCCGCGCCCTCGCCCGTCTCGAAGAACTGCGCAGTGACGCAGTGCTGACGATCGTGTCCGACCGCGACTTCGCGGCAAGCGAAGCAACCCCCGACGTGATGCCGAGCATTCTCAAAGAGATCCGCGAATGGACCGGGCAGACGCGCACAACGTTTCTTGCGTTTGCACGCACACCCGACACGTTCGAAGTGCTGATCGCGCCGCGCTCCACCCTTGCGGAACAGCACGAAGCGCTGCGCGCGTCACTGAACGGCGTTTCCGTGGGACCGTTTCTTCTTGTGAATCTTGGTATGGTCACCGCCGAGCGCGTGCCTGACATTGTCCGCACCGAGCTCCTTCCCCGCCTTTCCGACGCAGAAAAAGCGGAGCGTGCTACGTCAACGGCCGCGGTGTCAGCTGCGGATACTTCCGCAGCATTGTCCGCATCTGCGCGCGCGTAAGCAATCCGGCCTGCGGGCCTACCTTCTGCACCACCGACCCGGCATTCGCCGTTCCCCAGCGAAGCGCTTCCGCTGTGCGTTCGCCTGTGCAGAGAGCGGAAAGAAATCCGGTGCTGAACGCATCGCCCGCTCCGGTTCGCTCCACGGCAGGCAGCGGAAAGGGCGGCATAAACAGCTGCTCGCCGTCACGCAGCACATAGGAGCCTTCCGGCCCGTCGGTCACGACCACCGTTGTCGGTCCCAGCGCATGTAACCCGGCGAGGAGCGTTTTGGGTTCCGCAGACGGCGCGCTCTTCAGAATCATGGCTGCTTCTTCGCGGTTCACCAGCAACACCGCGGCGCGCTTGATGACCGTCGCAAGCGCCGCAGCGTCGCCGCGGAGTTGATGCGTTCCTGGATTAAAGGCGAGAGACGCACCGGACGCATGCACAGAACGGAGAAGCGCGGGCACGATCCGCTCCCATCCCTTTCCCATACTGGTGAGATAGACCCAGCGCGAGGGCGCGAGTGTTGGCAAACGATAGGTGCGCGGCTGGTGATAAACCAGAATGGTCCGCTCTCCCTGAAAACTCAAAACGGTTGAGTAATTCGTGCCGCGCTTTTTGTCGCGCATCACATAGGGCAGCGCCACAGTATTTTTCTGCAGCTCGGCGACAATCGTGTTTCCCGCCTCGTCACTCCCCAGTATGGTCGCAAGCGCAACAGACAGGCCAAGTCGCGCAGACCCCACCGCATTATTTGCCGCGTTTCCCGCTGCCGGAACGCGGATGATGGATTCAACCGGGATTTTATCTGCATACCGAAGACAGAGAAGACACGCGCGCCGATCGAGCGTGCACTGCACCGTTGCGTCATCAAGCATGAGGAACATATCCACTGTCGCATCACCGATGGAAATGAGATCGTAGGATGCTGCTGTCGCCGCCATCCCTAGAGTGTAGCGCGTGCGCGCGCAAGCGTGCGAGCGCGTACACCCCGCACCACCAAACGGACACGGACAAAGAGTCAGAGCGTCTGCGGCAGCGTGCTCAAGCGTTCGTTGGCGGTGCGGGGTACAATGCTCTTGCACCCGTATCATGGCCGACACCAACATCCCAACATCTCCGGAAGATCCGCTGCCTCTTGCCGGAAGCGGCAGTATTGCGGAGGAAACGCAGAAAGAATTTCAGCGCGGGAAACGCAAGCTTGATCCCACATTGAAAAAACTCGAGCGCAGCGATGAAGAACGCTTCGCGGCGGATCGTGCCGAGCGCATCGGCATTCCGTATATCAACCTCCTTGGGTTTCCCATCAACGCCGACGCCCTGCGCATCATCCCAGAAGTGCGTGCGCGCTCAACGAAAGCGGTCGCATTTTGGAAACAAGGACGCGAAGTGCGGCTTGGGGCGGTCGATCCGAGCTCGCGCGCGGTGCGGGATCTCGAAAATGAGCTCGTGGACAAAGCGGGACTGCACATACGCCGCTTCCTCATTTCGCCGCACTCATTCGACGTGGCGCTCGCCCAGTATGTCAACGTCGTGCAGGCAGAAGATAAACGCGGACGGTATCTTGCGCTCACAGAAAAACAGGGTGCAAGCTTTGAAGAGGAAATTCGCAACCTCAAAGAACTGGGGAAACGGATTGTTGAACTTCCCACGACCGAGGTGCTTGACACCATTGTCGCTGGAGCCGTGAAGCTCGCCGCGTCCGATATCCACATTGAACCGAAAGAGGATGCTGCGCGTCTGCGCTATCGCATTGACGGTGTGTTGCAGGACATCACGAATTTTTCTCCAGAGGGATACAAGCAACTCCTCTCCCGTGTGAAGGTATTGTCAGGCCTCAAGCTCAACGTGCACGATCTGCCGCAAGACGGATCCTTTGTGCTGCAAACCGCGCAGACAACCATTGATGTGCGTACGAGCATCATCCCCGGCGATCCCGGAGAGAACATCGTGCTTCGGCTCTTGGATCGGAATATGGCCGTGCAACGCATTGAGGATCTTGGTATGAAAGACCGCGACCGAGAGACCATTCTCAAAGAACTCAAGAAACCGGACGGGATGATTCTCAACACCGGCCCGACCGGATCGGGAAAAACAACCACGCTGGCCACGTTTCTCCAATATATTAATGAAGCAGGACTAAAAATTATTACGCTAGAAGACCCTATTGAGTACCGCATCGCCGGCGTCGAGCAAACGCAGGTCGATGAAGAGAGCGGCTACACGTTTTCGCGCGGTCTGCGGAGTATTCTCCGCCAGGACCCGGACATTATCCTCGTCGGGGAGATCCGTGACAGCGACACGGCGGAGACCGCGATGCACGCCGCGCTCACCGGGCACCTCGTACTTACGACGCTGCATACAAACGACGCGGTCGGTGCCGTTCCCCGACTCGTCGATATGGGTGTTCGTCCGTACATTATCGGCCCCGCCGTGAACGCGGTGATCGCGCAGCGCCTTGTTCGAAAAGTGTGTGCCCACTGTCACGAAGAGACGCCCGCAACGCCCGAGGAGCGCGAGCTTATACGCGAAGCGATGAGCGGTGTAGTGAAAGAGGTCTTTGATCCCGCAATCCTCAATGATCCGAAACTCACGCTCGCGCGGCCGAAGGGATGCGCGAAGTGCAACGATACGGGCTATCACGGACGCATCG
>CAZVRG010000003.1:42027-44907 GCA_964630025.1 uncultured Candidatus Saccharibacteria bacterium
CCGTAAAAGGAGAAATCGAAAAACTCATTACAGAAGGCACCGACACGCTTGCCCTAAAAGAGGCGGCGCACAAGCAGGGTATGACCACCATCACCCAGGACGGCATTCTAAAGGTCCTCGACAAAATTACGACATTGGAAGAAGTAGAGCGTATCGGGGACGTATAGCCTTCGCTGCGACACCTCTCCACAGGACTTTTCCACATGGCAATCCTGACAAGATAGCCCTATCTGGTATGTTTGGACTGTATGATTGCACAATCTACAGTCCACTCTCTGTCTAACTTCATCGATGCCGCAGCGAGAAGCCGGAACTACCCCGCGAGCACTGCGGCTGCTCTTCGCACGGCTCTTCGCCTATTCGAGAAGGAACTCAACGATGCGGAGCGATCTTCTGCACAGACATTCTCCGAGAACCTAGACACCGTCTACCAAAGCGCGGCAGGACGGCATCAGAAGACGATCTCCGCAGCAAGCATGTATACCTATTACCGCCGGATGAAAACTCTTCTTGCTGACTACCAACGCTACGGCACAGACCCCACAGCAATGGCTACCTGGAACCGACCAAAAAGAGCTGTACGCGTGCCAGCGCCCAACGTTGTTGTACCTGCGCAGGTTTCCAGACATGAACCCGCCCACACACCGTCACCTGTCGTTCCGGACGCACGCGCAGCCCATCGCCTTGAGATTGCGCTGCGTCCTGACGTGAAAGCAACGCTGATCCTTCCCACACAGGTAACAGCGGAAGACGCCACGATCATCAAAGCGTTTGTCGACGCGAGTGTGCAGCCGAAAACCTCCTAGCGCGTACGCGCGCGCTGCGAACTCTTGGCCGCACTATCCTCGCCGAGAAAAGAGCCGTACGGCTCCCAACACGCCCGCACCGACCCACGCAAGAAGCGCGGGTGTTGATAGGAACATGCGCCGTGATGATGCGCCTGCGATGGTTGGCGTGGGAGATGCAGATGCTTCCTGCGCGGTCTCCTCCGGCTGTTCTTCTTCCATGCGTCCGTCCGAATTAGCAGCGCGCCGTTGTCGTGCCGCCTGCGCCGTAGATTTCCCCGCAACGGATCCGGTGTTTCCCTCTTTCTGAATGGCGCTGCCCGACGATGCCTCTCTCGTTGTTGAGAGAGCACTTCCTGTCGGCGTTGGCGACACAGACGCGCGCGCCGACTGTGCGGACGCACGTGGCGATGATGCACTTCCCGCCGTTGCTTTCGGCGTCGGTGTGGGAAGCGGCGTAAAACTATTCGCGGAGCCGCCTGTCGGCGACAGCGTCCATTCGTATGCGGTGTTGCGCCGCGCCCATGCCGCACCTTCGCGTGGGACGTCTTCGTATGTCGTTGCGTGCATCACCGCGCCGTCGGCAGTGAGAAGTCGCGCGGTATCCCCATCGTTGTTGAACGCAAGTTTCGTTTCGCTGCGCGGAAAGGAACGATATCCGCCGGCGGCGATGGTTGTACCGGATGGGATCACATACGCCGTACTTCCACCGTCCGCGTCATCCAGGCGGAGGCCGTCCAGTGCAATTGTCTGTGCAGAAAGATTGTGAAGCTCGACAAACTCGCCCGCGGCATCATCCCCTACCGGATCAGGAAGCACTTCATTCACGACAAGCGCGCCTTCCGCAATAGCCGCGTTGTTTCCTGGCGTTGGTGATGATGCTTCTGGCGTTGGCGTTGCGGACAACGTGCTGTTCGATTGGCGCGGCGTTGGAACACGCGCATCGCGAAAGTCCGTTTCACTTGCATGCGTATCGGCGCCATCGGAAACGCGTGCGAGGCTGTGCCCTTCTGCGACATCCGGAGCAAACGATGTGCCGGAACTTCCACGTTCGTCCGGCAGGCCATTGCTATTTGGCGCGTCATACAGCACCACATCGACAACATCGCCGTGCGCGTTCAGAAGCCGAATGCCGTCTGTTGCGTCACCGCCATTTTGAAAGACAAGCGTCGCAGTGAAGTCTGCGTGTGGGACCGCTGCTTCGCCCACAAGCAGAAAGGCGCCAGGCGCAAGGTGTGTGTTGGACGGAAAGGTAAACACCGACGCAAAGCTGGTTCCCCCGCGTTCAATGCGCCATCCATCGAGGAGAACATCTCCCGATCCTGCATTGAAGAGCTCAATCCATTCCTGGCCGGTGTCCGACCCAACGGCGTCATAGAGCACTTCGTTCATCACCACCGACGGTGTGTCGGCATGGACCGCAAGCGGCAACACCAGCACTGCGAAAAAACATGCGACGACCACACCCCCGCGACACGCGTGCGCGGGACGGAGGGGCCGGATCATGAGTGATCCCAAGCCGCGTTATTCGGAGGCGAGCTCGGCGCCCACCTCGCCCGCGCGCCGGACCGCTTCTTCGTGCGCCTCCACAATCAACCGTTTTACCAAATCCGGATGCGGTACCTGTTCGAATACAAATCGTTCGCGTTCACCGGCAGTCTGGATATACACGTAGCCATAATCCAAAAATGTCGGGAAGAGTCCCTTTACTTCGCTGGTGGCATCCTGCACGCGCAGCAGTCGCTGCTCGGAAATCACACGATTAAAGAGCCCAACTTGCTCGATGTTGATAATGCGTTCGTCCGTCACAATCCAGAGATCCAGCCAGTAATCCACCCACGTATAGGCAAAAAATAACCAGAGCGACAGATAATACACGGAGAGTCCGAGAAGCATGAGAATCTCCCATCCCGTTCCAACGATGCCTTGAAAGAGGCTGTCCGGAATAAGAAACCGCACAAAGATCGGCAGGAGAGAAAAGAAGAATGACACCACAACGGCAACAATGAAAAACACAAACGGGTGACGCCGCAGTACAAGCAATACGTGCTCATCCGCATGCTGTCCGGGAAACCGGGCATTCCGGAATGCGCTG
>CAZVRG010000003.1:44917-48596 GCA_964630025.1 uncultured Candidatus Saccharibacteria bacterium
GCCATGTTACAACCCAGCACCGGTGATCGTGAGCGGCGCAGACCAATCAAGCCGCAGGAGCGCAGCAACAGACAAGAGAAGCAGTGCCACCGTCACCACCACAAACACGCCAATCGACATCAGGACCGTTTCTCGGCGCGGCGCAAAGCGCACGAGGTGATACCCCATAAACAACGCCCAGACAGCGTAGAACACCAGAAATGCGATATAGGATACCAACCCGCCGAGAAGGAGTGGGCTCATCCCGTTACATCGTTACGGGTATACGGTGAAACGTCCTTCCAATAGGAGAGGTCTCTCCGGTAGCGGGGCGCACGGAACATCGACGAGTAGATGTCCCGTGCCGGAAACGTTGCGGGTAACGATGTAACGGGACTCATAGGAGAGACGATTGCTGTTTTCCCGAGCGGCCAAGGTGCGCATACCCTGCGGCAGTGGCGACGCGCCCGCGCGGCGTGCGCTGCAAAAACCCAAGTTGCAGGAGATACGGCTCGATCACGCCTTCGAGCGTATCCTCATCTTCATGTGTTGCAGCAGCCAGCGTGGTGAGCCCCACCGGCCCGCCACCAAAGACATCGATCACCGTCGAGAGCAATGTACGATCAACGGCATCGAGTCCGCGCATATCCACTTCCAGCAACTCCAGCGAGCGATGCGCGAGTTCCACCGTAATGCGCCGTTCCCCTTCTACCTCCGCAAGGTCACGTGCGCGTTTCAACAACCGATTGGCGACGCGCGGCGTTCCCCGACTGCTTTGCGCCAGCCGTCCGGCGGCATCCCGATCAAGATCCACCGCGAGCAGCTGCGATGAACGCGCGAGAATGGAAACGATTTCTTCGTCTGTGTAATAGGTGAGACGGTGTGAGACGCCAAAACGATCCCGCAGTGGTGCGGTGAGCATGCCGACGCGCGTGGTCGCTCCCAGAAGCGTGAAGCGCGGAAGGGTGAGGCGCACCGTTTTCGCCCCCGGTCCTTGCCCCAAAACCACGTCCAGAACAAAATCTTCCATCGCGCTATACAACACTTCTTCCACGGGATGCGGGAGACGATGAATCTCGTCCACGAACAGTAAATCTCCTGTTTCCAAACTGGTGAGAATGGCGGCAAGATCGCCTGCCTTATCAATGGCGCCGCCGCTGGTGACGCGAAGATTCCCGCCCAATTCTTTGGCGATAATCGTGGCGAGTGTGGTCTTACCAAGCCCGGCGGGGCCACTAAAGAGCACGTGCTCCAATGCCTCTTTTCGCTTCTTTGCCGCGGCAAGAAATACCCGCAGGTGCTTCTTTATGCCTTCTTGCCCCACAAATTCACCAAGCGTCTGCGGTCGCAGGCTCACCTCATAGGTTCTTTCGTCTGAACTATGCTGCGTTATCGCTTCACGCACATCAGACGCAGGAGCAGAGTGTTTTTCTGTAGGTGTAGAGCGCGACATACTCCTCTTATGGTACCCCGACTGACCCACTCTTGACAGACGGAAGGGTTCTCGCTATAGTGACCCGTTCTTTACATACGGAGGGCGTGCTCGTTCACGCCACGTATGTTCGTTCTGTACCGCATGGGTACGGACCCGCTTCCCTGTAGGCACGATCGAGGCCTGTCGTGAGACGTGGTTTTCAGGGGGTTGGATGCCCAGATCGGATAGAGCAGCTTTTAGCTTCTCTTCTCCTCGACACCAATTTCCACGTGTCTACAGTGAAGCGGGAAATCTGGAAGAGGGCACCCTTTGGTTCCCTCTCTGAGGTCCCTTTCCTGTTCCTGTAAAGGAGTGAGCTATGCTCGTTGGAAAACTCGTGGAAGTCTTTCTTTCCCCGATTCCCAGGTTTGATTGTCCGGAGACCATGCGTGGGACTATTGCGGACCAAGTGGGGCCCTCCACGTATCTCTTGACGAACGTCAGTAGCATCCAACAGGTGGTCGGTCCGCAGAATAGACGTCTGCCCGACGAATGTCGCCCACTCGGGCGCGACGTCGTATTCGACACGCAATCGGGCACGTTCCACCACATCGAAATCTTGCCCGCAGAAAGCAAGGCGTCAGAGTAAAGTTCGCGCCCCGACCCGGAAACGGCGTCGGGGTTTTTCTTTGTGAAGTCAGCGCGTATCCCAGAGCCGCAGAAAATCTCCCGGATTCATCTGGATGTCACGAAGGATCCCGCGCAGCGTACCGATTTTCAGGTTTGCGTTACCGTGGACGGGGACCGACGTGCGTTGCGATCCGCGCTCAAGAAAGTGATGCGACCCGCGCACGCGCAGGAGAATAAAACCCTGCCGTTGCAGGAACTTCACCATCTCGCTGCCTGTCGGACGAGGAAGTCTAGCCACGCGCGAGCTCGTTCAGGTCCCAGTCGAGCTCGCGAATGTCAAACGGTGAACTTAGCTGCGCACGTGCATCATCGAGGCCAAAAGTTTCGATGTACCCGCGGAGCGCCTCCTTCAAATCGGCGATGGCCTCTGCTTCTGTCTTTCCTTCTCCATACGCGGGGATGTCCGGTAAGCGGGCGGTGAACCCCCCCGCCTCAAGGTCGGGAATCAACTCAATCGTCATTCGCCGTACGGGCTTCGTCTCACTCATCGCCACGATCATACTGCGGAGTTGCGCGTAGCGCCAGTGCTGACCAAGAAAACGGCGTCGGGGATTTTCTTGTCAGACATATCCGACCACGCCCCATGGCCTGTGACGCAAAACTCGGTACACTGTGAAGGTGTTTACGGAGGCCGATATCAAAAATCTGTTGCAGGATAAACGGCTGGCGCCGCCGGTGGCGAGTTTGTATTTGAATACTGATCGGGGAACGCCCGAGGGAGAAAAATATATCGCGTCGTTCCGCACGCTTATTCATCAAGCGGATAGGCTCCTGCGTCCTTTGGGGAAACGCGGCGATGAAGGGCGAGATCGTCTGGAGGAGGCAGTGAGTGAGCTGCTGGTATTTCTCGACACAGAAGTGGCGCCGCACCAAGCGGTGCGCGGGGTGGCGGCGTTTGTTTCCCTTGCTTCCGGTGACGAAGACGCTTCGCGCTCTCCCTTCTTCACCGCGTTTACCCTCCCTCGGCCCGTGCACACGCAGGCGCGCGTTGATCGTCGTCCGTATATTCGTCCTTTATTGTTTCTTGTTGACCAATACGAACGGGTGGGAGTGATCGTCGCCGACCGCAACCATGCCCGTATCTTTACCCTCTTCCTTGGCGAGCTTGAAACGATGCGGCGCCGAACCGCGGATACGCCGCGTCGCCATCATCAAGGCGGATGGAAACAGATGCTCTTCCAACGCGACGTAGACAATCACGTGAAGGCACACATCCGTTCCACAGTTCGGGAAGCAGTGAATCTTTTCGGTCACGCGCCGCTCAAACGCATCATTCTTGGCGGAAGCGAAGAAACACTCGCGGTGCTCTCCACCGAACTCCCGCAGCATATACGGCCGCTTATCGCGGGAACGTTTCTTGCGGAAACACACGCAAGCGACACAGAACTTGCGACGAAAGCACTCGCGCTTGCCGCTGCCGCCGAAGGAAAGGACGAGGCGGAACGTGTTCAGGAGCTCGTTGATCACCTTGCGCATCGCCCAAGCTTTGTGCGCGGACCCCATCATCTCGCAGCGGTGTCCGGCATTCGCGACACCGTGCAAGCAGTTGCCGAACGCCGTGTGCGACGCGTGCTGGTGAGCCGCGGCCTTCGTTCT
>CAZVRG010000003.1:48606-51851 GCA_964630025.1 uncultured Candidatus Saccharibacteria bacterium
AGGATGCGGAGGTGGAGTTTGTCACAGAACACCCTTCCCTTACCGCGATGGGAGGGGCAGGAGCACTCCTTCGCTTCTGACGAGGCCAGAGCCTTGGACCAGGGACCGTCTAGGCGGATAACGCATTCTGCTTTACGCTAGCCCCTCGTCGCTCTCCACATGCCGAAACGTGTATTCATCCTTGCTCTGGTGGGAACCGCGTTGCTAACCGCGCTCTTCTTTTCCGTGTTGCGGCGCGAAGACGCAACGCTGGGCACGCCGTTGATAGACACGAGCATTCTCCCCGACGTCCGCTGGAGTGACGTGCGACACACGCAGGGAACTGTCTTGCGTGGTGACCTTTCCGAACAAACACTCACGCCCGCAAACAGTCCGTATCTTCTCGAAGGAACAGTGCGTATTCCTCGCGCCACTGTTGTACGCGTTGCGCCACACACCCTCATTGCCGCAGCAGATGGCGCGCGCATTGTTGTGGAAGGCACACTCGACGCAGATCGCGCAACGTTTACGAATACCCATCTCCACCCGCAACGTCGCCTCTGGCACGGACTCGTGGTCGAGCGCGGCGGCATACTGATGCTCCGCAAGAGCGGCATCACGGACGCATCTGCGGGAGCAACATGCGCGGCAGGGGGGTCGCTCCGTATCACCGACACAAGCATCAGCACCACCGCGGCGGGCATCGTGACGCTGCCGGGATGCGCTACCGCGACAATCGAGCGTGTATCAATCGCGGACGGGCGCGTGGGGTTGTATCTTCTTGGCGGCACTCCAGCAATCACTGCTCTCACCCTCACGCGTGTGTTTGACGGCATGCGTGTCTTTCATGAAGCGCGCCCGGCAATGACGGGCGTCACCGCTCGCGCGTTGCAACACGCGCTTGTCGTGTACGCAGCAGAACCGAATCTTGTCGTTCGCAACCTTACGCTCCCACCCAACACGGATGCCGCAACACTCATGTTCGACGGCGCCGACACCCCAAAGCACCGCTGGAACGATCACGAATACTCGACCGGACGCGTGCTGATCGAGAAGACACGCTCCTAGAGAACGAGAACACAAAAGCTCCAACAATGCACGTTCCGTACTGCATACCCGCAAAAGCCACGGGTACTCGGGCCCGGGCTTTGTGAGACCCTTTTCAGGAAGGAGATGCATGGAAGGGGAAACCCGTGTGGGGTTTCCCCTTCCAGATCTACATGTGAAATGGTGTGTGTGCTTATCGATAGGCCGCCACGAGGCGTGCGTATCGTCTCAAATTCTGACGCTGCGCATCGGTCAGACTTTTTGATTTCTCGATTCCCTCGCGGACGAGTTCTTTCGTGATGGGGAGACTCTGTCCCACGGCGAGTGCCTGTCGTCCAAGATGGTCTTTGACGTAGTCCTCGATCCATACCTTGTGCTCTGCAGTCACTTCAAAATCCGGTTTCTGTGCTTCAAGGGCGCGGTGGAGTGCGCGTCGTGTGAGATGCGTCACGCCATCTCCTCGCTGTGCAACCTCTTCATAGACGTCTGCAGTTTCTTTCGCTTCTGGAAGCGGCGTGGGCGCGGGCGTTGCTTTCGTTGACGTCGGCGTCGCGGTGCCTTCCGGCGCTGGCGAAGCAGTCGCCGCTCCTTCGTCCGTTGCGGTTGGAGACGCCGTCGGCGCTCCTGCTGGCTGTTCACCCCGATCGCTGAAGGCAAAAATTGCCCCGACAACGATAAGAATCACAATGATCGTGGACACCGTCCGCGGTGAATTTCTCAACCGTTCTAAAAATCCTCCTTCAGGTGTGCCATCTGTCATGAGGTCGTTCACCTCCTTTCTCCACAGGCCCTCCAGTACTGCGGGCGTGTTAAAGAGTGAGGAAGGTCAGATGTGCCTGGTGTATGGTAGCAAGAGCGCGCCCTGGAAAGGAGTGCGTATTGGAAAGTTGTCAAGGAGAACAGCGCACGCCTAGAGTGAACACACATGTCGCGTCATTCGAAGTGGGCGAAGATTAAACGACAGAAAAACGTTACGGACGTCAAGCGTGGCCAGCTCTTCAGTAAATTGAGTCGCGCGATCACGGCGGCAGCGCGCGAGGGCAGCGGCGATCCGGACACGAATCCGCGCCTGCGCCTTGCCGCGGATCGTGCGCTTGCGGCAAACATGCCGAAGGACAACGTCACACGCGCAATCGAGCGTGCAGCGGGAGCCGACAGTGCATCTGCGGCAACGTTTACGTTGGAAGGATACGGACCGGGAGGGGGCGCGCTGCTCATCGACGTGGTGACGGATAATCGAAATCGCACCGTATCGGAAGTGCGTCATCTTCTTGATCGAGCGGGCGGATCGTTGGGCGAATCCGGCAGTGTGGCATGGCAGTTTGAACGCCGTGGTCTTGTGGTGGTTGAAAACGCGTCCCAGCCGGAACGGGTGGAGCTTGCGGCCATTGATGCGGGCGCGATCGACATCGAACGCGAAAAAAACACCCTGGATATTTCGACACCGCCCGAAAACATGCAGGACATCTCGCGCGCAGTCGAGCGCGCCGGCGCGCAGCCCGCATCCGTCCAGCTCACAATGATGCCGAAACAATGGGTGACGCTCGCACCAGACCGTATGGAAAAACTCGGAGACCTTCTTGCTGAACTGGAAGCGCACGACGACGTGATCGAGGTCACGACCAACGCAACCCCGCCAGAGAGTGACGAAGCTTCCTAACCGCGTAGCTTCTTCGCCTTCTCGGACGGAGCATCGAACCAAGGAGCCCCAAGAAGCCAAAAAGCTCATACACTGAAGAAGCTATGCGTATTCTCGGTCTTGATCCTGGGTTTAGCCGCCTTGGGTACGCGGTCATCGAGACGCATGCTGGGCAGGCACGATTCCACGCGTGCGGATGCCTGGAGACGACGCCGAAACAACAGGCGGGAATACGTCTTCTTTCCCTGCGCGATGAGTTGCGCACGCTTATTCGAACGTTCCGACCCGAACAAGCCGTAATCGAGCGTCTCTATTTCTCGAAGAATGTCCGCACGGCCCTCGCGGTGGCGCAAGCACGCGGCATGCTCCTCACGCTCCTCGCGGAAGAACATCTTCCCGTTCTGGAAGTTTCTCCGCAGGAGGTCAAATCGGGAGTTACGGGCGTAGGAAATGCGCCGAAGGCACAAGTACAGCGTATGGTGACAATGATTTTCGGACTCAAAGAGCCGCCGACGCCGGACGATGCGGCAGACGCACTTGCGATCGCGTATGCGGGAACAGCGCGCGTGCAGAATGCCCA
>CAZVRG010000004.1:0-45657 GCA_964630025.1 uncultured Candidatus Saccharibacteria bacterium
GAGACGGCGGAACTTGTTGTGCACTCTGCGCTCACTGGGCACCTTGTGCTCTCCACCCTCCACACCAACGATGCGGTGGGCGCTATTCCGCGTCTTCTGGATATGGGTGTGGAGCCGTTTCTCCTTGCGGCGATTCTCCGGCTTGTCGGCGCGCAGCGCCTTGTGCGTCGCGTCTGCCCGCACTGCCGAACGCCGGTGCCGCTCACGGAAGACGTCCGCGGCGTTCTCGACGCGGAACTCCGTTCTATCCCTGATACAGAAAAGACCGACGACAATCTCCGCGCGCCAAAAACGCTCTTTCAAGGAAAGGGCTGTACCGAATGCGGGGGAACGGGAGTCAGCGGGCGCGTGGCCATTGTGGAAGTTGTTCCCACCATGGAGGAGTTTCGTGCGGCGCTCGTGAAACGCGCCTCGCATGATGAGCTCCGAAAGCTTGCGACAGCGGCCGGCAATATGACGATGCGGCAAGACGGTGTGCTGAAGGCGCTTGCCGGCGAGGTGCTCCTGGAGGAAGTGCTGGGCGTCACATCGGAGGACTGATGCGAAGAGCCCGTAGGCCTGTGCACAAGAGCGTGGTATTCTACCGTTGAGCGCACTCTCGTCATGGCTACATCAAAAGGAAACATTCTCCTCATTGAAGACGACGCCTTTATCGCAGGCATGTATCAAACCAAGCTCGCCATGCTCGGGTATACCATTCGGGTTGCCAGTGACGGGGAAGAAGGGTGGACCATGCTCACCACCGAGCCGCCGGATTTGTTGCTGCTCGACGTTGTGCTGCCCAAACGAGACGGATTTGAAATTCTTGCTGCGGCACGGAAAGACCCGAAGCTCCAGCAGCTGCCGATTCTGCTCCTCACGAATCTCGGACAAAAGCCCGACGTGCAGCGCGGCCTCGAACTCGGCGCAAACGATTACATTATTAAGGCGCATTTCACGCCATCTGAAGTTGTGGAGAAAATCGAGAAAGTGCTTCGGGGGAAGACGTCGTAGCGCGCGCATCCTTCCAAAGGATGCTGCCGCGTAGAACCTCTTCACCCGCGCGTATGACCTGCACGCACGCATGAGCGCGGAAACACTTCTCCAAGATTTTCTCCGTGATGTACGCAGTCTGAACGCATCGGATCTGCATCTTTCTGTTGGCCGTTCTCCCATTGTGCGCGTTGACGGAGCACTCCGCGTGCTCGAAGACCGTCATCCGCTGTCTGCCGAAGACCTTGCACAGATGGTGCAATGCGTCATGGGGATTGATCGCGCGCCGCAGTTTTTCAAGGAACGGCAGGGAATTGATATCGCATACGAGCCGTCGCGTGACGGGCTTCGCTTTCGCGTGAATATGTTTTGGAGTCGTGGAGAGCCCGCGCTGGTGTTCCGCGCGATCTCGCGCACCGTTCGGACGTTGCGCGACCTGTCGCTTCCCGATACCCTGCTCCGATTCACGGAACCAAAAAAAGGTTTTGTGCTTTTTGCTGCCCCTTCCGGTCATGGAAAAACCACCACGATGGCGGCGCTCGTCGAATACATCAATCAAACACGTTCCGAGCACATTATTACCATTGAAGATCCCATTGAGTATGTGTACACCGATGCGCGCTCGCTTGTGCATCAGCGTGAAATCGGCACCGATACGCGTTCCTTCCCCGATGCGATCCGTTCCGCGCTCCGAGAAGACCCGAACATTCTCGTGATCGGAGAAATGCGCGATCTGGAGACGATTGCCGCGGCGCTCACGGTCGCAGAAACGGGCCATCTGGTATTCGGCACCATTCATACGAACGATGCCGCGCAAACGATTGACCGTATTCTCGACGCATTTCCCGCGGATCGTCAGTCGGAAGTGCGGGTACAGCTTGCAGGAGCGCTCACCGGCGTTGTGTCGCAGCGTCTTCTTCCGCGGGTGTCCGGCGGACGCGTGCCCATCGTAGAGATTCTCGTGGCCAATCCGGCGGTACGCAATCTTATTCGGGAAGGGGAAACCGAACAGATTCCCGGACTCATTCAAACAGGTGCGGACGCAGGAATGGTATCGCTGGAACGCTCCATTGCGGAGCTGCTCCGACGCGGAGAGATCACGCCGGACGCAGCACGGCCCTATGTGTCTTCGAATGTTCCGTCGTGAAATTTCACAGATATCGCACTCCCGTGTTGTGCTACACTCACATGGTCACACACATCAACTGACCCATGCCTGAATATTCATACCGCGCGCGCACCCGCCTGGGGCGCGTCACCAAAGGAACGGTAAAAGCCGCGAGTCCCGAACGCGCAAGCGAAATGCTTGCCGAGCACGGTCTCGTTCCTTTGGAGATTCAGGATGTCCGTGAGCTTGCATTCTGGAAGCGCGATATCAAATTTGGCGGCGTGCGCACCCGCGACCGTGCCATTTTTGCGCGGGAACTCGCAACGATGATCGAGGCAGGCATTCCCATTTTGCAGGCGTTGCGCATTTTGGGGCAGCAAACAGACAGCGCGCGCTTGGCGGATATCCTTCGGAATGTCAGTTACGAGGTCGAGGGTGGCAGTCTGTTGAGTAACGCGCTCGAAAAGTACGCACGGGATTTTTCCGAGTTCTTTGTGAGCATGGTGCGTTCCGGAGAAGCAAGCGGCCAGGTATCCAAAGCGCTTCTTTCGCTTGCGGAACATGAGGAGCGCGATGCGGAGCTCGTACGCAAAGTGCGTACCGCGCTGCTCTATCCGGCATTTGTGCTCGTGATGATGGTCGTGCTCGTTCTCATCATGGCCAATTTCGTCATGCCGCAGCTCACGCAATTGTTCGAAGAAGCGCACGTAGCGCTTCCATTGATCACGCGTGTCTTTTTGGGCGTGACACTCTTTCTCCAGAGATTCTGGTGGTTCGTGCTGCTCTTCCTCGGCATTGTGGTGTACATCACGATGAGTTATCTCCGCACGCAGGAGGGAAAGTACAACGCAAGTGCATTTGTGCTGCGTCTCCCGCTCTTGAGCACGCTTCTCCGAAAGCTCTATCTTGCCCGCTTTTCTGGCGCTCTGCAGACGCTGCTTGAAGCGGAGGTGCCCGTGGTCCGCGCGCTGCTTATCGCACGCGATGTGATCGCCAATCGCGTCTATCAGAATATTATCGAGCGTACCGCTGAAGACGTGAAAAACGGCAGTACCATCTCCCAGGCGCTCGAGAAATATCCTGATATTCCCATGATGGTCTCCGCGATGATTGGCGTGGGCGAGCGCAGCGGGCAGCTTGGACAAGCGTTTGGAAATGTTCACCGCTTATACCGGCGGGATGTCGACGATGCATTGAGCAATCTGACGGTGCTTATTGAGCCCATTGTGATTGTGGTGATTGGTATTGGCGTCGCGTTTTTGCTCGCTGCGGTGCTGCTGCCCATCTACAGTCTTATTCAAGTGGTTTCGTAAGGCTCGTGCACATGTGTGGTAAACTTTCCTGTGTGATTCGCCAGCACTGTTCCCATTGCTCCGGAGTAGTTTCTTGTGGAGTATTGAGAGGAGGTGAGCGCACATGAACATTCGTCAAGCTGGGCTACGCGGCGGGTTTACCCCGCACCAGCTCTTCCGTGGGAAAAGTAGTGCGGGATTTACGCTCATCGAGCTTCTCGTGGTCATTGCGATCATCGGGATTCTCGCAACGCTCATCTTCATTTCCTTAGGAGCTGCCCGCGCACGGGCGCGTGACACGCGGGTGGTCTCCAACCTCGAACAGGCAATGACGGTGTGTATTCTCCGTCAGGATGTGTACGGAGATCATCAGAAATGCGTGAAGACCGATCAAGGCGAAAGTGAATCGCCAGGCGCACTTTCTCGTCTCGACAAAGACACCGCGCAGATTGACGGCGTTGGTGGAGCAAATGACGGCGGTATTACCCTCGATCCGGGACCGAGTAACAGCAAAATGTGCATGCTGGTCACGTTGAATGCAAAGAGCGGGAGCAATAATAAGAAGTTTTGCCGCGATGACGGTGGAAACGTCACCTCATCGGTTGGTTCAGCAGATGCAAGCTGCAACCTCGGCGTCTGCAACCCGGGGACATAAGATCACGATGGATCAATGTGGTCGGTAAGCGCATTGGTGATCGGAGCGATTGTTGGAAGCACGCTTACCACGATTATTGAACGGCTCCCTCGGCAGGAATCATTCCTCCGAGGGAGATCGCGTTGCCCGCACTGCGGAACATCCCTGACCGCGCGGGACCTTTTCCCCATCGCAAGTTTTCTTCTGCTGCGCGGGCGGTGCCGGCACTGCGCTGTTCCCATTCCGCGCTGGCATCTGGCGGTGGAGATCAGTGTGCCGGCGTTGTTTCTTCTGGCGGTTGTGCTGCTGCCTGGGTCCGCGGTTCCTGATCAGGTTTCCCGCTGGGTGCTGCTCGCGTTGCTTCTCGCGCTCACGGTGATTGATCTGCAGACATTTCTGTTGCCGGACGTGCTGGTGCTTGCCATGGCGGGCGTCGGTGTTGTGCGGAGTGTCACGTTGCACATGCCGCCCCTTCCCTCCGCACTTCTTGGAGGAATTGTTGGTTTAGGCGTGCTGGGGGCGTTTGCGCTGATCCCCTGGCGTCGTCGGTCGGGTGACCGTACCGATGCGCTTCCTGCAACCGCCATGGGACTTGGGGATGCAAAACTCGCCGGTGCGATGGGCGTTGTTCTCGGCATGCAGGGGCTCATCACGGCACTCTTTGTGGCGTTTGTCGCTGGCGGTGCGGTAGGAAGCGCACTTCTTCTCACGCGGCGCGCAACCTTTGCGAGCCGCATCCCGTTCGGACCATTCTTGGCGGGCGCAACGATGCTCATTCTCCTGTTTCCCAACCTTCCGCATCTCTTTTTTGGTCTGTTGGGATTCTGATACACCCCGTTAGAGACCTTTGAGGATTTTTCGCGCTATCGCGCAGGGAATAGAGATATGAAACCAGCGTCGGCTTTTTCAGAAGGTTTCTAACGGGGTATACTACAGAGAAACGGACAGCATGACGCAATTCATAGGGAACAGGGAACAGAGAACAGGACACAGAGAACGCACGCAACGCGTCCCTGATCCCTGTTCCCTGATCCCTGTTCCTTTTCCCTCGTCGTCCGCTGGCATCACCTTCATTGAAGTGCTGGTCACGGTCTTCATCGTTGGGCTTATGTCCACCATTCTTCTCGTTGGCGCTGTCGGTGCGCGGAGAAACGCGACGGTCCGGACTGCCGCGCAGCAGGTAGCGGCATTTCTTCGTGAGACGGGAAACCTTGCGCTGAACGGCGTGAAAGCAGAAGATTGCGACCCAAGCGATTCGCAGTGCTCTGCCTATCGCGTCACGCTCGGTCCATCAGACACCAAGACCGCGTACATGCGTCAGGCGCTTGGCGGCGGAGAAGAAGTGCGTGTGCCGTTGCCCGTCGGTGCGGTGTTTCCCGTCACGAATCAAGAAGTGGAATTCGTCTACACCCCCCCAATCCTTTCTGCAACGGCGGCGGAGATTGCCATAACGCATACAACCGGCGCGCCGCGGTGGCTGGTCTGCGTCACCTCGCTGGGAAGTGTTACCGTACAAACAGGAGAACAGTGCGTGCAATGACACAAACACCAGTGAACAGGGAACAGGGAACAGGGAACAGGGAACGCACGCAGCGTGTCCCTCCAGTCTCTGGCCTAAGTAAGGCCTCGTCGTCCGGCTTTACCCTTCTCGGTGTTCTCATTGGCGCGTTGTTCATTGTTCTTGTCTCCACGGGACTTGTGTTCACCGCACAGCGCACGGGACGTGTTGCCACCGCAACCAAAGAACGGCTCATTTCGACACTTCTTGCGCGGGAAGGTGTTGAACTTGTGCGCGCGATTCGCG
The DNA here is from genome assembly GCA_964630025.1 of uncultured Candidatus Saccharibacteria bacterium. GTDB lineage: Bacteria > Patescibacteriota > Andersenbacteria > UBA10190 > CAIZMI01 > VMFP01. The sequence goes on from CAZVRG010000004.1 coordinate 5,811, forward strand.
ATAACAACTGGCTCGCGACGCCGCGGTGTCCTGCAGTTGGCGCGTGCACGATTTTTTGGCGTGGGCAAACGAGTGGTCCGGGTGCACTCTGTAACGGAACGTTTCGCATCGATGCCGACGCGCTTGAACTTCTCCCTGCTTCCGCAGGTAGTGAAGAAACGCGGCTTGCACTCGATGGCACAGCATACCGTCATGGCAGCGGCACGCCAACGACATACCGGCGTTGGGTCACTATTGAATCGCCGGAGGAAGGATGCGGAACACCCTCGATCTTCTCCCTCGGATCCATTCCCGCTCCGCAACCGCCACAGCCGCTGACGGTGCGTGTGGTTGTGGCATGGGACGACAACCCCGATGCTTCCTGTGCGCCAGGCCGTCAGTGTGTTGAATTACGAGAAGATCTTCACCCGTGGATGAATTTCCGATGAACATACGGATACGAGGGATCAGAGAACAGGGGACAGTGAACAGAGAACGCACCCGACGCGTCCCTGTCCTCTGTGCTCTGCCCCCTGTCCCCGCGTCGTCCGGCTTTACCTTCATTGAAGCGATTGTTTCTGTTGCCATCTTTCTTGTGCTTATCGGTACGGTGGCGGGAATTTTTTCCACGTTCTCGCGCCAGCAGAAGCAGGGCATTACGCAGGCAACGCTTCTTGGGGAAGCGCAGGCCGCCATCGAAATCTTGGAACGGGAAGTACGGACAGGGTTCTCCAATACATTTTCCGGTGCTGGCGCCGCGTTCAGCTTTCGCAACCAAAATAACGTTCTCGTCACGTATGAACTCGCCGATGGGCGCCTGATGCGGCGCGCTGTTCCTCCAGATCAAGCAACCCCGGTCACGCCGGCGACTGTGGAGATACGGTCGCTCGAATTTGTGACACGCACGCCAACCATCGATCTTGGCGCAGCGCCCCAAGTGCCCATTCTCACCGGAGAACAAGGCCGCGTCACTGTCCGCATGCGCATGTGCCCCACAGGCATTGATACCGATCAGCGATGCCTGCAGGTACAGACAACCTTAACGTCGCGCCAATATGCACCCGCACTCTAAGCGAGAACAGCGCATCACGCACACCTCGTCATCACGCGGTGATACATCGATTCTTCTTATTTCTCTGTTGCTGATCGTTCTTGTGCTTGGCGCAACGGCACTGACGGTCCTTTCTATAGTGAATCTTCGCGGAGCAGGAAATGTTGCCGAAAGCTCTCAAGCACTCTATGCCGCTGACACCGGCGTCGAACGCGGATTGTCACTGTACTGGTGGAGCAATCCGTTATCCCCAACATGTACGCAGGAAGATAATGTTCCGGTGGGAGACGCCGCAACATACCAACTCACCGTTCGGTCGGATACTGATTCTTGCCCCACATTGCTGGATTTGCAAGGCGGCGTGCGCGCCCTGTGTGTAGAAGCAATCGGGAAAGTGCGTGATGGCGAGGTACGACGGCGTGTGACCAACGATACAAACCCCACAGGTCTTCTGAATCCCTGCGGTCGGTAGACTCGAGACCCCAGAAACCGGCGCACTGTTCTCGTGGCAAACACGCCGGCAGAGCCGGACGGTTGCCATGAGAACCCTTCGGGCTCGGGTTTCGCTCCGCTCATCACTCGGCGTATGTCCAATACGCCTCGCTCGGTGCTCGCTCCAACCCTTCGCATCTCATCGCGTTTTTGGGGTCTCGCGAGGTTGTTCTCTTCCAGTCCTGTTACTCCAGACTGCTACACTACGGGTATCGTATGACTAAAGCAGAGGCGCAGAAACGCATTAAGAAACTCCGGCAGGAAATCGATCATCATCGATACCTGTATCACGTGCTGGATCGGCAGGAGATATCCGATGCGGCATTGGACAGCTTGAAGCACGAACTCGCAACCCGTGAGCAGGAATATCCGGACCTCATTACGCCGGATTCGCCGACACAGCGCGTGGGAGGCGAACCGCGCAAGGAGTTTGTCGAAGTGCAGCATCGCGTTCCCATGCGGTCATTGGAAGACGTGTTTATACATGAGGAGTTTATTGCGTGGGGAGAACGGAACCGGAAGCTGCTCCCGGAACGTGCGGCCGTGTCCTACATGTGCGAATTAAAAATTGATGGGCTTGCCGTGACGCTGCGGTACGAAAACGGCCTCTTGGTGCGTGGCGCGACACGGGGCGATGGACGCGTGGGTGAGGATGTCACCGCGAACCTCAAAACCATTGAGGGCATCCCGCTGCGTCTTCGTGGCAAAGCCCCTGCGGTGTTGGAAGTACGCGGAGAAGTCTTCATGACCAAAAAGGCGTTTGACGCGCTGAATGCGCGACAGGCGAAGAACGGGGACAAACTCTACGCAAATCCGCGGAATGTGGCTGCGGGGAGCGTGCGGCAGCTTGATCCGGCCATCACCGCATCGCGCGCATTGCGCTTTGTCGCCTACGACATTGCCGAAGGAGGTTCACTGCGGACGCACGAAGAGGTACATGCGCAGATGAAGAAGTATGGATTTCCTGTCGATCCGCATGCAACCGTTGTACCCGACGCAGCCGGCGTGCAGAAATATCACGCGCGCTGGGAACGCTCCCGCGATCGTCTTCCGTATGAAATTGACGGCATCGTTGTCCTCATCAACGAGAATGCGGTCTATGCGCGTCTCGGCCATGTTGGGAAGGCTCCGCGGGGCGCTATCGCGTACAAATTTGCGGCGCGGCAAGCAACCACAGTCATTGAGGATATTCGCGTGCAAGTAGGCCGCACAGGCGCACTGACGCCGGTCGCGGTGCTCACGCCCGTACCGCTCGGGGGTACGACGGTATCGCGCGCGACGCTGCACAACGAGCAGGATATTCTCCGCAAGGACGTACGCATCGGTGATACGGTGATCATCCAACGCGCCGGGGATGTGATCCCGGAAGTCGTGCAAGCGTTGCCGCGTCTCCGGCCAAAAGATGCAAAACCGTTTCGCATGCCAGCGCGATGTCCCATCTGCGGTGCACGGGTTGTGCGGGAAGAGGGAGGAGCCATTCATCGGTGTACGAATGCCGGATGCGCGGCGCAACAGGAGCGGGCCATTCGCCATTTCGCTTCGCGCGCAGCCGCAGATATCGACGGCATCGGACCGAAACTCATTCGAAAACTTCTCGAGGACGGCATGATCCAAGACGCTGCCGACCTCTATGCATTGAACGAAGGGGAGATCGCCGCACTCGAGCGGTATGCGGAGAAATCGGCCGGAAATATCATTGCCTCCATTGCGCAGAGGACACGTCTTCCCCTCGGGCGTTTTCTGTATGCGCTGGGCATTCGGCATGTTGGAAGCATCACCGCGGAAAACATTGCAGAGGCATGTGGCTCTCTCGAGAAGGTGCAGCGCGCATCCGCTGCAGACATTGCTGCCGTTGATGGCGTCGGAGACGTTGTGGCAGAAAGCGTCGCCGCCTATTTTGCGGACAAAAAAACCGATGCGCTTCTCAAAAAGTTTCAGCGGCTGGGCGTGACAGTGGTGAATCCCCCGAAAAGCGGGCGCGGTCCGCTCCATGGGAACATTGTTGTGGTCACGGGGTCGGTGCCCGGTCTCTCGCGGGAAGAAGCATGGGACACGATTCGGCGTCTCGGTGGAAAAGTGAGTGAGACGGTGGGGAACAGCACAAACCTCGTGATTGTCGGTGAGGGTGCGGGAAGCAAGCGTCAGAAAGCCGAAGAGCGAGGCATTCCCACGATGGATGCGGAAGACTTTTCTGCGCTTGTACGGAAGCACCCGCCGTGAGAGTACCGTCGCTTCGCACCCTGCTCTCCGTGTAAGATAGGATTATGGTTCACTCCGATAGAACACTGGTGCCGCGCATTGCCGATCTTGCGCGTCTTGCGTTGACAGTGGAAGAAGAAAAACGTCTTGCAAAAGAATTCGAGGATATTCTTTCCTACGTCAGTCAGGTACAAGAAGTTGACGCGTCAGAAGAACCACTCACCACAACCATCAGCGGCGTGCAGCATGTGCTTCGCAATGATGTGGCTGCCTCCTCCTCGCTCACAGAAGAGCTGTTGGCATGTGCTCCGGATGTGGAAAAACGTTCGGTGCGTGTTCCGCCGATTCTTTCTGCGTCATGACCGCCTCGATTCGTGACCTTCATGAGCGTCTTCGCCGCGGGGAGACGACGGCGGAGAAACTTCTCGATGCCGCGCTCGTCGCCATACGGAAGCAGGATCAAACACTGCACAGTTTTCTTCATGTCGCCGAGGACTCGGCGCGCGCAGCTGCACAGCGCGTCGATCGCGCATTGCAGTCAGGAACGGAAGAGCTGTCCGTCCTCGCCGGCATACCCTGCGCGATCAAAGACATGATTTGCGTGGCAGGCCTTCCCGCTACGGCAGCGTCCCACATTCTGGAAGGATTTGTTCCTCCATATGACGCAACGGTGATCCAGCGCCTCAAAGACCATGGCGCGGTGATTGTGGGGAAGACCAATCTGGACGAGTTCGCGATGGGTTCGAGCACGGAACATTCCGCGTTCGGTCCCACGCGCAACCCGCTCGATACAAAACGCGTGCCTGGCGGTTCATCCGGCGGGTCGGCCGCCGCGGTGGCAGCAGGATTTGTCCCCTATGCGCTCGGAACAGATACCGGCGGATCGATTCGTCAGCCCAGCAGTTTTTGCGGCATTGTGGGGTTGAAACCCACCTACGGGCGCGTGAGCCGTTCCGGCGTGATCGCACTCGCCAGTTCCTTTGATCAGGTGGGCCCATTCGCGCGCACCGTCGAAGATGCCGCCATTGTCTATGAAGCAATTGCCGGGGAAGATCCCAAAGACGGAACCACGCTGCGCGGCCCGGCGCCAACAGTGCTTCCTGCGCTCACAGAAGGCGTCGAAGGATTACGCATTGGCGTTCCGGAAGAGTATTTCGCCGAAGGCGTAGATACAGGCGTTGCGCAGACAGTCCGGAAAGCCATCGGTGCTCTTGCCGGACTCGGTGCCGAAGTGGTTGATGTGTCGTTGCCGCTCACAGGAGTCGCGCTTGCGGTATACTACATGCTCATGGATTCGGAGGCGTCCACGAATCTCGCTCGCTATGACGGCGTGCGTTTTGGGCAGCGCGTGAAGTCCAAGACTCTTGAGGAGGTATATCGGAAGAGTCGCGGCGCGGGTTTTGGCGCGGAAGTGAAGCGACGCATTCTTCTGGGGACATTTGCGCTCTCTACGGGCTATGCAGATCAGTATTACCGCAAAGCGGCGGCGGTGAGACGCGCAATCGCGAACGAATATGCGAAGGCATTTAAGACCGTTGACGTGCTGGTGTCTCCAGCCGCTCCCGAAGTGGCGTTCCGTCTCGGAGAGAAAGTAGCCGACCCGTTGCGTATGTATGCGTCGGATGCCTTGTCGGTACCCGCAAACGTTGCGGGCATTCCCGGACTTGTGGTGCCTTGCGGAACGGTGAACACGCTTCCCGTTGGCGTGCAAGTGCTTGCACCGCTGGGAAGAGAAGATCTGTTGTTTCGCGTTGGTGCCGCGTATGAGCGTGCGCGGGAACGCGCATGAGCCTTCCCGATTCCATGCGCCGTTGGAAAGAATTGAGTGACACGTTTTTTCTCGCGGCACTCTGCGTATCTGTTGTCGCCGTGACGGGGTCTGTGCTCACGTTTGCGTTGTTTATGCAGCGCGCGGAAGTAAGCCGAGCGCAGGAGGCAGAGCCCCCTCCGGGTCCACCTCCGCCCGGAGATCCACCGCCTCCCCCCGACGCTCCCCCTGTCGAACCGCCCGGTCCGCCTCCACCAGGACCGCCCCCCGGACCGCCTCCCGCGCCTCCTCCTGGACCGCCGGCACCCCCGCCACCCCCGAAACCGCCGCCAGCGCCTCCTCCACCGGGTCCCGTTCCTCCGCCTGTGCCACCCCCCGGTGGCGGGCCCGCACCCGTACCGCCTCCAGGCGGCGAGCCACCTGCTGTTGTTCCGCCAACACCCACGTCTCTGATGCAAAGGACTGTATCCCCAGAACCGATGACGCCCATCCAGCAGCCCGTATCAAGGTTCTCTTCTCCAGCGCAGTATCTTGGTTCTGCAGTGACTGTCATCGCAACAATGAGCGCCGTGGTGACGGGAGTGCTTGCCGCCGTTGCTCTTCCGTCGGGACTCTCCAGCATACTGCGTTCCTTCTTTCCATTTCTTGCGACACACCGCCGTCGCGCACGCTGGGGGCGGGTCGTGGAAGAAAAGACAAACCTTCCTGTTGCAGGTGCCGTGATTACTATTCTTGATGTGTCCGGAAAGCCAAAGGACACCATCATCACACGGAGTGATGGCACGTTTGCCATGGTGCTTCCCCGTGGCACCTATCGGCTCTCGGTGCAGCATGCCGGATCTCTGTTCGCGTCCGCGCCGCGTGATGTGCTGCTGTTCCCTGAAGAGCAGCTGTACACGGGTGGCGTTATCACCGTCGAAGAGCAAGAGAAAGTCTTGCCGGACACGCCGCTCGTTCTTGCGATGACGCCCACAGGCGTTCGTCATCAAACATTCCGTGAACGTGCGCACCCATTTCTGGAAGGCATGCGTGTGTTCCATGCGCACATCGCGATGCCGCTGCTGCTCACCGCGGCCGCAATCAATTCGTTGCTGCTCCTGATCGAACCGAGCCCGCTGCTGGTTGCATACGAAGTTCTCTATGGCGCATTGCTCACGTTTGAACTTCTTCTTTCACGTGTGACGCGCCGCGCGGTCGGACGTGTTCGCGACGCGATCGGAAAGCACCCTGTGCCGCTTGCCATTGTCCGCTTGTTTGATACAGCAACGCAGCGCGTGGTCGCCACGCGCGTCACTTCGCCGCGAGGAAGTTACCTGCTGATGCCGCCGCCAGGTCGGTATCGCATCGCGGTCAGTCATCCCGCCCACGTGCCGTACACCAGCGATCCGCTTGCTATCCGCGGCGGGAGGACGGGGCTTGTGCGTCTCGTTGCGGATCTTGTTTGCTCTCCAAGCGCCGGCGACGTCGCGGGACAAACGCAGGGCATCTAGCACCATCTCAAACGATCGTCATTGCGAGAGGAGAGCACGCATGACGGTTTTCCACAGACACCGGAAGTGATCTGCTATGCTATGAAGTATCCGACACAACACACAGCATATGCCGATCTCTTTGGCAGTAACCTATGGTCTTCGTGTCTAAGTGGCGCGACGCGAGCGATGCGTTTTTTCTTGCTGTCCTTCTGATCAGCGGTGTTTCCGTTGCCGGCGCTGTCTTAAGCTTGGCGCGGTTTGCGCAGGAATATGGTCCCGTTGTTGCGCAGGATCTTGAAGAGCCTGTTCCCCCACCTGGCCCGGCTCCAGAACCACCTCCGCCTGACCCACCGCCTCCGCCGCCTGGAACCGAACTAGCCCCCCCGGGTGGGGATCCTCCGCCCGCACCGGGCGGCGGGCCTGCTCCAGCTCCCGCACCTCCGCCAACGGGTGGTACTCCCCCAGCAGGTGGCACACCGCCCGCTCCGCCTCCGCGAGGGGGGCCAGGACCAGCGCCACAACCGGCGCCACCCCCGCCAGTTGGCGTGCCGCCCGGCGTGGACGAAATTGAGCCCGCACCAGGTGAAACGGTCTCCCCAGTACCGACAAATGGTGTGTTTCCACCCGCCGTGCAGCCTGCTCCTCCGGGCGGAGGAGAGCCGGTGTCTGGTCACACGCTGCCGTGGTGGGGCGTGTTCTGGCATCCGGGCGGTGGCGGATTTATCCAGATCCTTCCGTGGCAGCAGATTCTCCAAAAACCCATCACGTGGGTATGGATCTTTTTGTGGATTGCGATTTTCGTGTGGCTCTGGACAATTGTGCAGGCCATCTATTGGTTCCCGGGATTTTTCTGGATTCTGTTCGGGTTCCACTCGTTCATTTGGTACTGGTATTGGCTGTGGACGTGGTTCTGGGGTTTCATTCGACCACAACCGATCACTGTAGGAATTGGACCCGGTCCAGGACCCGGGCCATGGCCGGGTCCTGGACCACAACCTGCGCCTGGCCCCTGGCCGGGTCCTGGGCCGCAGCCCGGTCCACAACCCGGTCCCGGACCAACTCCGGGGCCTATGCCGGGCCCTCAACCTGGGCCCGCTCCCGGGCCTGGTCCGGGCCCCGGTCCGCAACCAGGTCCAACTCCTGGTCCGGGTCCTACCCCGCAACCTGGACCCATGCCTGGGCCGCAACCAGGTCCCAGCCCCGGTCCCCAGCCGGGTCCAATGCCAGGGCCACAGCCCGGGCCTCCCCCAGGCCCAATTCCTGGTCCGCAACCTGGGCCGACGCCCAGTCCAACTCCTGGTCCTATCCCGGGTCCCCAGCCGACGCCTGGCCCGTGGCCGGGCCCTGGCCCACAACCTGCGCCTGGCCCGTGGCCGGGCCCTGGGCCGCAGCCGGCGCCTACACCCGGTCCGCAACCTGGCCCCGGACCCATTGCTGGTCCGCCACCAATTTCCGGACCAGGCGGAGGCTCGCCATCTGGTCCGGCTCCCGATCCCGTGTCACCGGTTGAGGAGGGTATCGGAAGACTTCTGGCCAGATTGCCGTCACGTGCGGGAAGAATTGCCGCGGAGAGCGTTGCGCGCGGAGAGCTTCCTATTCCTGCATTAAGCGGACAGAGAGCGGCGGAAGCTCCGTCGCTCACAGAAGTGATGATGGCGTCTGCCGATTCTCGGCGTCTGACGGGTTTTTCCGCACTAGGCATTCTTGCCACACATCGATACCGATCGAAGTGGGGGCGCGTGATTGATGCCAAGAATGGGCTTCCTGTGCAAGGGGCAGTTGTGACGCTTCTGGATGCGCAGGGAAAACCGCGCCAAAACATTCGTACAAAAGCAGATGGCAATTTTGCGTTTCTTGTCCCTCCTGGCCGCTATCTTCTGAATGTGGTGCGTCCACACTATGTGATGGAAACGCAGCCCAAGTCGCCCGCGCTCTTTCCTGACGAAATCTTGTATACAGGAGCGCCCTTCGCCGTCGAGCCGTCACCCGATGGTCGGGAAACGCTCACGCCGCCGGTGGTGATCACCATGAAATCTACAAAAAAAGGCGCGCAGGGCGTGTCTGTGCGTCCGGCCGTGCATCGGGTCAGCAATGCCGCGCGTGCACTGCATGCGCACGTGGCGCTTCCGATCCTGTTATTGAGTGCAGGATTTAACACCTTTATGCTTCTTCTGCAGCCCACGCCGTTTCTTGTTGCCGCAGAAGTGCTTTACGGCGTCTTGCTGTCCATGGAATTGTTGCTTTCCCGCGTCTTCCGCCGCGCGATCGGGCGTTTGCGTGATGCCGTGACACGCAATCCGGTTTCCCTTGCGATTCTTCGGCTCATGGATGCGCGCACGGGACGCATTGTCAACACGTATGTGTCCACAGCGGGTGGGTCGTTTCTCTTCCTTTCTCGCCCCGGAGCCTACCGTCTCCTATCGGCACATCCGAAATACCAACCGCATGATGAGCGGATTGCCATTCGCGGCGGATCGCCCGGGCTCGGAAGAGTAACGGTCCGCCTGCAGCCACGGGGGAAAGTGGTCGCGGCAGTCTAAGTTGTCATCCTGAGGAGCGAAGCGACGAAGGATCTCGGCGTTTCTCTCGCATGAGATTCTTCGCTTCGCTCAGAATGACACGGAATGTGAAGAGTTTTGAGATGGGCTCTAGAGAAATACGTTTCGGTTGAGCTACAGAAGGCTCGACAGCAGACTCTGCGCGGTCATATGCGCGGGTTTTGGCAGTCCGAGAATGTCGAGCGCTGTGGGACCCACATCGGCAAGAATGCCAATCGGTGTGCTTAGAACCTGAAAGAGAATGTCATCGTCTTTTGGCGTGGTGTGTTGAGTATGTGCGGCAACGTAGAGCAGGACCACCGGATTCGCGGAATGATCGGTTGTTCCTTCTCCGGTTTGTAGATTCTTCATTTCCTCGGCATTGCCGTGATCGCAGGTGAGCAGCACTGCACCACCAGCCGCAAGCGCAGCCTGGACGACGCGGGGAATTTGCGTGTCGAGAAACCGGAGTCCTTCCACTGTCGCGTCAAATTTTCCCGTGTGGCTGATCATGTCGGGATTCGCGTAGTTCATCACGATGAAGTCATACTTTCCTTTGCCGGTTTCCTGTACCACATGATCGGTGATCGCCTCCGCGCTCATGCGCGGCGTTTCGCTGTAGTCTTTCACGTTGGGAGAGGGCACAAGAACGCGATCTTCGTTCGGGAAGGGCAGCTCGCGCCCGCTATTAAAGTAATACGTCACGTGCGCGTATTTCTCGGTTTCGGCGACACGGAGCTGTCGCAATCCATGCTCGGCAAGAACACGACCAACGGGCATATCCATCCATTGCTCGGGAAAGGCAACCGTGACCGGCAGTCCTTTTTCGTACTCGGCCATCGTGACAAATGCAAGGTCGGTGAATTGGACGGTGGGGAATGATGAAAACCCTTTCGTCACGAATGCGTGCGTGAGCTGCCGCGCGCGGTCCGGGCGGAAATTGAAGAACACGACCGCATCTCCGTCCCGCACGGGACGCACCGATCCGCCGTCGGTGATCACGCATGCGGGAGCAGTTTCATCCGTTGTTTTCCGCTCATACGCCGCCTGCAGAGCCTCTTGCCACGAGCGGTAGGGCGTTCCGGTGCCCGCAGTCAGAAGATCGTATGCCGCGCGGGTGCGGTCCCAATGCGTATTTCGATCCATGGCATAGAAACGCCCAATGAGCGTGGCGATACGTCCCGCGCCCGTTTGGCGCATGGTGTTTTCCATTTCCGTGAGATACTGTCCCGCGCTGACCGGCGGCGTGTCGCGACCATCAAGAAATGCATGGATGAGCGTTTGTTTGCCAACGCCTTGCTCTGCCGCAAATGTAAGAAGCGCCTGCAGATGCTGCAGATGACTGTGGACCCCGCCAGGGGATGCGCACCCCATCAGGTGTAGAACGGACCCAGGGCGCTCCTTCACATGGGCAACCGCTTCCTGAAATGCCACGTTCTGAAAGAAGCTTCCGTCTTGAATCGCAAGCGTAATTTGCGGCAACGGCTGATAGATCACGCGGCCGGAGCCGATATTTTTGTGTCCCACTTCCGAGTTGCCGACCTCTCCCCACGGAAGACCGACTTCAATGCCTGCAGCACGAATCGCAGCGCACGGATAGGAACGAAGATAGTTCTGCAGATTCGTCATCTGTGCCGCGAGAACGGCGTTTCCATCCTCGATAAACGAAATCCCGAACCCATCGAGAATCATCAGCACAAGCGGCCGTGGGCGTGGTGAAGGTGCCTCCATTCCCTGTAGTATAGCGGCTCTCCGAGAAATACCTTGCTTTCGTCGAGGAAATACGCTATAGTTGCGCTGTTCAAGGCAGGGTCTTGAACGCGATATGTTGTCGCCGGGTGGAGAAGTGGTATCTCGCCAGGCCCATAACCTGGAGATCGCCGGTTCAAATCCGGCCCCGGCTACCAGCATACCGAGAGACCCGCAAAGCGCGGGCTTTTCGGTATTCCTGTTGGGCGGGATTTGAAAGATAGTTTCAAAAGCACATTGACCGGAAGATCGATTTGGTATAGAGTCCCGCAGGGAACTGTACCGTGAAAGGAGCATACTATGTCGATGTCTCTTGATTTAGGAACGAAGCCGGCTGGACTAGAAGTTAAAACATACACGCATACGCTTGGATCGCTGGGCAAGTCCGTTCATCTTGGCGCGTATGAGATCTCGTTGGAAGACTTTCTCGTGGCTGCTGGATACGTTCTTACCAATACGGACCTCGCCCCCAACGATCCCCGTCTCCAGTTTGTGAAGTATGTTCAGTCGATGCGGGTAGTCGAAGGCCACAATCGGGGCGGGGAACGGCTTGAACCCACGGTGCCGGTCCTTCTTCCGGAGCATATCGCCCGTTAACGACGACGTGCATAGCTAGCCCCTTGCAGAATGCTTTCTGCGCGGGGTTTTTCTTTTTCAGGCAACGTGTTGAAGCAACAGGGGAAAATCGGTATTCTGTTGTTTTGTACCGGTGAATCCGCGTCGCTGCGCAGACAAAACAATATGTATGCGCTACGCTTTGCTCCGCGCCGGTGTAGCTCAGTGGCAGAGCGATGGACTCATAAGCCATAGGTCGCAGGTTCGATCCCTGCCGCCGGCACCACTTCACAAACGTTTGTTCGCACCATATGCTGTGCAGGCGAACATTTTCATGTTGCGACTCGGCCCCGTGGTGTAGCCTGGTAAACATAGCACCTTGTCAAGGTGAAGATCGCCGGTTCAAATCCGGTCGGGGCCGCCAGAGGAGCGTTGGCGCGCTCCATACGTGGTTCTTTTCATAGAGGGTATTCTCATGAGTCCGGACGAACTGAAGTTCCAGACGGAAAGTGGAGAGCTGACGCTGCAGAATATCCGGCAGAAACGCCGTGGCTCGACTGGTGGACTGGAGGAAGGACGCCTCTATGAACTTGTCCACGCAAGTTTCTGCAGGAGTGATGGTCTCAGCGGCAGAGAGGACGATACTGGCCATGCGAATGTCGTGCTTCGTTGCCCGCACACTGGAAATCTTTTTCTGATTGTCCCTACCGTGGAGCTTGATCAGGGCGCGGATGGCGATGAGTACCTGTGGGAGGGATTACACTGCGCACCGCTCCAATCGGCATAGCGCTTTGTACAGCCGTTGGCGATGCCAGCGGCTGTTATTCGTGAACGCGGAAAATCATCGCGCGACTGATTTTCCCGTTCTGCTGCGGGAATGAAAAGGTCTGTGCCACACGAATATGGTCGAGAAAACGCGTGTCTGACAGCACAGGAAATACCTCACTCTCCGTGCCGCGGATAACGATGTATCGCGCGTCCCATTTTTGGAGCTCCTCCCACTGCTCGCTGCTGTCGGGCGTGTTGAGATGCGTCTCCGCAAAGACCGCGCGTCCCTCGTCTTTTTCGCCGAACAATGCGAGCACGATGCTGGAGCGGTGCTCAAAGGCAATTGTTCCAGGGAGTGTTTTCGCTGCTTGGATTGCTTGGTAGTATGCGTAATCCGTTCCGAGATTTTTTTGATAGACTTCGCGAGCCTCTGCCGCGGTATGCCGCGTCCAGGACCCCGTCGCAAGAAGGATGAGCGCGAGTCCCAGTACTGCGGGGATTGTCTGTTTCAATACTGGCCATCGGCTCAACATGCGACGAAACACTCTTCCGGATTCCTCAACACCAGCGGCGACAAGCAAAAAGAACAGCGGATAGAGGACAATGAGGAAGCGTTGTCGCACGCCCCACCACGCGATCGGCACCGCGAGCGTGAGGAAGAGCAGAACAAGCGGGAGAGAAACCGACACGCGTTTGCGCAGCAGAAAGATGATGCCTGCGAGCAGGAATAGACTGGGAAGTTCTTTCGGGTCTGTGACCAGCGAGCGCAGGCGCGCGGGCCATGTTGTGGCCGCGAGCGTCGCAACGTCATGCAGAACACGGCGCGGTTCTTTCCATACGCGATCAAAACCCACGCTCTTCCAGAGTTCTCCGTAGTTGCGGAAAAACTCCTTGGCGCTCGTGACACCGAATGGCGTTGCTTCGGCGTCGGCAAAATATTCTACTGGCAAGAGCGGCCTCCCGACGGAGGTAAACAGGATCAGGAACGGCAGCCAACATGCGACCAACGCAAGGAGTGCCGGGAGCAGGAGGCGTCGGGGTTTCCAGAAGAACGCCGCGAGAAATGGGAAGAGCACGACGAGAAATGCACCCTCAAATCGTGTCAGTGATGTGAGCGCAAACAGCGCTCCCGTGAGGACTGCTCCTCGGCGCGACCGCGTGTGAAGAAAGGCAAGGAGTGCGCCCAGCATCAGGGCAATAAACGTCGTGTCGGCATAGCCGCGTACGGATTGAAAGAGAAATGGCGCCACGGCCTGAAACGGCGCGAGGCCGATCACCAATGCAAACGATGAGATTCCCATCGTTCGCCCGAGCGCGTATACCAGGGCAACAGACACAAGGGAAGCGCCCAGAGCAATCACGAATGCTGCGTGTTCCCAGTCAACAAACGTATGCGCCAGGGCAATGAGCATCGGATACATCGGTAACCGTTTCTCTGCAACCGGATAGGACCCTTTGAGGAGTTCTTGCGCAATGAGAATGAAGTTGTATGTATCGCCGCCGGGGAAGGCTTTCCACCACTGGAGGAACGCGATGCGATGGACAACGGTAAGGACGAGAAGCGCGACGAGACCCCAGTGTGCACGGAAAAAATTGACAACTCGTGCGATCGGATCTGCGAAACGGGAGTGAAGAAAAGAATCGTTATGCACAGGAGAACGTATCACCGTAACATGGCGCTGTGCGTGCGCGGTTCCGGGTATCCCCGTTAGAAACGTTCCGCAGAAAGAACGTGCAGTCAGTTTCTACCGGGGTATACTGGCAACGATATGGAGAAAAGCATCCGTCCTCGGGTTGCGATTGTTCACGGTCGTGACCGTCGTGAGAATATCCGTCAGGCACAAGCACTGCTCGGCGATGCGTATATCGATCGTCTGAAGAGTGCTCGCCAGATCTTCATTCACCCGAACCTTGTCTCTGACACGAATCAGCTCGCGAGTACGCATGTGGAGGCTGTCCGTGCCATTCTCGACGTGATTTCGCTGCATCGCGGTGACACGGTGCGCATCGGAGATGCGAGCTATCACAGCACGAAAAAAGCGTTTGAACGCTTCGACTACGCATCACTGCAACGGAGCGGCAATGCGCAGCTTCTTGATCTGAACGATGACGAAACACTTGAGACGTGTACCTACGATCGCGAGCTGCGTCGTCAACCGGTGCCGGCAAGCAAAACAGTTCTTTCATCCGACTGTATCCTTCTCGTCGTTCCGCCAAAGATGCACAGTTATTACACCGTGACGTTGAGTCTCAAAACCCACGTGGTCGGCAGTATGGTCGTCCCGAAAAGTCCGTTCGGGATTCATGCGCGCTGGCCGCACGTGCACAGCGGCTACTCCGCGGCGCATCGCACGCTCGCCGATTGGTACCAAGAGCATCCCGCACACGCCGCGTTCATTGACGGCCGTGAGGCGATGGAAGGGAATGGACCAACGTCCGGAACGAAGGTGGAACTCAATTGGGCGGTTGCGTCTCTCGATCCCGTTGCAGCGGATGCGGTTGCGGCGTGGCTGATGGGCTTTGCACCGGACGACATCGGCTATCTCGTGTTTCTTCGCGAGGCGGGATGGACTATTGATCCGGATGCGATGGAGATTGTTGGCGAGCCGCACTGGCGGGAATTGCGCCAGGAGCTTGCACGTCCCGAGACGTGGCCGGAGATTGCAGAATGGAACACACACGCATGACGCTTCGTCTCTGGGAACGTTTTCAATTGTTCGTCCTACCGATGGTTGTTATCGCGATCTTTGCGTTTGCTGGCTCTGCAGCCTGGCGGCTGCAGACCGCACCCCGTACTGCGCCGCAGGATCTCGTTTCCCTTGAGGGCTGCTTCACGCATACCGAGTTTACCGAACGCATTCGTTGTTATCGTCCCATGCTGGAACACCACCTTGATATGCACGGGCCGCGCGCCGTGCTCGCCGCACTGGATCGTCTGCAAGAGCAGCGCACGCAGTTTCGCGCCGAATGCCATACCATGGCCCATATCTTGGGCCGCTATTGGATCGCCAGTGGGAAATTGCTTGCCGACGGGTTTCGTGAGGGAACGAATATCTGTCATTCAGGATTTTTCCACGGCATGGCGGAACGTGTGTTTCAAGGAGAGGACGCGTCTCTTGATGAACCGGCGCATCTTTCTCCGGAAGAGCTTCGTGCGCGCATCGCGACCGTCTGCACAGATGAAGCATTGCGCACCCCGAGCCGCAACATGCGGTTTCAGTGTCTGCACGGGCTCGGGCACGCAGCCGTCTTTTCTCTGTCGTACGATCTCCTGCTCGCACTGGAGATGTGCGACGTGTTACCCACAGAGTGGGATCAAAGTTCCTGCGCGGGCGGGGCATTTATGGAAAACATCACGGGCATGGAGCGCGACCGGCGCATGCTGCGCGCGGGAGATCCGCACTATCCCTGCTCTATTGTTCCAAGCCGCCATCGCAAATCCTGCTACGGCATGCAAACAAGCTGGATGCTGGAATCAGGGATGAACTGGGATGCGATCATCGATGAATGCCGAACAGCGGGAGATGTTCGCCTCGCGTGTTCCCAAAGTTTCGGTCGTGACGTCAGTCCGCGCGTGCGCGAAAAAGGTCCCACGGAGTTCGTGTCTCTCTGCACACAACTGCAGCCGGATGAGCGTTCTCCCTGTATTCGCGGAGCAGTATATGCGCTCGCCGATCACACGTGGGACGGCCGCTACGCCTTTCCGTTCTGTGCGGCGTTTCCAGATGGTGCTCTCGGTCACGCGTGCTTCACGGAGGCGCAGCGGCATCTGTTGTACTCTCTCGAACAGACACGCGCTGCGACGGAACAGGGCTGTGCCGCTCTTGGCACAGGACGCGAAGCATGCCTGCAGTCCCTGCAAACTCTTGCGTCCTCGTAAGCATGCCATATCCTACTTCTCGCCAGCTGCGATTCCCCCTCGATCAGTACGCGGCGAACGGGCGCGCATTTTTGGAGGAAGCCATACTTGGCGGGAAGCCATGGGGGCGACATCTTGGTGAAGATGCGTTGGTGGATGCCGGAACGCCTGTGCTCGCGATTGGCGACGGCGAGGTTATCTACGCGGCGCTCCACGCAAGTTGGTGGCGTCGGCGTGGAAACTGGGGACACGTGGTGATTCTTGGACATACCCATGCGCAGGACGGTCAGCCGTTTTATTCAGTGTACGGCCATCTGGGCGAGTATCGCGTAACGCCGGGAATTTCTGTGCGAGGTGGGGAAACGCTCGGGACCGTAGGCAATGGCCGCACGCGCGCCAACGGCTGGTGGCCGGAGCCGCATCTGCACTTCGCCATGTATCGCGGCCCGTGGGAGGGGAAAATCCTTCCCGGCTACCTCCGAGAGAACGACGAGCGCACAAAGCGCGAGTATTGGGTGAACCCGTCGGAGTTTGTGCGGGGGTATCCGAATCAGGGGAAGGTTGCGTCGTAGAAGCATTCTCGCTAGGGTAGAGGCGCTAACCGGTGGTTAGTGTTCTTTTCTATCACACGGAGAACCCCCTATGACGCCGCAAGAGATTGGGCATGCTTTCCATGCAGAAAGTGGATCCTATGCCGTAGGAATCCCGACTATTGATGTTCCTGTCTTCCAAACGGAAAAGACAGGAACTCGCTACCTCAAAGCGCCGGGTGTCACCATCCTGGCGTATACCGTCAATAACCGAGAATCTCTCAGGGGCTTTCTTGAGGGGTTTGACCCGGATCTCGAGTTCCGTGAGTACCTGAACGATGCGTACCGATGGACAGTCGGTGACATGGTGGAGACAGCGGAGGGGAAAACGTTTCAACCCGATCCTTCCTGTGAAACCCAGGTCATTCCAGACTCCGCCCAGCTCATCAAGATCGCGGGGCAGCTCTGCTACATGAGTTTCGGGCCCGATCGCACACGGAACGCCGAGACGCGGAAGTACATGCACAACATCATCGCCTCCGGCCACGGCTCCGTGCTCGAGCACCCCAACGTCACGCTGCTGCTCTACGGTATCTCTCGCAGTCTCACACACGAGCTCGTTCGTCACCGCGCGGGCATGGCGTTCTCGCAACTTAGTCAGCGGTACGTGGACGGGTCACGTCTGCGCTTCGTGGAGCGACCGGAGTACCAGACCGATCCAGAACTCCATGCGAAGTTCGAGGAAGAGATCGATCGCCAAGCGGCACTGTACGAAGACACTGCGCAGACGCTTCTCCAGCGGCAGGAATCCGGTACGGGGATCCTCAGCGGAGAAAAGAAACGTGATCGCCGCAAGAAGGTGAACCAAGCGGCTCGCTCCGTCCTCGGGAATCACGCGGAGGCACCGATCGTGGTGACCGGAAATCTGCGCTCTTGGCGGCATGTCTTCAACATGCGCACATCAGAGCATGCTGAAGTCGAAATTCGTCGCGCAATGTATCGGGCGTTTCTCTGCCTCGCGATGCTCGATCCAATCACCTTCGGCGATTTCGAGATCGTGGAGTTCGCGGATGGTACAAAAGGAGTGAAAACGCCCTACCCAAAAGTGTAATGTCCGACAGAGGTTTGACAGACCAAACCTCTGTTTTCTCTTTCTGCCTCTGTACCTTCGTTGTCTCTCCACGGTACGCTAGAGAAATCGTCGCATGACACTCCGCTCTTCGCTTGCCGTGTTTGGGGTTGGCACCACGTTTGCGTGGGCGGCATTTCTTCTTATTTTCTTTCTGGTGCCGCCGGAGACCGCGGGCACGCTCGGCGAAGTCTTTTTCTTTTCCGCGTTATTCTTGGCGTTTGTCGGCACGCTGACCATGCTTGGCGTTCTGGGACGCTGGCGGATGAGCCGGCTGCTTCCTGCACTGCACATCGGTCCGGCCTTCCGGCAAGGCATGTTTCTTTCCATTGCCGCGGTGGGCATGCTGCTGCTTCAGCGCTTCCGCGTGCTGCGCTGGTGGAATATTGCGCTGTTGGTCGTGATGCTGGTCGTGCTGGATTTTCTCCTTGCGCGTCGCGAGCCAAAAGGCGATGATGGTTCGTCCACCTGATACCCTATGCCACGCATTCTTCAGATCGCAGACCCAGAAGAAGCCAAGGCAGTAGAGCAATTGGCGGTGCGCAGCGACTTCGAGGCACAACGCATTCGTCGTCTGTTAGACATGCCGGATCTTTCGCGAACGCCGGGAAGCCCGCTCAGTGAAATCGTGAGTCGCGCCCTCGCAGTCAAAAGCGTAGAAGATTTTGATGTTATCAACATTCCTGAAATTGTTCCCACCCGCGTCCTTTTTGATCTTTTCAATATGCCGCCCGGTCATCCAGCTCGCAGCGCATCAGACACCTATTATATCAATGACGATTACGTGCTCCGCACTCATGACACGGTGTTCTGGTACTACTATTTGAACCACCCGATGATTAAAAAAAGGATAGAGAATAAGGAGACATTGGGCGCTGTCTGCTACGGAAAGGTGTACCGGAAAGATGAGATCGACAGAATGCACATGAATGTGTTCCATCAGTTCGGCGGATTGTACATCGCACC
Source organism: uncultured Candidatus Saccharibacteria bacterium (assembly GCA_964630025.1). Lineage (GTDB taxonomy): Bacteria > Patescibacteriota > Andersenbacteria > UBA10190 > CAIZMI01 > VMFP01. The sequence continues at coordinate 24,865 of CAZVRG010000004.1, forward strand.
GGATGAGAAAAAAACCATCTCTCCAGACGACCTGAAGAATACCCTTTCTGAAATCGCACGCAGTATTTTTGGTGATGTACGCTTCCGTTTCTATGAGCATACCTTTCCGTATACCGATCCCAGCTACGAAATGGAGGCAGAAATCAACGGTCGATGGATAGAGATGCTCGGTTCCGGCATGGCCAGGAAAAGCGTGCTGGCGAATTTCGGCTTAACCGGCTATCACGGTTGGGCGTTCGGATTTGGTCTGGAACGTCTGGCAATCGCTTCCATGTCGCTTCCAGATATTCGGTTACTGTGGAGCGAGGACGAACGAGTCAAAAAGCAGCTGAAGCTTGGGAACGCATACCGGGAAGTGAGCAAGTTCCCTCCGGTCACCCGTGACATTTCGTTCATTGTCGGCAAGGATTTTGTGCCGAACGATTACTTCGACCTTATTCGCGATATCGGCGGCGACCTCGTGGAAGAGGTGGCACTCCTCGACACATACGAGGACGCGGAAAAGTTCGGTGCGGACAAGGTGAGTTACACGTTCCGGGTCGTCTATCGGTCATTCGAGCGAACGCTCACCAATGAAGAAGTAGATGCCATTCACAAAAGACTCGAGGAGCAAACCGTGGCACGATTTTCCGCCGCGATTCGGTAACAAAAGAAATCCGCACCTCGAAACGAGTGTGCGGATGAGTGCAGGACTACACGCGCAGTTTCAATCGTGGTCGTGGCGGTGGGTTTCCTTTCCGTATCTCGGCGGCGATAGCGCTGAGGCGCTCGTCACCTCCGACGAAGCATCCCCAACCCGGGACGAACAGTTGCTGCTTGCTGCGGCGATTCACCATGCTTGTCGCCCGAAGCGCGCTTCGCGTGTAGAGCGCGAGAGAGTGCTGCGTTGTGATCGCATCGTGGTTGCGCGCATTGCAGCAACAAAGAATCAGGAGACGCACTTTGCCGTCAAGCGTGTTGACCCAGGTTTGTAGTCGCGTATCCAGCGGAGCATCAGCGCCAAACCGCCACTCCCCGTTTTCTCGGCCACCGTGTGCTAGCAGTATGGTAATTCCGCGGAGGAGAGGAGCACGTGCTGACCACGCGTGGTACACGCTGTAGACGCCGCGATTCTTCATGATTATTGCTAGCACGTCGTTCGTAAACAGTTCGTCAGGTCGCCAACCCACTGCACGTTCTTGGGGGAAGTAGGGGGCTGTGAGTGGATGCGTTTCGTCAAATCCATGACCGAGGAAAAGGCGGTCCGGTCCAAAGCATAACTCGAGCATCGCGAGCTCCTTTGCAGAATAGGATCACATGTGTAACGAACAGCTGTATGGGCAGTGTAGCTGCTCTTGAGGGCACACGCCACTATAGGTACGTACTGGAAACAAAGGCGAAAATAGGCTCTACCCCGTTAGAAACTTGCACTATCTTCCCGATTTTTTGGGCTTCACAAAGGGTTTCTAACGGGGTATACTTCCTACAATATGGCGAAGCGTCGTTCCGCTGGGACGGGGCACCCCTACGGATTCGCGAAGCGAATCCTAAGGGGACCCCGGAGGGGGACTCGTCCTTCCGGTGAGGGAGGCAAGAAATCGGCGCGGAAGTCCTCCGCGGAGGTTTCTGCGTCTGTGGAAGGTTCGGAATATACCGCTGAACAGATTCAGGTTCTTGAGGGTCTGGATCCGGTCCGGAAGCGGCCCGCCATGTACATTGGGGGCACCGGCTTGGACGGCCTGCACCACCTCGTCTGGGAAGTCGTGGACAACTCCATCGACGAGGCGATGGCCGGGCACGCGAAGAACGTCGTCGTTCGGCTGCTCCCGGACAATATCGTTTCGGTATCGGATGACGGACGCGGTATTCCCGTCGAAACGCATAAGCAAACGAAAAAGTCGGCGCTCGAAACCGTCCTCACCATTCTGCACGCCGGAGGAAAGTTCGGTGGCGGCGGATACAAAGTGTCTGGCGGACTGCACGGCGTCGGTGTCTCCGTCGTGAACGCCCTCTCCGTGTGGCTCAAAGCGGAAGTTGAACGTGATGGCGGAAAATTCGCGCAGGAATATAAGCGGGGAAAGCCGGCAGGAAAAGTGGAACGCGTGGGGCGTTCCGACAAGCACGGAACCGTTATCACTTTCCAGCCCGATCCGGAGATTTTCCCCGAAGTGAAATTTGATCTGGAGAACATTCTCACGCATCTTCGCCAACAGGCCTATCTCACGCCGGGCACGCGCGTGACCATTTCTGACGAACGGGATCCGCAGCGTCCCACGCGGCACGGGTTCTACTTTGAAGGTGGCGTGCGGTCGTATGTCATGCACTTAAACCACGGCAAAAAGATTCTGAATGCCGAACCGTTTGTGGTGCGCAAGGAGAACGGAGAAACACTCATCGAAGCAGCCCTGCAATATCACGACGCATTTACCGAGCACGTGCTCGCATTCGCCAACAACATTTACACAATGGAGGGCGGTACGCACCTCGCCGGATTTCGCCAGGCGCTCACGCGGGCGATCAATGAGTACGCGCGCGAGAAGGCATTCCTGAAAGAAAAAGACGAGAACATGACCGCGGAAGATATGCGGGAAGGACTCACGGCGGTCATTTCCGTGAAGCTGCGCAACCCACAGTTCGAAGGGCAAACAAAAGCAAAGCTCGGGAATCCGGAAATTCGTGGTGCGGTTGCGGAGGCGGTCTATGAATACTTGCGCACGTACTTAGAGGAACACCCACAGGATGCGCGCGCCATCTGCGGGAAGGTTCTTCTCGCTGCGCAAGCGCGTGCCGCCGCGCGCGCCGCGCGTGACACCATTCTTCGCAAAGGCGTTCTTGATGGATTTGCGCTTCCCGGAAAACTCGCGGATTGCAGCAATCGTGATCCGGCGCACAGCGAGCTCTTCGTGGTGGAAGGAGACTCTGCCGGCGGGTCGGCAAAATCGGGTCGCGACCGGCGGAGTCAGGCCATTTTGCCGCTCCGCGGAAAGATTCTGAACGTGGAGCGCGCGCGTCTTGATCACATGCTCACGAGCGAAGAAATCAAGGCACTTATTTTGGCACTTGGAACCGGTATCGGCGAGGAATTTGAACTCGGCAAGCTCCGCTATCACAAAGTTATCTTGATGGCAGATTCTGACGTGGACGGAGCGCACATTCGCACCTTGTTGCTGACGCTGTTCTATCGGCACTTCCGACCGGTGATTGAGGCCGGGCATCTCTACCTTGCACTTTCCCCCTTGTTTAAAGTGCATCGCGGCAAGGACATTCGCTATGGCTACAGCGACGAAGAGCGGGACAAAGCAGTGACCGAGCTGCAGGCGATGAAGCAGGCAAAGCGCGCAGGGAAAAAAGGAGAACCTGAACCTGCCGTTTCCGAAGAGCAGCCTGCTGAAGAATCCGAAGGTGAACACACGCCCGTTGCTGGAGAAACCAGTACCTCGGCAAGCGGCATCATGATCCAGCGGTACAAAGGTCTTGGGGAAATGAACCCGTCCGAGTTGTGGGAAACGACCATGGATCCGGAACAGAGAATTCTCCGGCAGATCACCATTAAAGACGCGCAAGCAGCGGACGAGATTTTCGAAACCCTTATGGGCTCCGAGGTTGCTCCGCGGAAAAAGTTCATCCAGACGCACGCGAAAGCCGTAAAGAATTTGGATATCTGACGCGGCGTGTCATCCTGAGGACAACGTCCGAAGGATCTTGGTACGCTTCGAGATGCTTCGTGTGCGTTCAGTATGACAACATGATTGAAAAATGAGGCGAGCGATCCTGTCGGTACAGGAGCAGGTTGACGGCGTTTGTAGCTATCCGGTATACTCCCGGCTGTGGTGCCTCTCGGCCCCGCTTTTTAAATCACGAACCTTTCTTTTCATTCATGGTTTTGTCCGCACTGAAGGCCTTTCGCCTTCCGTCGCTGCTCGGCTTCACCCGTGAGGTCCGGCAGGAACTTAAAGGTGTGCAATGGCCGAGTCGCGAGACGACGGTGCGTTTTACCGTGCTCGTCATCGGCGTATCGGCAGTTGTCGGCATTGCAACGAGCCTTCTTGATGCTCTCCTCACGCTTGGGGTTGAACAGATTCTTCCGTAGCTTCTAGCTTGTAGCTTGTAGGCGGTCATAACGCACGTTCCTATAAACTAGAAGCTATAACCTAGAACCTCACCAAATGGCCAAACAGATTCCCGCCACCGACAAAGCCTGGTATGTGTTGCACACGTATTCCGGGTACGAAGATAACGTTGCCCGCAACCTCCGGCAGCGTATTGAGTCCATGGGCATGGAAGACAAAATCTTCCAGGTGCTTGTGCCGCGGGAGAAAAAAATCAAGATTAAGGACGGCAAGCGGCGCGTGGTGGAAGAGCGACTCTTTCCAGGATATGTGCTGGTGGAGATGGTCGTCACGGACGATTCCTGGTATGTCGTCCGCAACACGCCAAACGTAACCGGATTTATCGGTTCGGGAACGATTCCCACACCGGTGTCGGAAGACGAAGTAAAGCGCCTCTTCGTGCGCATCGGCGAGGAAGAGCCGACGTACAAGATCGATATGAAGTCCGGGGACACAGTGAAGATTACCGATGGTCCGTTCAAAGACTTCGACGGCAGAATCGCGGAAGTAAACGAGGCAAAAGGCAAGATCAAAGTGCTGGTGAACATGTTTGGTCGGGAGACGCCGATTGAGCTCGATTCTCTCCAGGCGAAAAAAGTCTAGGCTGCGACCGCAAAAACAAGCGCACTGTTGATGCACTGACAGGCCGGCAGAGCCGGACCTTTTCGTGCATCAACCCTTCAGACTCGCGCTTCGCTCCATTCCTCGCTCAACGGATCACCAATCCGTCTCGCTCGGTACTCGCTCCAGCGCTTCGCATTGCATCTTGTTTTTGCGGTCTCGCGCGTGCTCCATTCGCTTTTAGCCCTCAGCTCTCCATCTACCTCATCACGATTCTGCAGTCTCGCGCGTGCGTTGTTTACTTTCAGTTATCAGCTTGGACTAGGATTTTGGCTTATGTAAGCAATTTTACTCCTATCGGCTATTGACAAGTATCTCGAGAAGTGCTATGGTGATCCCTTCTTTTTAAAGAAGACTGTTCCTTTTCACTACGAAGGAGTTTGTTATGCGGACATTCAGTGTGGTTGTATGGGTGCTGACGTTCTGGTTCGTGAGCGTAAGCATATTCGTGTGGTTGAATGTTCAGAGGATACACCGAGAAGATGCGATGAAAATGGCGGAGCTGCGTCGCCTGGTGTATGAGAAGGATCAGTTTTGGCAAGAGACGGACAAGCTGCTGAAAAATGCCGCAGCGTCTTCCCCGGCGGTGAGGCCGACAGTTTCAGCTCCCCCCCGTCCCATCGTCTCGGCCCATCGGTCTACACCGACGGCGCAAAAGACCTTTGCGCCAACGAGTACATACGTGCCTGTGTACGCTCCGGCTCCGGCGCCGATGGCGTTCCCGTGGCCAGGAGTTTCCGGCAGCCACGTCCGCTTCTCCGTCATTGTCATCGGCCCGAACGGATCGCGGTGGCGGGAAGGGCGGAAACTGGATCTAGTCCGACTGATCCTTTCAACCCCTCTTCAGTAGTTCATTCCGACCCCCGTAGAAACTTCGGTTTCTCGGGGGTTTTCTTTTGACCTTTTGCTTTTGTGAATATGCCGAGTGAACATGATCGTTGGTATCTCCCGTGGCGCACCGAAAACATGCACGGGCGTGAAATCGCTATCATGAATGATAGCACTGCGAATGTTCGGTATGTTCAGCGGGATCACTTTCATACTGTGTTCTCTTTGGTGTATCACGTGCATGCTGTTGACGCTCCGCGCTTCGCGCTGTACGCTACACGCTCGTTATGGCAAAGGAAGTTCTTACGCAGGTAAAGCTGCAGATTCCCGGCGGGAAAGCGACGCCGGCGCCTCCCATTGGGCCGGCGCTGGGTCAGCATGGCGTGAACATACAAGACTTCTGCTCGAAGTTCAACGAGCAAACACGCGACAAGCAGGGCGAAGTGACGCCTGTAGTGCTGACAATTTATAAGGATCGCTCGTTCACCTTCATTTTCAAAACCCCGCCCGCAGCGGAGCTCTTGAAGAAAGCTGCGGGGGTTGAGAAAGGGTCCGGCACGCCAAACACCGCGAAAATCGGCACCGTCACGAAAGCACAGGTGCGCGAGATTGCGGAAAAGAAAATGGTGGACTTAAATGCCTCCGGTGTTGATGAGGCGATGCGGATTATCGAAGGCACCGCGCGGTCTATGGGGATTTCAGTTAAATAATCAAGCTCCAATAACCAAGCTCCAAACAATGTTCAAGCTCCAAGCTCCAAAACACTCCCGTTTTTTCATTGAGTATTGGAATTGTTTGGAATTTGGAATTTGAGATTTGGTATTTTTTACGACTATGCCTTCCAAACGCTACCAAGCCGCCAAAAAAGAACGTCCTACGGAAGCAAAATCCCTCCCGGAGGCCGTGAGCTTCGTGCATGCGCACGCAAAGGCGAAATTCGATGAAACGATCGAGCTGCACGCGCATCTCGGCGTCGACCCGAAAAAGAGCGACCAGTCCGTGCGTGGCACGCTTGTGTTTCCACACGGTGCCCCATCCAGCGTCCGTATCGCCGTCTTTACCGACGATCGTGAACTGCAGAAGTTGGCAAAAGAAGCTGGGGCGGATGTTGTCGGGGGCGAAGAACTGATTGCGAAGGTCAAGACCGAAGAAAAGCTCGACGCAGACGTTGCTGTGGCAACACCGGATTCCATGAAAGGTCTCGCAGCGGTTGCCAAGGTGCTTGGTCCCAAAGGGCTTATGCCGAATCCGAAAACGGGCACGATCGGTCCGGATCCTGCGAAGATTGTGAAAGAATTAAAGGGCGGGAAAACCGCATTTAAGATGGACGATTCCGGAAACGTACACCTTGCCGTCGGGAAAGCATCATGGGATGTCGAGAAACTCACGGCGAATACGAAGGCGGCGATTGATGCGCTCCGGCAATCCAAGCCGGCCGCTGCAAAAGGGGAGTTCCTGAAGTCCATGACGCTCACGTCCACCATGGGTGCGGGCGTACGGGTAAGAGTCTAAAAAGTCAGCATACAGAAAAAGAGCGGCTCCATGATATGGTGCCGCCCTTAGTAATTGCGTACTTCCCAAATGATCGTGTTTCGACAAAGGACGTCATGAACGGAGCTTGTTGCCGAATGTTCCCTTCCTGTACAGCGCAAGCATCACCTGTTTATTCGGGACCTCGGACATTTCTTTCCTCCTCAAAAGTAGACAAATGAACAGACGAACAATACCCATGCGATAGTACGAGCCGAAATGCTTTGTGTCTAGAGCTTGGCTCACATCGCATAATCACTTGATCACCCGCTTGTCCTCAATAAGCACTCGCCGTACGCTACATCTATGGAACTTGAAACCATCATCGGCCTGGAGATTCACGTCCATTTGAATACGAAATCGAAGCTGTTTTGCAGCTGCCGTAACGTGTCGGCGGCTGATCGACCGAATCAATACGTCTGTCCGGTCTGCATGGGATTCCCAGGGACGCTGCCCGTGACGAATGCGCAAGCGATTGAATGGACGGCGCTCGCCGGTCTGGCGCTTGGCTGTACCATTGCGAAGCACGCGACCTTTGCGCGGAAGAGCTATTTCTATCCCGATCTGCCGAAGGGATACCAAATCTCACAGTACGATGAGCCGCTCTGCATACACGGAGAAGCGCATGTGTTTGTGGGTGACACCGATCGCCACGTGCGTATTGAGCGCGTGCATCTGGAAGAAGATGCGGCAAAGAACGTACATACCAAGGATGCAACGCGTATTGATCACAACCGCGCAGGGACGCCGTTGATCGAAATCGTCACTGCGCCCGATCTGCGTAGTCCGCAGGAAGCAAAAATGTTTCTGGAAGAGCTGCAGCGCACCATGTGGTATCTCCGCATTTCAAACGCCGACATGGAAAACGGCGATCTTCGCGTGGACGCAAATATCTCCTTGCGCGAGCAGGGAGGAAAACTTTCGCCGAAGACGGAAATCAAAAACCTTAACTCTTTCCGCGCGGTCGAGCGTGCGCTCGCGTATGAAATTGAGCGCCAGCAAAAACTGTGGGAGGCAGGAACGCCGCCGACGACATCCAGCACGCGAGGATGGAATGATGAAAAAGGGCAGACGGTGGAGCAGCGCGTGAAAGAAGCGGAAGCGGATTACCGATACTTTCCCGAGCCGGATATTCCACCCCTTGTGTTGGAGCCTTCGTGGGTCGAGAAGCTTCGCATCGCACTTCCAGAACTTCCGCATGCGAAGGAAGAACGTTTCCGTCGCCAATATCAGATGGCGCCGGCGGACGCACGTTTGATCACGACGGATCGTTCACTTGCCGACTTCGCAGAAAATGTCTTTTCCGAGATTGGGGAATGGGTTGCGGAACGGCCAGATGTCGAGCAGCGCGAAATTCCCCTCCTGGAGAAGCTCGCCACGAATTATCTGCTCGGAGATTTTCGACGGCTTCTTTCAGACGCAAAGGCAACTGTGGCCGATACAAAAGTCACACCCGAGAATTTCGCGGAACTTGTCGTGATGCTGCATCGCGCTGAAGTAAATCGAAACGCCGTGCCGGATGTTCTGCGTCTCATGCACGGGACAGGCGGCGATCCTTCCACCATCGTGCAAGAGCGCGGCTTGCAGCAGGTATCGGATGCGGATGAACTGCGTCGTCTCGTGCAGAACGTCGCATTGAGTTTTCCGGCAGAAGTAGACAAGGTCCGCGGCGGGAAAGAACAAACACTGGAATTTCTTGTGGGACAAGTGATGGCGCAAACAAAGGGTCGCGCGAATCCCAAGACCGTGCGCGAGCTCTTCCGCGAAGAGTTAGGACTGTCAACGAGCGGGTAAGGGTTTCCCCAAGAATTCGGACATACAGTCGAGGGCCTCTGCGGGCGAGTCCACTCGAACAAGCTCGGGCTCCTTCGTGAGCCAGAGAAGCTGTCGACGGACATACTGGCGATGCGAGCGGAGCACTGCCTCTTTCGTCTCCTCAAGCGTGCCTTCGCCGCGGAGGTGTGAGAGCACTTGCCGGTACCCGACAGATTGCAATCCGGGCGCGTCTGCGCCATAGGCGTTCACAAGTGCCTGCACTTCTTCAACAAACCCGCGGCGGAAGTATTCTTCGACACGACGCGCAAGGCGCTGTTCGAGTATCTCCGGAGGCGGAAGAAGCGCGAGTTTTAGAAAGCGGAAGGCAGTAGGCAACGGGGAAGAGGCAGTAGGGGCGAGGACGACGTCGCGTGCATCCCTACTCCCTACTGCCTGTTGCCTGTTCCCTCGAGCTCTCGCAATTTCCAGCGCCCGAATCACCCGCCGCGTATTCTTGAGATTGTCGATGCCAGTGAAAAGGTCTGGCGCGCGTGTTTCCAGTTCCTGAAGAAGATCCGCAAGCGGTTGTTGCTCCGCCCACGCACGGAATGCGGGATCCGGCGGCACGGAAGGCAGTGAGCGATGACCTGTGAGCACACGGACATAAAAACCCGTTCCTCCAACCACAATGGGAAGTTTTCCGCGCTTGTGGATGTCGGCAATGATATGTTGCGCGTCCTCGCGAAATTCAGCAGCGGAATACCGCTGCGTTGGGAGAAGAATATCGATAAGATAGTGGGGAACATCCTCACAGAACAATGGTTCTGTTCGGAAACCTCGAAGCTTGAATGACGAATGACGAATGCGAGTAGTTTCGAAATTCGAAATTCGGAATTCGAATGTACACGGTTTATCCGTTCCAATATCCATCCCGAGATAAATCTGTCGGGAATCAGCACTGATAATCTCTCCGTTGTATTTCTTCGCGAGTTCCAACGCGAGCGCGGATTTCCCCGCACCGGTGGGACCCATCAAGACGACCAATGGGAGGTGAGCTTGCGATGGCATGACGTCACAGTGGCATGAGCAGGCGGCTTCCTCAAGAAGCTCCAAGCTCCAAATGCCAAGCTTCAAGTAATGCTCAATCCGGCAATACGTAAACGCGCCAGTCGCTTTGCGTATTGGACTTGGAACTTGTTTGGAGCTTGGTGCTTGAAACTTGGAGTTTGCGCGAATGGTACACCCCGTGAGAAGTGCCAATATGCCGTGCACTTCTAACGGGGTACACTACCCCCATGTTGCGTCAGACAACGCGCCTTCTGCGCTGGGTTCTCCTTCTCGCAATCTGCTGGAGCGCGCTCGTCTATGGTCTGCCGTTTGTGCGTCCGCTCATCCCACAGTATTGCCAGCAATGGAAATTACAAGGCGGCATCTGCGCCCAGAAAACACAAGACACGCTTGCGCGTGTACAGGAGTGGACAGATCGGAATTTGAAACCGTTGTCGCGCGATGCTCGTGTTCGTGCGTCGGTACAGCAAGCCCAGAGCGCATTTCAAAACTTTGAGGTTGTGCTGCGTCGCCAACTGGGTGATGCGCGCGTGGACGCCGCATTCCGTGGCGCGGATATCGCATTGCGCCGCCTGGAGGATCTGCTCGGCGAAGACGGCAACGTGGCGCAGGAAAAACTTGCCGCCGTTCCCGAGAATGCCCGCGAGCTTCTTCAGAAGGCGCGGGATACGTTTGATCGGTTACGCAACATTCTCGGCACGACCGGGCGTCGCGCGGAGGAGGTATCGGACGCCGTTGACGAAGCAAAGCAAGCGCTTGATGCGCTTTCCACCGTGCTTCCAGAAACAAAGAAGTAATCACCCGATCGTATCGGTGTTTGGCATTGGAAGATACCCCGCGAGTTTTATCTGATCGCTAGAATGCTATCATGTATGATAGCACTTTCACACATAGAAAAAGACTCTTCCGTCGGTTTCTGGGAGAAAAATTCTCTTTTCCGATGTGTGCAACTTTAACTTCCGAAGTTGAACGTACACACTCAACTTCAAATACTGCATATGAGAAGCATTCAGCCGAGCGTCAGCGATTTTTGCGCGACGCGTTCGCGGAGGAATGCGAGCGCGTCCGCGAGTGATTTCACTCCAAGATTCTTCCCACCGTGGGCGCGCAGCGTCACAGTGTTGCCCTGCTGTTCCTTTTCTCCCACAACAATCATCACGGGGATCTTCTGGACTTCCGCCGACCGAATTTTCTTCGGGAGCGTTTCGTTTGATTCGTCGAGTTCCGCGCGCAGACCGCCATCGCGCAATGCATCCGCAACACGTGTTGCATACGCGACCGCCGACTGACTCACGGGAAGCACACGCACCTGTATGGGAGCAAGCCACAGCGGGAATAGTCCGTTGAAGTGCTCAATCAGAAACGCGATGAATCGCTCGTGGGTTCCGATAACACCCCGATGCACGATCACCGGCCGCTCAGCTTTTCCTTCCTCGTTCGTCACTTCGATCCCGAAGCGCTCTGGAAGAAGCATGTCGAGCTGGATCGTCGAGACGGTGAACGTGTGTCCTGCAACATCTTTCATCTGGATGTCGGCTTTTGGGCCGTAGAATGCTGCGTCACCAACCGCTTCCGTGAACTTCACGCCGGCATGCTGAAGCGCAGAACGCAGTGCCGCTTCGCTTTGTTCCCAGAGCGCAATATTGTCCGCATACTTTTTCTTGTTCTTTGGGTCGTGTAATGCCAAGTCCACCCAATAGTCAGTCAGTCCGAGTGTTTGATAGACGCGCCGAATGAGCTCGAGGGTTTTTACGATTTCCGCTTCGATCTGATCCTCGCGGCAGAAAATGTGTGCATCGTTCAGGGTCATGCCGCGCACGCGGGTGAGACCCATGAGCTGGCCTGACTTTTCGAAGCGGTACATGGTGCCGAATTCCGCGATGCGCATGGGCAAATCGCGATACGAGCGCGGCCGCGACTGGAAAATGCGGATGTGATGTGGACAGTTCATCGGCTTCAGGACAAACTCCTCCCCCTCAACCTTCATCAGCGGAAACATCGTGTCTTTGTAGTAGGGAAGATGGCCGGAGGTTTCATACAGCTCCGCCTTCCCAAGGTGCGGCGTGATGACATGCAGATATCCTGCGCGCAATTCTTCTTCGATAATGAATCGCTCCAGTTCGCGACGGATCGTTGCACCCTTCGGAAGCCACAGCGGTAGTCCGCTGCCGACCATCGGGTCAATGATGAACAGATCCAATTCCGCTCCGAGGCGTCTGTGATCTCTTGGAGACAACGTCTCCCCCTCATCTTTTTGAGGCTGGCGACGGCCTGCCCCACGACTTGTCCCGCGTAGCTCAAAGAGCGAAGTGGGAAGCCCAGAGGGCGAAGTGGGGCCTGCCCCGCGAAGCCCAGAGGGCGAAGTGGGGTGATCGCGCGGCGAGAGTTCAGCGGGTTCCGGAACAGCCGGTGTCTTCTTTTCGCCCAAAGGACGCTTGGTGGGTGGCATGCGGGTACTTTACACGGAGATCCGCGCACGTGAGAAGGTCTGCGCGTGATTCGCGTTGCCATGCGTCATCAGGCGTGATATCGTGTCTCAGCTTCCGTACCCTCCCAATTTGCATACACAGAAAGGAACGATGAGATGAACGCGGATGAACTCGTTCAGCGAAACGTCGTGCTTCTTCCCAGCGGCATCGTCGAAGAACAGGCACTGCGATACAGTCGTCAACTGGCGGAGCGGTTCGCAACAGAATTTCTGCTGAGCCCGCAGTTTGTTGCGCATTGTAGTCTGTACCAGGCGGCGTACCCACAACGCAACGCAAAGCGTGTAAAGGAAGTGGTGCAAGTCATTGCAAAGGGTTTCCGGCCGTTCCAGGTATCGATGAATGGGTTTGGAATCTTCTGGCACACCTTTGTGTTCTGGGATGCCGACAAAAGCGAGGATCTCCGTCGGCTGCACCATGGTCTTCTGGAGGCGCTCAATCCACTTCGTGAGCAGCAGCTCCTGCCGATTCACCAGCAGCTCCTCACCGACGTTCAGATTCCTGCGCCACTGCGAGAAAGCATCCGGGACTATGGCAATCCTCTCGCCGGAGACCAGGAGCGGCCCCACATGACCCTTACACGTCTCAAGGATGCTCGCGATGCTGATCTCGCCCTCGAGCGTCTCCAAGCGACGGCGGATCCCACAGGGGCGATGTGCTTCGAGGCGACGATGCTGTATCTCACCGAGGTCGGACCGCACGGGACATGTCCGCGACTTCTTGATGGCTTTCCACTCGGATAACATCTTCCACCCTCCAGTCGTCAGGCTCGAGGGTCTTTTCATGAGCGAAGGCGAGTTGACAAACCGGTGGATGTGCTCTAGTTTCTGACGTGCTGTTCCGGACTGTTTGTTCGAAAACATACCTTTCTTTACAAGGAGCATCTCATGGATGTGCCGCGGCATTTCGCCGAGTCGGGCTTTATTCCACAGACGAGGTGGTTCACAGACGAAGAATACACCCGGATCCTTGATGGGATTGTGGTTAGTTGTGTGGACTGCATACTCGTGCATCGCGGTCGCATGCTGATCGGCTTTCGTGCAAGCGAACCGTACGTCGGCTGGTGGGTGCTCGGTGGCCGCATGCTGCCGGGCGAGAGCTTCGAAGACACCGCGCAACGCGTCACCAAACGGGAAACGAGCCTCCATATCGACGACCCCAGTAGATTTGCGTACCTGAACACGATCTCGTATGTGTGGACGAAGCGTGCGCAATCTCCACGGGGTCATGGATGCCACATGATCGGAAATAATGTGATGATCGTCCTCTCCGACGAGGAAGCTTCTGCGATTCGAAAGATGTCTGATTTCACAGCACTGCAATGGATTGCGCCGAACGAAGTCCTCCGAGCAGGAGGCGCGGAGTTTCATGAGGCCATCCACTACTTCGCGCGCGAGGTCGCGCAGCGAGAAGGGAGATCAGCGTGATCAGGATACTTGAAGATGTCGCACGGAAGTGCGGAAACCTGCTCGCAAAGATTCGCATGAGAAGTTCTGATCTCGGTGCGGAAAACAAAGACGAATCTCTGGGCGCGCACTTCGCGACGGAAGGAGATCGTCGCTCACAGGAGCTCGGTATCCGGCTTATTCATGCGCAGATGCCTGAAGAGCTGGTCATCGCGGAGGAACAGGCGAATGCATCGTCGGTTCCTCCCAACTGCACAGTGTTCGACCCCTGTGACGGCACCACGATTTATTACAATAACTACAGCGAGTTTGGTGTCACACTGTGCACACTGCGCGATGGGCGCCCATATGCAGGCGTCATGTACTTTCCAAAGGACGGGACGATGATCAGCGCGGTCCGTACACATGGCTGTTTCATGAAGGGAAAACGCATCCGGCTGCGACACGATCGCCCGCTCGACAAGACCGTGATCGGAACCGATATCGGTCCATGGACGATCCACAGTGTTCTCGAACCCCTGTCGCAGCGCTTCTGCATGCGGAGTTCTCTGGCCGCCATTCACGGATTCCGAGAGCTTCTCCGCGGGCAAAGTGGTGCGTACTACAGTCTCAACATTGCGAAGATTTGGGATGTGGCGGCCGGCGCTCTCGCAGTACAGGAGGCGGGCGGCATCGTCTGCGGTCCGGACGGCCAACCACTCCAATGGAACTCACTCCGGATGGATTGGATTGCCGCCGCAAATCAACAACTTGCCGAATGTGTTCTTGCAGAGACACGGAAGTGGAAAGGCAGAACGTAGTGTATGTGTCTTTTCGCTCTAATCAAACGCCAGCAGTCATATGACCGCTGGCATTTTCTTTTAGATCACAGGAGTTCTGACAGTTTCGAATGCGTCTTCGGGAGAGGCTATTTCGATAGCTTCCGCGTCGAGCAGCGTACACAGCTGCTTCTTCGCCTGACCATCAAGCGTCACGGTGAATGATGTTTTCACCAGATCCACCGCGCCGTTCTGTTTCGGGACGCGGAGATACACGCGGATCGGACCGGGCGGAAGCGCGCCGAGGAATTCCTTTAGGGAAAGTAATATTGTGCGGCTTCCGTTTGGCGGTACTGCCAGGATTGCATATGGTGGCGGTGGCGTTTCCAGAACAAGACGGCGTTCTTGTGATTGTGGGGCGTGTGACGCTGACGCACCGATAGGCTGCATCGTTTCAGAGACGCGTGTTGCTTCTTCGCAGAGAATTTTTGGGACACCGTCGCGATCATTTACCCGGCCTTCCACTATGAGAATAGTTTCTTCTGCCCAGAGATCCGGATGTGCTTCTAAGATTTTGGGAAACACCAGGACTTCCACGGAGCCCGTTTGGTCTTCCAGCGTCACGAATGCCATGGTCTCTCGGCTCCGCGTAACGACTTTTTGCACATGCGTCACAATGCCGCCGACACAGACGCTGTAGTCCACGAGGTCTGTAGAAATATCTTTCATGGGCGTTGTCCGACCGGCGAGGAGATGTGCCACCGTGGCGACCGGATGGCCAGACACGTACAGTCCAAGAAGTTGTTTTTCCCATTGCAACCGTTGCGTCGCAGGAGCGGGAGGGACAGGGCGAAGCGTGACAGACGGCACACCCTTCTCGTCGGACCCACCGAAAAGTGCTCCTTGTCCCGCGAGTTCCTGCTTTTGCATATTGCGGCCAAGCTGGAGAAGCATGTCGAGGTTTTCCAGCATCGCATTGCGCTCGCCGAGAGCGTCGAGCGCTCCTGCTTTTATCAAGCTTTCTGCAGCTTTCCGGTTGAATTCTCGTGTCTGCACGCGCTGAAAGAACTCCGCAAGCGAGCGGAACGGCCCGCCAGAAGCGCGTGCGTCGAGAATGGCACGCACAACACCCGCACCCACATTTTTCACCGCGACAAGACCGAAGCGAATAGCCTTGCGATTCGCGGAATCCTTATTCCGTAGTTCTAATTCCCGGTTCTCCGTAGTGGTCACCACCGTAAAGTGTTCTCCGCTCTCATTCACGTCTGGCGGAAGTACCGGAATGCCCATGGTCGTACATTCGGTGACCTCAATGGCGATGCGGTCGGTGTCGTTTTCGTCCGATGTGAGCAGCGCGGCCATGAATGCTGCGGGGTAATGTGTCTTGAGATAGGCAGTTTGATAGGCGATGAGGGCATAGCATGCCGCATGCGCGCGGTTAAAACCGTAATTCGCGAAGGGTTCGATGAAGGCAAATATTTTTTCGGCTGTTGTTGTATCGACGCCGTTTTTGACTGCTCCGTCAATGAATTTTTCTTTTTGTGCCTTCAGGAGCTTTTCAATTTTCTTTCCCACGGCCTTGCGGAGGATATCCGCTTCTCCAAGGGTGAAGCCAGCGATCGCGCGCGCGATTTCCAACACCTGCTCCTGATAGACGGCGATGCCGTAGGTCTTTTTCAAGATGGGCTCGAGCGCGGGGTGAAGGTACTTCGGTGTCTGCAAGCCATGCTTTCCCGCAACGTATTGCGGGATCAGTTCCATCGGTCCCGGGCGGTAGAGCGATACCATCGCGATAATGTCTTCAAATTCCGTCGGCTTCAGTTCTTTGAGATTCCGCTTCATGCCTGCGCTCTCCAGCTGAAAGACACCGGTTGTCAGACCTTCCTGGAGCGTTCGGTACGTTGGCGCATCGTCGAGAGGCAGCGCGTCGAGGTCGATGTTCACGCCAGCGTGTTCTCGGATTACCCGGAGAGCGTGCCCGAGAATCGTCAGGTTTTTTAATCCCAAGAAATCGATTTTCAACAGACCAAGATTTTCGATCGCATGCATTTCGTATTGTGTGACGATGGTTGCGTCATCCGTGCTCACGCGTTGCACGGGAACATGCTCCACGAGTGGGGAGGGCGTGATAACAACGCCGGCGGCATGGGTGCTTGCATGGCGGGCAACCCCCTCAAGTTTTTTTGCGGTATCGAGAAGACGCTGCACTTGTGGATCGTCGGCGGCGAGCTGCCGGAGCTCTTTCGATTCTTGCCGCGCTTTATCCAGCGATGTGCCGAACGGGATGAGCTTCGCGACTTTGTCGCAGAAGGTATACGGAAATCCCAGTGCGCGGCCCACATCGCGTACTGCAGCGCGTGCCGCCATGGTTCCAAAGGTGATAATTTGCGCGACGTGATCGCGTCCGTAGCGTTCACGAACGTATTGCAGTACTTCTTCACGCCGGTCATCGGCAAAATCCAAATCGATATCTGGCATGCTAATGCGTTCGGGATTTAAGAAGCGCTCGAAGACGAGCCGGTGTTTCAACGGGTCGATATTCGTGATGTTGAGGAGATAACTAATCAGCGATCCGGCGGCCGACCCACGGCCCGGGCCAACGAAAATCCCCTGACGCTTCGCCCAATTCACGAAGTCCTGAACAATGAGGAAATATCCGGCGAAGCCTGTTTTCTCGATAACGCCCAGTTCATATTCCATGCGTTCTCGTGCCTCTGCGGGTAGGGCGGCTCCATACCGCATGGTCATGCCGTCTTCCGCGAGACGGCGAAGGGCGGCATCCGGCGTCTCGGTAGGCGAGAGCGGGAACGACGGGAGAATAGACTTGCCGAACGTCAGCTTGGTGGTACAGCGCTCCGCAATGCGGACGGTATTTTCGAGCGCTTCCGGCACATCGCGAAATGCCTCTGCGAATGCCTCCGTCGTTTGAATGCTGAAGTCTTCGCCGAGCATGGACAGGCGATCTCGATCCGTCACGCGGGTTCCGGTTTGCACGCACAGAAGGACATCTTGCGCTTCCGCGTCTTCGCGTCGGACATAGTGTGCGTCTCCCGTGGCCACAAGGTGAAGGCCGTGCGTGCGGGCCAACGCGCGCAGTCCTTCGTTCACCCTTCCTTGTTCGGGAAGCGATGGATGATGCTGGAGTTCGAGAAAGAACCGTTCTCGACCAAACACGTCGAGATGCCATTGCACAAGCCGCTCGACCTCCGTCGCATCACCGCGGATGATTGCTTGCGGGAGATCACCGTTAATGCATCCCGACAGTACGATGAGACCAGTGGCGTATTGCTGAAGCGTTGCGTAGTCAATGCACGGCTTTCGGTAAAAACCGTTCAGATGCGCGTCGGAAATGAGTTTGAGTAAGCTTTGGTATCCCTGCGTGTTTTCGGCGAGAAGCGTGAGATGGCGAATCGTTTTTTCGCCAGGTGTGCTTTCCCGCGCTCTTTGGCGGTCAGGGACAAGATACGCCTCAACACCGAGAATCGGCTTGAGTTCGCGCTTCTTTGCTTCTTCCCAAAACTCGACAAGCCCGTGGAGCACGCCGTGATCGGTGAGCGCAACCGAACGCATGCCCAATTCCTTCACGCGATCAAGAATATCCGGAATCTTTCCGAGCCCGTCCAGGAGAGAATAATGACTATGAACGTGAAGGTGAACGAAGTCGGACATGTTTCTATTGTACTTCTCACTTCGGGCATAGGGTATGGGGAATGGGGCATAGGGTTACGCAGAGACGTAAGCGAGAAACCATGCACCATGCCCCAACCCCCACGCACCGTGCTATCGTACGCATGTGCGGAGGCGATTACGAAAACAAATCACCATTGCAACGATATTCTTTGGCATTCTCGGTGCGCTTGGCGTCCTTATTGGTATTCTTATCTATGAGCCTCCACCTCCGCCGCCACCGCCCGCACCGTCATTTGCTGCGCTCGTTGTGAATCGGGCGGGATTGCTCCGCCAAGATGCTCCCGATCGTGCAGATCTGTATGCCGTTGTGCGGAATCCAAATGCCAATGCCGGTCTGCGCTCGATTGGGTACACGTTTGAGGTGAAAGCAGGAAGCCAGACTGTCGCACAGATTCCGGGCCGCGCCTATGTGTTGCCCGGACAGGAAAAACTTCTTGTGCTGTTGAATACAGCAGTGCCGCCGGAGGGAACAGATGCTGCCATCCGATTTCAGTCTCCCGAGTGGGTACCAGTGGACGCGAGTTTTCGGGCGCCGTCGTTTGTGCCGGTGAGTCGCACAGCATCAGTCCGCGAAGGAAATCCGTCCACCTACGTCGTGAAATCGGTACTTGCGAATGAATCCACACTCGATTACCTGCGCGTTGAGGTAACAGTGCTCGGTTTGGATGCCAACGGCACTGTGACAGGCTTGGGACAAACGGCAATAGGATCACTGCGTTCGGGAGAACGCCGAGAGTTTACCGTGTCGTGGCCGCTTCCTCCTGGGCGGAATGTGGCGGAAGTGCGGATTGTTCCGGAGGTGAATGTGTTCTCCGGTGCGGCAATTCAACCGCGCCCCGGGATTTCGGGATTAGAGCCGCGTCCAACGAGTACGCCAGCGTTCTAAAAAACCGCATACACTGGCGCGCTGTTCGCTCACGAATCCCACCGGCACAGCCGGATGCGTTCGTGAGCGAACCCTTCGGGCTTGGCGTTCGCTCCGCTCCTCACTCGCTGTATGTCACATACAGCTCGTTCGGTGCTCGCTCCACGCCTACGCATCGTATCCAGTTTCTGCGGTTTTTTTTTATCTTTACTTCCCGGCCCGCGTCCCTCATCACGATTCTGAAGTTTTCACGTGCACAGTTCCTCGTACTTATTAGATATTCCGTGCTTCGTATTTCGAATTCGCACAAGGTATACTCTGTCCTGCTACAGATGCGCCTTCCGCAGGTTTTCCGTCGTATTGATTGGGCACTCGTCGCGAGTGCGTTTCTTCTCGCGCTGCTTGGCGTGGTGCTGTTAAGCACTGCCGGCGAAGAGACGGGTGCGCGCTCGCTTGCGCTTCGACAGGGAGTATTTGCGCTCGTTGGTATGGGCCTCATGTTTTTGTTTGGCCGCTTGCATTACAGCGTTTTTCGCAGTCTTGCGGTGCCGCTGTATGTGCTCGTGCTTCTTCTCGTCGTATTCACACTCGTACAAGAACATCGCATTCGCGGGGTGGCCGCCTGGATCGTCATCGGCGGGATGCAATTCCAGCCTGCGGAACTCTTGAAGGTGGCGCTTGTACTCATGCTTGCGCGCGTAAGCGCTGTCAGTTCCTCCCCGCTGTCATTCCGTCGTTTGCTCACTATTGCTGCGCTCGTTGGCGTTCCGCTGGTGTTGGTGTTACGGCAGCCGGACTTCGGTATGGCAAGCCTTGTGTTCTTCATTGCGGTGGGCATGACGCTCGTGATGGGGCTTTCCCGTCGGCAACTGCTTGCTCTTGGTGTGCTTGCGGTGATTGCTGCCATCGCGGGATGGCAGGTCTTTCTTGCGGACTACCAGAAAGAACGCATTCTCGTATTTTTGAATCCGCAGCGTGATCCGCTCGGATCAGGCTATACCGCGATTCAGGCGCGCACCGCGTTCGGCAGCGGTGGAATGTTTGGACGGGGTCTTGGATGGGGGCCGCAAAGCCGGTTGAATTTCCTTCCGGAAGCACACAACGACTTTGTCTTTGCGCGCATCGGAGAAGAATTGGGGCTTATCGGCGTTGGCATTGTGCTGCTGTTATTCGCAGTGCTCTTTCACCGCATGGTGCGTGCCGCGCAACGAACATCCGACGCCTTCGGACGCGCGGTGGCTGTGGGAAGTCTTCTCGCCATTCTTGTGGGGCTCGGGGTAAACGCAGGCATGAATATTGGGCTTCTTCCTGTCACGGGCGTGCCGCTCCCGTTTATTTCATATGGGGGGAGTAACCTGCTTGCGTCATCGCTGCTTCTCGGCTTGGTGTTGAGCGTCGTTGCGCACGGGGAAAAGTGGGAACGCGCTGCCGAGGAGAGTGTCCTAATTGAGGCATAAGAGAAACGGCCCCACAGGCACACGCAGGATATGGCTCGGAGTATGTGCTCGGCGGACGTTCCCGGCTCGATGCGCGACGCATCTCACCTCACTCTGTTCGCCCTGCTGCACGGGGTCTCTCACGCCGCCTCGCACATACCCGCTCGCCCCTGCGTGTGCGCGTCGTTTTTACATGCATCGACCAATATGTCCGTGATGAGAAAGATCAGTGACACCCACTAAGGTGCAGGTGTCACCCATC
>CAZVRG010000005.1:0-25889 GCA_964630025.1 uncultured Candidatus Saccharibacteria bacterium
CGTCTTTCTCGCGCTGAAGCTCGCGACGCTTTCCATCAAGCTCAAGGAGTCGGTCAACATCCACATCAACACGCTTTGCTGTTGCCGCGCGTTTCACGATGTCCGGGTGCTCGCGAATGAATGCGAGGTCAAGCATGGGATAGGGAACAGAGAACAGGGAACAGAGAACAGGGAACAGAGGTCATGGGGGAACACTCACGGGTCGAAGTGTCGGAAAGAAGATGACATCCCGAATGCTCGGGCGGTCGGTCACCAGCATGACAAGACGATCAAACCCTATGCCCCACCCCGCCGTCGGCGGTAATCCTACCTTCAGTGCCTCAATATATTCCGCATCCAGCGGATGCATGTCGGATGAGCCGCGCAATTCGGCTTGCTCGCGGAAACGACGTTCCTGCTCCACGGGATCGTTTTCCTCGGTATAGGCCTTCACCAGTTCCATGCCGGCCACCAATACCTGCATACGCTGCACAAGACGCGGCTCGCGCGGATCACGCTTTGCCAGCGGCTCCAACTCGACCGGTGCGCCCAGCAGGAATGCTGGTCCGGTCATGTGCTTGCGGACAGCCGCGTTGATGAGCGCGTCCATGAGATTCGGCACGTTGCGCTCGTCCGGAAGATGCACTCCAAGTTTTTCAAGCGCGCGCTCATACACCAGTGTGTCCCGGTCGGCAACAAGATCAACGTCTGTACGATCGCGCACGGCATCCACCACGGATATGCGCGGCCACGGCGGCGTGAAATCGATTGCGGTTCCTTGGAACGTGAGCCGCGGGCTTCCATGCACTTCTGTGATCAGCTGCGCGAAAAGCTGTTCTGTGAGCGGGAGCAGATCGTCCACCGTGGTGTACGCCGCATAGAATTCGCAGACGGTGAATTCCGGATTGTGCTGCCGATCAATGCCTTCGTTCCGGAATACCTTCCCAATTTCAAACACGCGCTCATATCCCCCAACGATCAATCGCTTCAGCGCGAGTTCGGGCGCAATGCGAAGGGTGAGTTCAAGGTCGAGCGCGCGGTGATGTGTGCGAAACGGCTGGGCGATCGCACCGCCGGGTTGTGACTGCAGGACAGGCGTTTCCACTTCGGTAAATCCCTCGCGTACGAGAAATTGACGCATGTGGTGGAGAAGCGTCGCGCGCGTATCAAACACGCGCCGTGTTTCGGTGTTGGCAAGAAGATCGACTTCCCGGTGGCGTGCGCGCTCTTCTTCGTCACGAAGGCCCGCATGCGGATCAGGTGGCGGACGAAGTGCCTTGGCAAGCAGTGTCCATGTAACGATATCGACACTCACCTCACCCGCACGCGTTTTCGTGACCGATCCGGTTGCAGAAAGGATATCTCCCGGATCGAGTACATCGAGAAGCGCGAATGCATCCTGACCCAGCGCATCGGTGCGACAGAGCAGTTGCAGGGTTCCCGATGTGTCTTGCATATCCAGAAACCACACGCCACCGTGTTTGCGGGTTGACGTCAGTCGCCCCGCAACGGTCACGGTGGTGGTATTGCGAGCAAGCGTATCAAACGACGCGCGTATTGCCGCGGCGGTATGCGTGCGGCCGTGCCATGTGGGATATGGATCCTTCCCGGCCGTTCGCAACTGTTCTCGGTGTGCTTCCCTGGTAGCAAGAAGATCGTGTCGCACGGTGGGATTCCTAACGTCCAAACGCTACCGCGTTTTCGTCATTTGGGCAACTGTATTTTTATGCGATCTCGCTACGCAATCCGGACGATGTGTGCCTCTTTCACGCCACTCGGTGTGCGAATATTCGTGGTGTCGCCAACGCGTTTCCCAAGCAGCGCGGTGCCGACAGGAGATTCGTTTGAGATCTTTCCCGCAGCAGGGTCTGCTTCATTGGCGCCTACGATGGTGTACGAGGTTTCGTCGCCGTTCCAGCGGATGGTGACGGTGTCGCCGACTGCGACGGCCGTGTGGTTTGTGACACCATTTTTCTGGATAACCTCAACGTTTTTCAACGACGCTTCTAATTCCGCAATGCGCTGCTCAACATGGCCCTGCGCCTCTTTTGCCTCAACGTACTCGGCGTTTTCCGAGAGGTCGCCCTGTTCCTTTGCGCGCTGAATAGCGTCCGCGACCTCACGGCGCTTGACGGTCTTCAAGGCATGCAGTTCGTCTTGCAGTTTTTTCAGCCCTTCTTCAGTTATCAGCGTCTTTTTTTGGTTCATCTGTCAACAATAACGGACAAGTTGTGCCCGGAACGGTCGGGTACGGGCAGGTATTGTAGCCGGTAAAAAAATCGTGTCAAGTTCTATACGTGGCGAGGCTAGAGGCCATAGGGAAAACGCGTTAGCCGTCCCTATGGCCTGTGGCCGATGGCCTACGGCCCAGTCACCGTATGCGCACGTTTCCCTTGCTGCTCGGGCGCGAAGTACCATGCCAAAATTTCGCGGGCGACGGGTACCGCAAATGTGTCGCCACCACCCGCGCCTTCAAGCAACACCACGAGCGCGAGATCCGCGCTGTGCGATGGGCCAAACACGGTCACCCACGCGTGTGTGCGGTCGGTTCCTCCCACCTGTGCCGTGCCGGTCTTTGCAGACACGACGACAGGGAGAGCGTTCAGTCCGCGGGCCGAACCATCGGTCACGGCGGAACGCATGCCGGCCCGGACGAGGTCAATGGTGCGCGGAGACAAGACGTTCTCACTTCGTATCATGGGAGGCATACGCTCTTGGATCGATCCGTCCGGCCCCTCAATTGCGTCAATGAGACGCGGTGCCACACGTGTGCCGCCGTTCGCGATCACGGACGTGGCAACAGCGAGCTGCAGTGGCGTCACGAGCACGTCGCCTTGCCCGATCGCCGCATGGTACGTGTCTCCGATATACCAGGGCTCCTTCTTCACTTCTTCTTTCCAGGAGGGCGATGGAAGGAATCCGCGCCCTTCCTCTGGGAGATCGATGCCCGTGTGCTCGCCAAATCCCATCTGTCGCGCCCATGTCGTGAGCTTCTCGATGCCAATACCGCTCGCATCGTCCATGCCGCCGGCGATGGTGTAGAAGAATGTGTTTACGGATTCCGCCAGCGCTTTGACAACGTCGGTACGTCCATGCCCACCCGCCTTCCAATCCGGAAAGAACCACTGCCCAATGCGAATACCGCCCGTGCTGTCCACCGTTGTCTGCGCAGAAATTGCTCGTTCTTCGAGTCCGGCACTTGCCACCGCGATTTTGAACGTGGAACCCGGAACGTATTGTCCTTGTGTCGCCCGATTCAGAAACGGCGAATCCGGATTGGCAAAGATGATGCGTGTTTTTGCAGGATCCGTACCGCGCGCAATGTCGCTCTGGGGATAGGTTGGCAGACTCACGAGTGCGCGTACCGCGCCGGTATGCGGTTCCAGCGCAACCACGACGCCGCGCTTCACGCCCGCTGTCGCAAGGCCACGCGCGAGTGCGCTCATCGCGTGCTCCTGCAATTCCGCATCAAGATGGAGCCGAATATTTGCACCGGACACCGGCGGCTCGCGTCCCAGATCATGTTGGATAATCCCCTCCGCGTTCACCTCGACACGGCGAACGCCGTGACGACCACGAAGGCGTTCCTCATATTGTCGTTCCAATCCTGTCTTTCCAACGGATTCTGTGAGCAGATAGGACGGAAACTGCTCCCGTTCCTCCGCACTGAGTTTCCCGGTGTATCCAAGCGCGTGCGCAAATGTTCCATTGCCGCGGTATTCGCGCACCGCAGTTGTTTCCACGCGGAGGCCCGGCAGTTCCGTGGCGCGCGCGTTCACCGCGAGAAATTCCTTGTGCGTCAGGTCTTCCAGCACGGGTATTGGTGATCCCGCTCGGCGATCGAGTGCGCGAATCCGATCCTGCAGTTCCCGAGCATTTCGGTCGGGAAGTGCGTGGGTGAGCGCGGTAAAGATCGGTGCGAGATCCTCGGGAAGGAATGCGGGGTCCGCAACAAGATCGATTGCGGGAATATTTTGCACGAGCGGGGTTCCAAACCGATCAAGGAAGACACCGCGTGGCGCATACTCGCGCAAGTCGCGAATGCGGTTGCTCTCTGCCTCTTCGCGGAAGAGAGAACCAGAAGCGATTTGCAGCCGCAGGCTCTGCCCAAAAAGCACGAGGACAATTGCCGCCGCACAGATGCGTACGGTGCCCAACGTGCGTGCGCGAGAAACAGCGGATGACTCCGCAGACGTGACGGTGGACTCCGGTACGGAAAAGAGATCGCCGATGTCACCGGTCTGATGTCCGTCCGGCGCGCGTCGGGGTCTGCTCCTATATGGAGAGAAACGGGTGGGCACGGCCATCCATTATGCCGATGGAAGCCGCTGAATAACAATCCCCGGCGAGAAGCCGAAGGGGCGAAGATGCCGTTGGTGGAACGCAGCCATAAGGGCGCTCATGCAGCCGACGAGGATACCCGTTGAGAGTGCCGGGATTGCGATGTTTACGGCGAGAAATGCCGGCATGAGCCGTGCGGGGGGAAGCGTCCATCCGCTCACGAATCCAGAGAGTATACAGACATACGCGATTGCCGCTCCGGCGCCAATACAGCCGTGAACAAACGCGGGGAGTTCTGGACGACGGATCACGGCGCGTGTGAGTACCGCGACAGCGATCAATGCAATACTCAACACGCCGGCTGGCGCGCCACTCACCATCTCTCCCGCGAGCGCAGAAAGGAATGCGAGACGGAGAAGGCGATGAAGGGGCGCGTACAATGCAACCGCAATCGCCGTCGGGAGGAGAAGCGGGATATGAACGGGCGCAGGAAGCCAGCGCGCGAACGCCGCTTCGCACGCTGCAAGCGCGAGGAAAACGATCAGCGGGAGAAGAATGTTTCGCGTCATGGTGAACGAACGACTGCGACAAGCGTCAGGCGATGAAGATCCAGCGGCAGCTGCACGCTTGCCTCTTGGAAGATCGCATTTTCCGGCGCGCGCACCGAGGCAAGCGTCCCGAGAAAAAGATGTGGAGGGAAATACCCGTCCAATCCCGTTGTCACAAGGCGGTCGCCGACACGGAGCGATTGCGTCCGTGGTACGCCTTCGAAAATAATGTCGAGTCCGCGCACGCCGCGTACAATGCCCTCGGCATTGGTCTCGAGATCGCGGGCGGCCACGCGAATATTCCCGCCCGAGAGCAGTTCAACCGTTGCTGTGGAAGCCTGCACGCTGCTCACGCGCCCAACCGCAACGCCGTCAACGGCGACCACTGCGGCATCCGCGTCGATGCCGTCCCGGGCGCCGCGATTGATGCGCAACACCGCGCTCGCCCCATCGGTGGAGATGCCGCTCACGTCGGCAACAACCACCCGCACACCGGTGCGCGGAAGAGCCTGAAGCGCTTCACGGAGTTTTACGTTTTCCTGCTCAATGCTTGCGCTGTGCGCATGCTCGGCGCGCAGTCGCGCAATTTCTTCGTTCAATACGCGGATGTCGCGCGTTAATGCGCCCACTCGGAGAAAAGACCAGAGTGTGCCGCCGACGGCGCTGCCCGTACGCGACACGGTGCGTTCCGCTGGCCCGAATAGCATTCGCGCAATGCCGAGCGGTACCTGTAACCATCCTGCACGCAATGCAACAATGACGAGCGCCATACCAAGTACTCCAAGAAGGAATGTTCTGGACCACGTGCGGGCCATGGCGCCGAATAGTTAGCGCGCGATGCCCGGAGCCGGTGCGGGAACGAGAACCTCTTGCAGCGCCTCGATATCTTCCAGCACGATACCGCACCCGCGTACGACTGCCGTGAGCGGATCGTCGGAGACTTTTACCGGCACTTGCGTCACGGATCCGACAAGTTGATCAAGCCCGCGGAGAAGCGCACCGCCGCCGGACAGAATAATGCCGCGTTCCATAATATCCGCGAGAAGCTCCGGTGGTGTTTCCTCCACGGTGGTTTTGACATGGTTCACAATAATTTTTGTGCTCCGGGAAAGCGCCTGCCGAATCTGCGCGTCGTTCACCATAACTTCCTTTGGAAGACCGGTGACGAGGTCGCGGCCGCGCATGGGCATTTCTAATGGGTCAGCCAATTCCCAGGCGCTGCCGATGGTGATTTTGATTTCCTCCGCGGTGCGCTCGCCAAGGAGCAGGTTAAACTCATCGCGTGCGAAGCGAATGATGTCTTCGTTCAATTCATCGCCGGCAATACGGATGCTCCGGCTCACAACGACGCCACCTAGCGAAATCACTGCGACTTCCGTTGTTCCTCCGCCGATGTCGACAATAAGGTTCCCCGCGGCGTCCTGCACCGGAAGGCGCGACCCGATTGCGGCCGCCATTGGTTCTTCGATAAGGAATACCTGACGAGCGCCTGCGCGCATCGCGGCGTCTTCCACCGCGCGGCGCTCCACTTCCGTGACGCCGGAGGGAATGCCAATAACCACACGCGGACGCGCGAAGAGGGCGACGGAATGCTCGTGCGCGCGCTCAATGAAATACCGGAGCATCTGCTCGGTGACTTCAAAGTCCGAGATGACCCCGTCCCGCAAGGGCCGGGTGGCGACAATGTGCGCAGGCGTCTTTCCCACCATGCGGCGCGCATCGGAACCGATGGCAAGCACCTGCTTCGTTTTGATGTTGAGGGCGACGACCGAAGGCTCATTAATGACAATACCCTTCCCTCGCTGATACACGAGGGTATTTGCCGTCCCAAGATCAATGCCGAGATCCTGGGAGAAGACGCCAAAAAACCGATTGAGCACGCACGTAGTGTACCGGAAGCCCTCCCGCTGTGCTAGCCCAAGCAGAAAAAAGCGGAGAGTGCAGCGACTCTCCGCGGTCATATCTGTGCTACTGCCACACATCACGAGTTTTCCCCGGACGTCCGCGCCTTCCTCTTTTCATTCTCCCACATTCTCTGCGTCGTACGAGGAAGGTCTCTCCGTATCTCCACGCAGCGAAGTCGCCTCCCTGGCCATTGGTATATATGGAAATGCCCTTGGACCGCGCCGATCGTCGGAGGTTCGCGACGCACGCTTTTGTGAGCATATTCCCCGACAATTCAAGGGACGAGAGGTTCGAGAAGAGTGGGGATCTCATCAGTTCCCGTACTGCCGCATCCGTGATTCTGGCGACGTTGAGATGAAGTGCGCGCAGGCTTGGCAACGGCGAGCTTGCCAGCGATCGCACGCCGAGCACTCCAACTGGGTTGTTGTCGAGAATCAGCGTATGGACGCGCTGCATCCATTCGACTTCCAGGAAGGTATGCAGGGCATGCATCCGATCGACATTGCGTACCAAAACACGGGGATGCGCAATGTGTCGGAGAAGCGGCTCAACCAATAACGCATTTGGGACGCCTCTATGCGCGATTACTTCAAGATCCACCTCAACTCCCGCAATAAAACCCCGATGGAAGACGGGATTCACGGAATCGAGAAACTTGTCAGCGGGTCCAAGATCCTCTTTCCGCCAGTCGTTTCCGTAGCGGTTCACGAGCCACAGGTCGCGCTCCGTAAGGTGCGAGGGAACTTCGTCCAGCGGCCGGTACCGTGCGAGCGCGCACTGGACGCGGATGAACTCGGCGCGGGGATTTCCCTGCTCTTCCAACCAATCGGCATACACGAGACGCGGTCCGTCACCGTCTGGCTGTTCCTTGATCGTGGCAAGGAACGCCTTTCGATCGAGGGTCATACGCTCCTCGCTTTGTTGTGAGTGAAATGAACACGAAAACCAGTGCCATAATAGCGCTCGTCTCCAGCGATGTCAAGATGTCTTAGCGCGTGTGCAATTCCGTCTCTACTGCGTTTGAGGGTATCGCGCGCTCGTCCTTCTCCTTGCGGTTCTTGATTCCGACGGTACCGTTCGCAACGTGTTTCTGGCTAACCACAACACGCCAAGGAATGCCAATTCTGTCGGCATCCGCGAATTTTTCTCCCGGGCTCGCGTCATCGCGGTCGTCGTGGAGCACGGAGAACCCGGCATCCGCGAGCTTCTGCACAAGTTTCTCCGTCGCCGCCCGCACGGCCGCAGCGTCGCCTTTTCCTGCTCCAAGTTCAAGAACATGCACGTGAAATGGAGCGATGGATGCCGGCCACAGAATCCCGCGATCGTCGTGCGAGGCTTCCACAACCGTTGCGAGCAGGCGTCCGAGCCCGATGCCGTAGCACCCCATCACGAGCGGTTGCTTCTTGCCGTCCGCCGTCGTGACGTGCGCTTTCATGTTGTCGCTGTACGTTTGCCCGAGTTGAAAGATATGCCCCCCTTCAATGGCGTTCTTCGTTTCCAATGACGTTCCGCAGTGTGGGCACGCATCTTCCTTTCCCACTAGCGCTTCCCTGTTTGCTCCAAAGCCGCACGACGAGCAGAGAAGAACGCGATCCTCGCCTGTATCGGCGAGAACCTGGAATTCATGCGAAAGCGATCCGCCAATTGTTCCCGACGCTGCAGAGACCGGGATTGCGCGGAGTCCACAGCGCTCAAAAATACGGACGTAGGCCTGCTTCACTTTCTCGTACGTTGCAATCAAATCTTCCTCGTTCTCGTGGAAAGAGTACAAGTCTTTCATCGCAAACTCGCGCGTGCGGAGCAACCCGCCGGTTGGCCGCTGCTCATTCCGAAACTTCGTGTGGATCTGAAACACCAATACCGGCAGTTGCTTGTACGAGTGGAGATAGGTACGCGCAAGGTCGGTGATCACTTCTTCATGCGTTGGCGCGAGCGCGTATTGCCGGTCGTGCCGGTCCGTCGTGGTGAACAGCGGCGGGTCAATGGTTTTCCATCGGCCGGTTTCCTCCCAGAGCGCTTTTGGCTGCAATGTAGGGAGAAGTATTTCCTGCGCACCAAGCGCCAGCATTTCTTCCCGAATAATCTGCTCGATATGCCGATGTACGCGAAAGCCCAGCGGAAGAAAGGAGAAGATGCCTGCCGCCAGCTGGTGGATGAATCCACCCTGCGTGAGAAGTCGATGCGACACGGTTTCCGCATCCTTCGGCGCCTCGCGCAGCGGCGGCGAGAACAGATGCGATTGTCGGAGAATGTCGTGCATAGCGTGTAGCTTCTTAGCTTGTAGCTTGTAGCGGTTTCTCGTGTGTCACGTGGAGAGAAATAGTCATGCGGTTTAACATCCGCATCACTTCGTTCAGTAGCTGGTCGGCCGCCTCAAGACTCTGTGGAGGCACGAGTGAAAGCCGTCTGGTGATAATCATTTGTGTCTCTAACTCCGCTCCCGATGCATATGCCGTTACGAGAAAGTTGCGAAAATCACGACGCGTTCCGCGTCGTCTCCCTTCCGCGATATTTGATGGAATGGATACCGCAGCACGTCGCATTTGGGCCGTAAGGCCGTAGAGTTCAGAAGGGGGAAATTGCTTAGTGAGTTCATAAATGCTAACAACAAGATCGACTGCTCGCTGCCACACGAGTAAGTCTTGATAGGTTCGAACGGGGGAGTTAGGCACCTCTTAAAGCTACAAGCTACCACCCACAAGCTACAAGCTCGTTGTTATTGGTGAATAAGCCGCTGTACATCGCCCACAGTAATCAAGGCGAGAAGAATCAGCAGGGCAACGAAACCGATGGTGTGCGCGAGGCGCTCCGGTCGGCCGCGGAACCAACGCAACCCTATCGCATCCAGTGCAAGGAATAGCAGGCGTCCGCCATCGAGCGCGGGTATGGGAAGTACGTTGATCAACGCCAGGTTCACCGAGAGCACCCCGACAAGCTCAAGAAGCGGAATGACGCCGCGACGGGCCACTGTGCCCGTGATCGATGCGATACCCACGGGTCCGGCAAGACCTTCTGGCGCGTGACGCGACACAATCGCGTCACGGAATGTCTGCACAATACCGTGTACCGTGAGCCAGATTGTCCGGCCGGTTGTGCGTATGCCTTCGAGCGGTGCCTGCGACCAGGGAACGCGCACGGTGCCGATGTCGAGCAGCGCCAGCCCAACGCGTTGTCCCGATGTTTTTGGCGGGGAAAATGTAAGGGCAATAGTTTTCTCTTGCCCAGCCCGGATCACCGTTACCGTCAGCTGGTCGCCGGAGAATTCGCGAACCCGCGTGGCTGCTTCCGCCGCAGTTTCAACAGGCACATCGTTCACGGCAACGAGCGCATCCTGCGGGCGAAGATCTGCGGTACGCAACACCGGAGTGTCCTGCACGTCAACAATTTCCACGCGGCGGTTCTGCACGGCGCGGTCGGCTTGCAGTGCAGGCACGTCAACGCCGAACCCCGCAACGAGGGTAAACACCACCACCGCAAGAAGAAGGTTTGCCAGTACCCCGCCTGCGACAATCAATGCGCGGCGGAATCGTGTCTGTGTGGCAAACGATCGCGGGTCGGTGTTCTCGCTGTCATCCTCACCGGTCAGGCGCACGAATCCACCGATCGGAAGCGTGTTTACTGAATAGATCGTTTCCCCGATACGCCGCGCGGCAAGCCGTGGCGGAAATCCAAAGCCGAACTCTTCCACGCGGACGCCAAGAAGGCGCGCAAGAAGCGCGTGTCCCGCCTCATGGATGAGAATGAGGGCAAGAAGAACGGCGGCAAAGGCGATGATCGTGATAAGCATGGTTAGATGGCAAGTAACTCTTTTTCCTTCTCGGCGCCGCGTTTGTCAACCTCTGCGACGGCGGCATCAACATCCTCCTGGAGTTTTTTACGTTCGCGCTCGAATACATCTTCCGAAAGCTCTTTTGCGTCCTTCTGTGCCTTCAGTTCCTTCACCTGTTTTTCTCGGACATTCCGAATGGCAACACGCGCCTCCTCGAGATGCTGTTTCATGAGCTTTGTGAGTTCGCGTCGGCGTTCCTCGGTAAGCGATGGGAGTGTAAGACGGATCACCGTGCCGGCAACGGTTGGCATCACCCCAAGGGGCGATGCCTCGATCGCTTTCGCGACAATGCCGACCTGGGCTTTATCCCACGGCTGAATCTGCAGCGTGCGCGCATCAGTCACGGCCACGGTCGCCAGTTCCTTCAATCGCATGCGCGTTCCGTAACTTTCCACTTCAATATGTTCAACCAGTCCGGGGTTCGCGCGCCCCGTCCGCAGCCCCTGCATGACCGTCTCAAGATGGTCGAGTGCGGGGGTAAACGGAGGGGCAACCTTCATCCCGTTAGATATTTACCACTAAACTTTCGGGCAGAGAACGTTCTATTGAACGTTCTCTGCGTATGCTGCCAAGCACCCCCTGAACTTTCAGGGTATTTTTGCACGGAAGTAAATATCTAACGGGATTCATCGTTTCAGGACGTACTCTACCACGAAGTTGGGCGGGACGTGCTGACGAAGCATTGCTTCCGCTTCGCGCGTGCGACGCACCAATGCAGCGCTTGGCGTTCCGCGGCGGAGTTGGCTTTCGAGGAACACAAAAAATTCTTGCGCCTGTTCCGTATCATCGTCGACGAGTGATGACGCAGACCCATCCGCATCAGTGAATGCCGCACTCCACAGACGATAGCGTTGCAGGAGTTCCGCATCGACAGCCATGCGCAGCGCAAGCCCCGGGCGTCCGCCACTCAAGCGTGCGAGTTCCTCGGGATGTTCGATGCCGCGCGCGTGCAGCGCATCACTAAGTTCCTGTTCCGGGACGGGCATGAGCGTGCGTGTGAGCGAGCGCGATCGCACGGTTGACACAACACGATCAGGGATCGATGCAGTCAGAAGAAATTTTGCATACTGCGGGGCGTCTTCAATTGCCTTCAACAGCAGAGCGGCTGCGGACGGCGAAAGACGATCAACGTCCTCGATAAGAATCACGCGAACGTCTCCTCGCAACGGGCGCGCATGCACGTGCGACAAGAGCCCGACAAGGCGGTCGCGCATCGCAGTGTCTTCCAGAGGGACGAGTTGCAGGAAATCCGGATGGGCGGCGATCGCGTCTTCGCGTGAAACGTCGAAAAGCTTTCCGGCGATCGCTAGCGCAAGCGTGCGCTTTCCAACACCGGGCGGTCCGGACAAGAGTACGGCGGCCGGAAGCTTCTTTCGTTCGATAAGACGCCGCAACAGCGCCCACGTTGCAGTGTGGCCGATCAGTGACGGGAGCGGGTCCTGCCGCGATGGGACCCCCCGCGCCTGCGGTCCAGCCGCCATACCCCCATCTTTGTATGTTGGCGGCACGCGAGTGCCGCCCCTACTTTTGGAGGGGCCCCTGGCGGTCTGTCCTCGGCGCGGGTAGCCACCCATCGCGTCACCCGCCTCTTTTTGAAGGAAAGAACGGCAACCGCTTTTCCTGCCACGCGACAAGAAGCGGCGCGGCGATAAACACCGACGAATATGCTCCCACCACCATGCCGATGCTTAAGGTAGCAACAAACGGGCGAACCGTTTCGCCACCGAAGAAGAGCATGGCAAACAGCACAAACAGCACCGTTGCGGTGGTGTTGAGCGATCGTGTGAGTGTTTCCCACACGGAGCGGTCCACAAGCTCGCGGAATGGGAGGCGCAGCCGCGAAAGATTTGACTTGATGCGATTGAAAACGACAATCGTGTCATGCACGGAGAATCCAAGCAGCGTGAGAACGGCGGTCAGGAATAGTGAATCGGCGGATGCACCCCACGCTTTTCCAATAAGCGCAAAGCCGCCGGTCATGAGGAGCGCATCATGCGCCAGCGTGACAACCGCAAGGATGCCGAAGACCCACGGCGAAATGGTCGCCGTTGCTTTGCGGAACACCCAGGCGAGATAGCCAAGAATCAGCGCGAGAGCAATCACAACCGCCATAATCGCTTTCTGCAGCAGTTCGCGGCCGATGGTTGGTCCGACCGTTTCAAAACGGATTTCCTCGAAGTTCGGGAACTTTTGGCGGAAGGTGTTCACCAGCGCGGTGTGTTCTTCCGGCTTCAGCGGCGGAAGACGGACAAGAATATTCTTGTCGCCAGTTTCTTGCACGGTCGTGCCCTCCTTCTGTTCCGTTGCAAGTATGTCTCGCACGGTAGTCACGGCGGCGCCTTCACCCCGGAATTCGAGAAGCGATCCGCCGGTGAAGTCAATGCCCGGACGAATGCCGCCCTGTGCGATCACGCCGATGCTCACGGCAACAAGAATGGCGGATATGGCGAGCCATAACTTTCCGCGCTCAAGGAAACTTGGTGGCTTCCAGCCCTCTCGCACGGGCGGAAATGTGATGCGTGTATACCACGTTGGCGAGGAAAACCATCGTACTCCTGAAACGAATCGCAGAAGAACGCGTGTCACCGTGATCGCGGTGAACATGCTCACCACGATGCCGATGCTCAAGGTGGTGGCAAACCCGCGGACAACGCTGCTGCCAAACGCATAGAGCAACGCGGCGGTGATCAAACTTGAGATATTCGAGTCGCGAATGGACGGCCATGCTTCTTTAAAACCTTCCGCGAGAGACGTGCTTAAGGAATGGGAGGAGCGCAAGCCTTCCCTTAAACGTTCGAAAATAAGAATGTTTGCGTCCACCGCCATGCCGAGCGAGAGAATAAATCCGGCGATACCTGCCACGGTTAGTGTGGCGCCGAGCGTTTGCAAAATGGCATACACAAGAAGTCCGTAGAGCGTCAGCGCGAATACTGCAATCACTCCCGGCAGACGGTAGATTGCCACCATAATAATGGTAAGCAGCAGCATCCCGATGATGCCGGCAAGAATACTTTGCGCGAGGGATTCTTTTCCAAGGCTGGGGCCGACGGTGGTCCGCGTTGCCATCGTAATGGGGACAGGCAGCGCCCCGGCATTCAGTCGCGTTGCGAGCTGCTTCGCCTCTTGAATCGTAAAGGTGCCCGTGATGACGGCTTCGCCGGCGGTGATCGCCTCCTGCACAACCGGTGCAGTGATCGGCGCTCCGTCCAGAAAGATCGCGATGCGCTTCCCGACATTCCGCTTCGTGATATCCGCAAACAACTGCTTCCCCTCCCCGTCGAATACCAGCGACACCTGCGGTTCGCCAGTCTGTGGGTGAAACACCACATCCGCGCGATCGAGGTGACGACCGGTGAGCTCTGAGCGTTTCCAGGTTGGGAATTCAATATCTTTCCCTTCCGGATCTTTCGCTTTTACGAGTTCTCCCTCCTCACGGAAATCGAGCTGCGGCGTTTCACCGATTTGCCTGATCGCGCCTTCGGCGTCCTGCACGCCCGGCAGCTCCACCAGCACGCGCGGCGTGCCGCCGCGCAATATCTGCACAACCGGCTCTCCCACGCCGAACACGTTTACGCGGCGTTCGATGACATCCCGCACGCCCTCCAACGCCGTCGTCTGATCCGCCGCGGGCACGTCCTGCATGTTCGCGTCATACACGATCTGGGTGCCGCCCTGCAGGTCCAGTCCGAGCCGAATGCGCGGCAAGTACTTCGCGAGCACGCCACCGCGCGATGGCGGAAGCACCGAGACAATCGTTACGGCAGCAAGGACAATAACCCCCGCCACTCCAAGAAGCGTTCTGTTCCGTGCAGTCACGTACGTCAGCTTCGTCGGAAAATGTGCCGTTGTCCAGAGGTGTGCGCTACAGTTCTTACTTGACTTGAGTGGCGGGAAACGATACCGTATTGACGCGTTCGACGGCACATCTCTGTTCTCTACACAAGTGAGGGATAGCAAATGGCGGAACTCATGGAGTATCTACCTCTTGGCATTCTTTTGGGGCTCATTGCAGCGATCGCCGCGCCTGTCCTAATTAAGAAGATGAAAGAGCAAGAACGGCAGCGACTTCTCGGAGAGCAGATACTCGTCATTCTCAAAGAAGAACGGCATGGGTGGAGAGTCGTGCACCGCGCTCCGCGAGAGGACATGCCAAAGATCCGCAACTTCGTTCTCAGTCGGGACGATAGCGCGACGTGCGCGTACGTGATAGTCAGGGAGAACGATCTTGCGTACGAGGATGGGTACTTGCCTGAGGAGCCGCTGACTGCAGGGTGGTGTTGTCAGGCACTTCGCAAGGCTCTTCCGGGTGTCGACCATTTTCTCCATAGGCACGAGTTTCGTGCTGTCAGCCCCGCACACGCGCTACGGTCGTTCTTCTGTTCCCGTCTGTTCTGGGACCCAGGGCTTAGTCACTGGGTACTTGTGCGGTGCGGCGGGAACTCGAATGAGCCGATCGCGTCCGGCGTGGGTCCGCTTCTTGCTAAACGGACCAAGGACGAAATTCCTTTTGGAGGAATGTTAACAGCGTAGAGCTCTCTGCGAGCAACGTCATAGCCAATCGGGGCCTCACCAGCCCCGATTTTTCTTAGCGTTGCTGGCGGGCAAGAAGAGCAAAGCGGAAGAAGTAGGCATCAAGATCCGCAAGCGTTGTGCCATATGCAGGAGTATGAAAGACAATGCGGCAAAAGAGTTCCCGCGCGCGTGCCACTTCTTTCAGTCGTGCGCGCCATCGGCGGTCGCTGATGGTGAGATCAAACAATTCCAGTGCGCGCGCGACGGCGCTCTCGAACAGTGCGGTATCGCGTCCGTGCCACCGCGACGCGCGATGAATTTCGCTGCCGATATGCGCCAACTGCTCCGGAAGCGAGAGCGTAAACCACCGACCGGCTGCAAGCTCCTGATGCTGCATCACCGCGATTCCGACGATGTTATGAGCTTCGCGACAATGGCAAGAATTTTTTCGCGCACCGCCGGATCGTCCACTCCGCGCGAGCGATTCCCCTGCGAGGGGCGAATATTGATCATGGAGTCATATTCGACGAACTCGTCTCCGGTTTTCCCGGGGTACAGATTGATGCCCCACAGGTCGTTCTGGTGAGATCCGTGCTCAATGAGGAGCGCCTCTGCATCCGCATGCAGTTCCCCGCCGACTGCCATGATTTCCTTTTTCGTGTCGACAACAGCCTTTACGAAGTCGCCGAAGCGCTGCTTTGCGATGGTTTCCAGCTCGGCGCGCGAAAGAGATTTCTCAACGATCTGTATGTCCATGCTCGTATGAGCGTAGTACAACAAATCTCCTTCCTCAATCAGGTGTGGTAGGGACAACAATCCCCGCCACTCCCAAAAGCGTTCTCTTCCGCGTAGTCACGTACGTCAGCTTTGACGGAAAATGCGGTGTTGTCCAGAGGCGGGCATCCTTACTCTATTGCAGCACAGAAGGAGGCACGGCAGACGCGTACATTCTTCTGTCGCTTGACGTAGCGTGCGTACGGCGGTACCGTATTGGCGCGTTCGACGGCACTTCCCCGTTCTCTCACATTCAGGAGTAGGAGATGCAGGAACTTGTTCGAGCATTCGAAGTAATTTTTTTCGCTCTCGGCCTAGGCGCTCTTGCGGTAGTTGCGGTTCTCGGTCTCTTCATCGTGACACGGGTCCTAGAGGCTGCGAGGAAGGAAAAGGCGGAAAAGGCGGAAAAGGAACTCTTCGAAGCGGAGGTGCTCATCATCCTCAAGCAGGAACGTCAGGGGTGGCGAGTCGTGCATCGCGCAGCACGGAAAGACATGCCCAAGTTGCATGACTTCGTGCTAAGCCAAGCCGACAGGACGACATGCGCGTATGTGAAGGTCCGGGAAGATGATCTCACATACGTGGAAAGGTACTCACCTGTAAAACCAGCAGCGATATGTAAGAGATATTGGGTGCTGCGTACTTACCTTCCTGGAGTCAGAAGCTCCGCGGCGGAGTACTCCGACATGCTCTACGCTGGCGATGGCACCGGGGCGCTGCAACGTTTTCTTCAGTCCCATCTCTTTTGGGATCCCGCACTGAGCCAATGGACGGTTGTACAGACCATCGAAGGCGCGCGGATCCCAATCGCCTCCGGTGCAGGTCCGCGTCTGCTGCGAACCAACGAAGGAATTTTTGGCGCGGGGACGGGGACTCCGCTAAATAATCACCAAGCAACCGCGTAACCAATCGGGGTCTCGCCCACCCCGATTTTTCTTTTGTAAACTTCGTGGGGGGAGTTCGTTACGCCAGATGCGCGCGGTCATTCCATGTAATAAGTCGCCAGTGATCATCATGGTGGTGACAAATGGTTATTCCGGTATTACTTGTACTAAGGAAGCGCCACAGAAGGGCATCTTCTCTCGACGTTAGGTCAGCGCCGAATATCATGACGCCAATCATTGTTCGTAGAATTCCGCCATGCGTCACCACGAGAACGTGCTCCTTATGAAGATCATGAAGATATTGAATTGCGCTGACGGAACGAGTCTTGAGATCGTGTGCGCTTTCTTCGTCCGCATATCGCCATGAGGGATCATGAGCGTTCGTTTCCATGAGTTCCTTTATTTTTATCACTTCCGGGTCTTGGATATGTTTTCCTCGTATTTCCGATGGACGTTTTATTTCGACGAAGAGATCGGAATATTCTACTGGTTTCTGAATTGCGTTTGCGATGATCCCCGCCGTTTGTTTAGCACGTTCGTACGTACTCGACACAATCATATCTACTGCGAGCGAATGAAATCGCTTTGCGACGACTTCCGCCTGTTTTAACCCGGTTTCCGATAGTTTGGTGTCCGGATGTTGGTGCACGTGCTGTGCATTCAGCTCGCTTTGGCCGTGACGAACGAAATAAACGATCATATCGCTTGGGTTGTGTTTCTATTCCCCTGCCTTGGGACGAAGGTAAAACTCTTGACGAATGCCATCGGGGTCATCAAACCAAATATACTCGCGGCCCTGATATTTATCCTTAATGACGCCGCTGTTTTTGGCGCCAACGGTATTCAGGTGCTTTTCCCATTTACGCAATTCGTCCAAAGTGCGTACGCCCCACGCCAAATGATTCAGTCCAACTCGGTTTCTGTTGAACGTATTGTCTGGTACATCCTTGAATGGCAGCGCAAAGAAAACTTTCGTGTCTCCAAATTTCCAGGCGACAGAGTATCCATCTCTTTCCAGCGGTTCCCCGAATATTTTTGAATAAAATTCGGCCGTCTTCGCTACGTCTTTAATCATGAGCAGTATGTGGTCAATGAATTTGGCTTCCATAGCTCTTGTAAACAAATTATACCTCTCTGCTCATCCACTCCAGATACTCGCTACTTCCTTTAACGATTGATACTGCGATAATTTCCGGGAGTCTGTACGGATGAATTTCCTTGATAGTTTTCTCAATTGCCTTATATCGCTGCTGGGTTGTTTTGATCAGACACAGCCATTCTTTTGATTTCCGGAGTTTTCCCTTCCAGCGGTAAACGCTGGTGATCGGGCCGATGATTTGTGTGCAGGCAGAGAGCTTTCTCTCCGCCAATACCTTTGCAATCCGCGCTGCGTCAGTCCGCTTTGCAACGGTGGTAGAGATTTGGATGAGCTTGCTCATGCTTTTTGTCCGATAAGTTGTATCCAGCGCAAGCTTCCGGACGGTTTGACGTCCGCATACACAATAGTCAGGCCCGCTGTGTGCATGTGGCCTTCCATTTCCTCTCGCGTAAAGTAACTGAAGAAACGTTCGTACGGATAGCCGTAATCGTTCTCGGTTTTCATCTCCTCCGCCGGGCCCTCCGGCTTCTGTTCCTTTACGGCAATATAGAGGTATCCGCCGCTTGCGAGTTTGCCAACCATACCTGTGAGCGTTTGTGGTATCTCAATCTTCGGTACATGAAGGAGCACTGCCTGCGCGAAGATGCCGTCGAACTGGTGTTCGAGCGTTCCGATGTCCCGCAGATCGCATACATGGAATGTTCCGGTCGGCACTTCCCGCTGTGCGATCTCAACCATCTTCTCCGAGAAGTCGATGCCGACGACGCGCAGTCCCTTCTGCATCAAGTATTTTGACTTTGTTCCTCCGCCGCAGCCGACGTCGAGGACCAGCGCATTGGGCCGTAAGAGAGAAACGAACCTATCGGTTCCCTCGACCCACCAGTCGTCTTTCTGATGGTCTCTATGCCACTCCTCCCCAATGCGGTTGTAGGTCTCTTTGAGGCTTATCTCTTTACTTTCCATGGCGCTACGTGTGGGGCTCTATCCAAATCGAAAGTCTCTTCAGGACTTCCGAAAATCCCGGCAATAAATTTAACTTCTGCGCTCCACGGACCGACGTCCATACGTAAGTACTTGCCTCCCAATCGAGTTTGATCTCATCGGTCGTTACATCAACCAACACCGGATGAACAATCCACGTTTTTCGGTACGCCGGTTCTTCCTGATCAAATATTTCGCCGAGTCGAATTCGCCTGATTCTATCTTTTGATATGCCAAGCTCTTCCTTCAATTCAGTTGCTACTTTCTCAGTGAGACTTTTATGGTCGTCGAGAAATCCCGATATCCCATTCCAGTAGCCGGGATAAAAGTTTAAATCTTTTCCCCGCTGGACCAGTAAGATTTTCCCTCTGTACTTTAAAACACAATTTATTACCGGTGCCCAGCGTGCGCGAGCGTAGTCAATCTGTCCGGGTTTTGCCTTGAACTTTGGCCTTTTTGATACTTTATTTCCCATGGCACTTTTTAAACTTTTTCCCGCTTCCGCAATAACACGGGTCATTTCTGCCGATTGCAGGCTTTTTGTTACCGATGGGTGCGGGGACGCCGGCAAGGACTGACACAGAATGGGCCGCGTCCCTGTTCCCTGTTCCCTGTTCTCCGTTCCCTAGCACATCAACTTCTTGACCGACGATGCCTGTTGGGGCTGGTGTGGTCGGGTGGCTTACGATCAGTTTCTCTGGTTGCGGAATCGGTGTCACTGTCCCCTGTCCCCTGTCCCCTGTCCCCTGCGCATGAATTGTGACGTGGAAGAACGCGGTTGCGGCTTCATTGTTAAACCGCGCAAGAAGATTCTTGAATAAGCGATGGCTTTCCTGCCGGTACTCAACAAGCGGATCGCGTTGCCCGTAGCCACGGAGTCCGATACCGGTTCGTAGGTATTCCATTGTGTCGAGGTGATCGGTCCATAACAGATCGAGTGTTTGGAGAAAAAGCGCGCGCGCGACATCGGAAAATACGCCTTCTGGGAGCTCGCCAAGCTTTCGGTCGTATGTCTGCTCGGAAAACGCATGGAGTGCGGTGCGGGTTTCTTCGGGAAGTTCCGGGCCAGCTTCGCGCGGGAGTGTGGAGGCAATCGGTTGCCACTGCTCGTCAGTCAAGTTAATGAAGCGTTGGATTGCGTCGCGTGAGACGACATCCAGGTCTTTGTCTGGCTCCGCGGTCACACGCGCTTCTTGCACGGCAGTGACAAGCGCATCGGTGAGAATATCCGTTACTTGCGTGCGGAGCGCGGAAGGATCCGTGGTTGCATCCGCCAATCCGCGGCGCAGGCGATAGAAACTATCGCGCTGCTTGTTCATCACGTCGTCGTATTCCAGCACGTGCTTTCGGGAGTCGAAGTAGAATCCTTCGACTTTTGCCTGGGCGGCTTCGACCGCTTTGCTGACCATGGATGATTCAATTGGCTCGTCTTCCGGCACATTCAGCCGCTCAAACAGTTTCTTCATGCGCTCGCCGCCGAAGATGCGCATGATATCGTCTTCCAAACTGATGAAGAACTGGGACTCCCCCGCGTCGCCCTGGCGGCCTGATCGTCCACGCAGCTGGTTATCAATACGGCGTGCTTCGTGACGTTCCGTACCGAGCACGAACAGTCCGCCAAGCTCGGCAACGCCTTGTGCAAGCTTAATGTCTGTTCCGCGACCGGCCATGTTCGTGGAGATGGTTACCGCGCCGCGTGCTCCCGCATTTGCGACAATCTGTGCCTCCCGATCGTGCTGCTTTGCATTCAAGACTTCGTGGGGGACGCCTTCGCGCGTCAGCATGGCGCTCAACCGTTCGGACTTTTCAATCGCGATGGTTCCAACGAGCACCGGCTGGCCTTTCGCATGACGTTGCGCGACTTCTCGCGCGACGGCGCGGAATTTTGCTTCCTCGGTTCCGTACACGCGATCCGAGCGATCCACGCGGACCATCGGCATGTTTGTGGGCATCACCATGACGTCGAGGTCGTACACCTTCTGGAATTCTTCCTTGCTCGTGTTCGCCGTTCCGGTCATGCCCGCGATCTTTTCGTAGAGGCGGAAATAGTTCTGGAACGTAATGGTTGCCAGCGTGCGGCTTTCCGCCTGCACGTGCACGCCTTCTTGCGCTTCGATTGCCTGGTGCAAACCTTCGGAGTAGCGGCGTCCGGGCATGAGGCGCCCCGTAAAGGCGTCTACGATGATGACTTCGCCGTCTTTGACCACATAGTCCACGTCCCGCTTGTACAGCACGCGCGCGCGGAGTGCTTGCTCTAAATGATGAATGAGACGAATTTCCCCGGCGCCATACAGATCGTCGACGCCGAGTAGCTCCTCCATCTTGGAGATTCCTTCGTCGGTGAGTGATACTGCACGCTGCTTTTCATCAACTGTATAGTGCTTCTCGCGCTCCAGCCGTGGAACGAGGCGGGAAAATTCCGCATACATCTTCGTTGACTCTTCATCCGGCGCGCTGATGATCAGCGGCGTGCGCGCTTCGTCAATAAGGATGCTGTCTACTTCGTCGACGATCGCATAGTGGAGATCTCGCTGCGCACGATCGGTGGGACGGTACGCCATGTTGTCACGCAAGTAATCAAAACCGAATTCGTTGTTGGTGCCGTACGTGATATCCGCCGCATACGCGGCGCGTTTTTCCTCCGACGTTTGTCCGTGCAGCGAGACGCCGACGGTAAGGCCGAGCGCGCGATAGACTTTCCCCATCCACTCGGCGTCACGGCGCGCGAGATATTCGTTCACGGTGACCACATGAACGCCCTTACCTGTCAGTGCATTCAGGACGACGGGCATTGTTGCGACGAGGGTCTTTCCTTCCCCCGTCTTCATCTCCGCAATGTTTCCTTCGTGCAGAACAATACCTCCCATCACTTGCACATCGAACGGGCGCTCGCCAAGTACGCGTTTGGCCGCCTCGCGCACCAGTGCGAATGCTTCCGGAAGCAGCGCATCCAGCGATTCGCCCGTTTCCTGATGACGCACCTTCAGTTCCCGAAGTTTCTCCGGCAGTTGGCCGTCACTCAATTGTTGCATCGCCGGTTCATGCGCGGTGACCTTATCTGCCAGCGCACGTAATCGCTTCACATCGCCGGTTCCCGATCGTGAAAAAAGATTTCCGAGGAGGGCCATGAGCAAGCCCGAAGTGTAGCGGGGAAAGGGGTAGTAAGCAACATGAAAAAATCCCACCGAACTTTGCAGTCCGATGGGATGGGTTTGAGAACTTTTTACTGACCGATCCCCAGGGCAATCTTGTCGAATGGTTTGAAGACAAGTGATGTCTGTGTCCAAACCATCTCTGGCAGAAGATTGAATGGGGTCAAGTCGAACAGAACGGAGGACGTGTCCTCAAGAGGGTGCGGCTCACGCATCTCGGCAACGGCCGCGGCGGTAAGCGGAAGATGCAGTGTCACCTGCTCACCAGCAAACCGAATGCCAAGCTGGGATGCGTCATCAGGATGAAGATGAGCTGTCTCCCCGTCAATGATGATAGGCTGAGAAACGCCAATCCTTTGACCTTCCGTGACAAGCAGTAGAGGACGGGTTGCCATCGCAGCAGCGAGAGCTTCTTGAACGTTCGGCGTTTGTGCCTCGCGTTCAATCATCTTCCTCGCAGACTTGATGGTGTCGGCCAACCCTCGCGCCTTGAGTTCTCTGATGACGAGTGGTT
This sequence comes from uncultured Candidatus Saccharibacteria bacterium, assembly GCA_964630025.1. Classification (GTDB taxonomy): domain Bacteria; phylum Patescibacteriota; class Andersenbacteria; order UBA10190; family CAIZMI01; genus VMFP01. The sequence continues at coordinate 22,459 of CAZVRG010000005.1, forward strand.
TATACACCTCATACAGAGCCTTTGCGGGCACACCCACTGTCGAACGTTGCAGTTCGGCGTTGGGGATTGCAACCATCCGCCCGGAGTAGTCCACCCGCTTCTCCACCACTTGTTTGAGAAGATGGGTGAGTTCCCAGCGAAGGCTATGCAACGGAGCGTCGCAGTCGTTCACAACCGGACGAGCACTCATTTCGTTGAGAAAAAGTGCCTCAACCGACCCTTGGAGCATCCGATGCTCGTTCTGGATAATCACCAACGGACTGTTCATCTCACTGAGCTTCCGCAATCGGTTGTTCCGGTTGATGACTCGACGGTACAGGTGGTGGCAGTCGTGCGACCACCAGTTACCATCTTACCCGAGAAAGAGTGGCCTCAAGCCAGCCGGTAGGACTGGTATTGCTTCAAGGAATATGCAGTCAGTATTTGCTCCTTTCTGTTCAAGATATTCCTTGATGGCCAGAGGTCCCTTTCGCGTCGCGAGAGATACGTCGAGTTCTCGGTGGTACAAGAGAACTTCCTGCACTTCTTGGTGGGGGAGACCCAGCATATCGGACACTGCTTTGAGATACCATGGGTGCATCACTGGCATCGCCAATTCAATGTGACCGAACTGTTTCCGTCGCACTCGAGAATGAGCGACCTTTACGTGACACCGGTTACACATCATCCCCTCGTACTTCAGACCGCGGTATATGCCACAGGAGCACTCCCAGTCGTGCTCTGTACCAAAGATGCACTCACAGAGGAGTCCATCCTTCACTGGGCGGTAGGTCCGGTTGTTCATCGCTTCGGGGGTTTTGACTTCCCCAAACGAAAGCACCCGAACATCCTTGGTACTCATTCCCCGAACTGTCAGCGATGTTGCGTTTCCAGCATCGGCGGACAACTCCACTTCAGTACCGCCCTCATCCACAAGACAAGGAGTAAAGCACAGTGCTTTGAGCAGTGCCCAGAGACGATTGGTCGTATCTGGCACACCAAAAGGCACGGGTTCTCCTTTCACGAGCGCTTCATACGCAGCCGTTCTGCCCTCAGCCGAGTCTGCCTTGATGGACAGCATTTCTCGGACGTTGGCTACGTAGCCGTCACGAAGCAACGTTTTGACCATTGCTTCGTTCACCTTCTGCCCTGAAAAGACAGTTTCCGAAGAGATGGGAAGGTATGTGAACTCACTCACAGGACCCGACCCTCGATACACCATCTTTTCAGAAGACTGAAGAGTGACCTTTTCCAGACGGATGCGGTCGCCGTTCGTCTTGTGCCACTTTCTCTGTTTCCGAAGTTTTCCCTCACGATGCAGATGAGGGGCAATAGAAGAGTCAGCAGCGACCAGAACATCCACACCTTCTTGCTGAAAATGGGGCATCTCTCCTTGTCGCATAATCCGCGCGACGGTAAACTCATTGCCTTTTCCATCTCGGAGAGTGTCTCCGACACAGAGTTTCCGGCGAATGATGACGTCTACCTTGATGACGAAATCCGCACCATCAGGATAAACGTTATACCGACTCTCTCCCAAACGACCACCGCAGAAGGGACACTTGGGGGGTCTCGCCCCGCCCGGAATATCCCCGCAAGTCGCACAGGGGTAGAGGTGATAGGAGAGTATCTCCACATTGCAAACGGTCCCAGTATCGCGGAAGCAATAGTACAGAGACCGATCTTCCTGGTAACCTCCGACACTACCGAATACTGCGTCGGCGATTATCTGATCCGGCGTTCGATCGCGCGGATTGACTGGTGCAATCTTTCCGACCAGAATTGCGCCGCATTGGATGACACTCCCTATTTTGATGATGCCGCGACGGTCAAGCGAAGCGCACATTTCGGCAGCCTTTTCAGTGGGCAAGCCGGGAATCTCGCGGCTCAACTCTTCGCGTCCCTCGCGCCAGTTGTGAAATGGGCACGAGAGAGAAAAGACAGGAGCGGTGGTGAAGAAGTCATCACGCACTAGCCGGTCTGACACTACCACCGCATTTCCCACCAACTCCGGAAAGAGCGGCTTCTTTGCCGCTACGACGAGCACCTTTGCTGTGCCATCAAGACGCTGCATCTGCGACTTCATAGGAAGTTCCTTTCGACCCAACTCTCGTCGGGATTTGGAAACGGCTCTGGTCTCCCAGAGCAAAAAACTAACCCTCTTCAGTTCTCAAATGAACTAAAGAACCCGTATGTGTATACCCGTTTCAACCCTTCTTGTCAAGCGCACGCCACGCAACGGCCCACGCATCGGATACCGCAATGATCTGTTACATTATACTGTAACAGTTGTGCGCATGGTTCGCTGCCGATCTGCCGTGGATTGTGTGCGATGCTGCCACGATTCCCACGCGCTTTCAACAAAGGATCGCATTGCCGAACGGAAACGGTCTGCGGAGAATGTCATCGCCTGTGTGCGAATCGCATCGCGGTCATATGACTGCTCGCGTTCCAAAAATCTCCGCACGCATTCGCCGAGGAATTCTTCCGTTGGCTCATCGAAAAATTCTCCCGTGATTCCTTCAACAACCGTCTCGGTTGCGCCGCCGCGACGAAGCGCGAGCACCGGTGTCCCATGCGCCATCGCTTCCACCGGCACCATGCCGAAATCGTCATCACTCGGGAACAGCACCGCGCGGGCACCGGCATACAATCGTGATAGTTCCTCATCGGGGACATTTCCGCGAACAATGATTGATGGACTTCGAAGGCGACGGAGTGCCGCGGATTCTCTCCCCTCTCCCACCACCACAAGCGGAAGCTCGAGTTTTCGAAATGTTTCCGCGGCGAGCATCGCACCTTTATACGGAGACAGACGGCCGACAAGGAGAAAATACTGACGCGAGGCCGTGGGCCATCCACCTCCGCCGAGGCTTCGGTGGACAGGTGGGCCAGAGGCCATGGGAAAGTGGTCAAGTGCGACAGGAGGATAGATGACAGTTGCGTCGCGGTGATAGTACTTTGCGATACGCGTTCTTGTCGTTTCCGAATTTGCGACGAATGCATCTACACGGCGTGCGGCTGCGCGGTCCCACATCCGCAGGCCGTGCATGAGCGTTTGAAAGAGTCCGCGACGGAGAGAGCCCGCCGGGAAGTGTTCGCGCACATCGTGATACGCATCCCACAGAAAACGCGTGGGCGCATGACAGTAGCAGATGTGGAGGGTCCCCGGACGCGTAATGACGCCTTTTACGAACCCCGACGCGCTGCTGATCACGATGTCATATGCGGAGAAATCAAATGTTTCCGCGGCAATGGGAAATAATGGGAGATGGAACCGCAATGCGCGGATGACGCGGGGGAGCGATTGGAGAAACGACGGCGTTACCGTTCTTCCTCGCAGGAACGGGAATGCACGCTGTGTTTCCAGTGTAAAGACCGGCGCGTGGGGGAAGAGCGCAACAAGTTCCTTCAGCACGCGCTCGGCCCCGCCGAAGGTATTCAGTGATTCG
>CAZVRG010000005.1:25899-43859 GCA_964630025.1 uncultured Candidatus Saccharibacteria bacterium
GGACGAGAGCGATGCGCGGGCCACTGGTCATGTGAGCGAATTGAGCTGAAAGCTGATAGCGAATGGGGCCCGTACCTCTATTCCCTTTCCGCTCTCAGCTATCAGCTTCTCGCTTTACCGTGCGACCACGAGGCTTCGTCGGTATGCCGGAAGGTTTTCCAACGCCATGCCGATGCCCTGAATCACACACCGCTGCGGATCGTCCGCCACCGTGCAGGGAACCATGGTGATTTTCGCGATGAGCTTATCCATGTTGCGGAGCAGCGCGGTGCCACCCGTGAGTACGATCCCTTTATCAATGATGTCCGCCGCAAGCTCGGGGGGCGTTTCCTGCAGCACCTGTCGTGCCGTCTGCGTCATATTTTCCAGCTCCTCCTGCATTGCCTCGGTAACTTTATGCGCGGTGATCGTGACTTCCTTTGGCAACCCGGTGGCCACATCGCGGCCACGGACTTCATACGGGTGATCTTCCTCGGTAGGCAGCGCGGAGCCAATCGCGATTTTTATTTCTTCCGCGGTGCGCTCGCCAATCGCCAGGCCGTAGCGCTTTCGCACGTATTCCGCAATGGCGGTATCAAGACGCACGCCGCCAACACGCGCAGACGCCGTTGCCACCAAACCGCCAAGCGACACCACGGCGGCTTCCGTGACGCCGCCACCCATGTGCAGCACCATGTGGCCGGACGATTCCGCGATGGGCAGTCCGGCGCCGATCGCCGCCGCCACGGGCTGTTTTACCAGATAGACGCGTCGCGCGCCGGCGCGAGAGGCCACTTCAATCACCGCGCGCCGCTCCGTGGAGGTAATCCCGGCAGGAACAGCGACCATCACTTCCGGTCGGAAGATCCGGAACGATGTGCCGCCCACCCGCTCAAGGAACATCTCGATCATGGCCTCCGTGACACGAAAGTCTGCAATGACCCCATCACGCAACGGCTGCGATGCAACGATGTTCTCCGGTGTGCGGCCAATCATCTCCTTCGCGGCTTGCCCAATCGCCAGCACCCGCTGGTCGTCGAGCGCGAGCGCCACAACCGATGGCTCGTGAATGACAATGCCCCGTCGCGGCGAGTACACGATCGTTTTGGTGGTGCCAAGGTCAATACCGACGCGGCGAGTGAACATAGAAGGTATCCTTGCAGGGTACCGGCTGTTTTGCTAGAAAGGAAGCGGTGCATCCCATAACGCGACGCGCGCTTCACGCAGCAGCGTGGGTGGTCTTTCTCACAGGATCGCCTCTGTTGCTTGCGTATGCGTGGGGGTATCGGCTGTCGGTATCGCAGCCGCCGGAATCGCTTGTGCCTGGCGGCCCCACGGTGGGCGCGCTTGTTGTGCGCACCACGCCGCGCGGCGCGCAGGTGACGTTGGATGGTCGCGTGGTTGATGAACGCTCGCCCGCGGGCGTGAATGGTATTCAGGCCGGCCAGCATGCTGTGCGCATTGCCCGGAGCGGCTATCGTACGTATGAAAAACTGCTTGACGTGGTTGGCGGGCGGGTCACCGATCTTCTGCACGTTCGATTGATTCCGGAAACCGTTGACGAGGAGAGTGTCCGTAGCGGCGTATCCGGCATCTGGATATCTCCGAATGAACGATGGGTTGCGCTGCGGGAAGGATCCGCGCTCACCGTGTTGCCGCGAAAGGCGTTGAGCGCCTTGGCGCCGGAACAATCTGTGCGTGACGTCGGTGGATTTCAGGTGCGTCTCCCTGCCGTTCGCGGCGGAGAGCTGCTGTTTCACTGGTCTGCGAGCGGCGATGCTGCCGCGATTGGCGTGTTGCGCGCGGAGGATGAGGAATCCGCATTGCCAGAGAGCCTTGTGCTGGTTGATCTTGTCGCGCACAGCGTGCGGCCACTTCCGTCCCGGACACGCGTGGTTGGATGGAACCTGACGGGGAAAGAACGCCTGACGCTCCTCACCAGGGACGGCGCACTGCACTCCCTTTCGCGGGAAGAGCCAAAGCCGGTCGAGCACGCGCGTGATGTTCGCACCGCAGTGATGCACCCGCGCGGCATTCTGGTGCAGCGTGTGCCGGAGCACGAGGGCGAATTGCCGTTCGGGATTCTGCGTACCACTGGTGAATTTCAAGCGTTTCTTCCCGCGTTTCCGGAACCTGCGCGTATCATTCGCGTGGCAGCCGACGGAACCCTTGCGGGCATTGCGCTGGATGGAACTCTGTTTGTGCTGGGCACGGACGAACAATCGTGGCGTGCGGTTGCCGAGAACGTGCGCTCGTTTGCGTGGTCGCCCGACGGGACAAAACTCTTCTTTCAGCAATCACTCTTTGACGTGTCGGTGCTGAATGTGTCGGAAGATCGCAGCCCGCTGACGCTGTTTCAGCCGCAGTTTCTCCTCCGACTCTCGCTTCCCCTCCGCAACCTCCAATGGTTTCCCGACAGTCAGCATCTTCTCACCTTCGACCAAGACATTCTCCGTTTCCTGGACATTGATCCGCGTGGCGAATCCCATGCGGAGGGTCTTGTTTCCGTCGATCGCGGAGATGCGCTTGCCGCCGCAACCGATGACGGTGATGTAGTGTATGTCACGGCGCAGCGGCCCGTGAATGGCCGGATGACGGATGTTCTGATCCGACTCTACCTGCGCGTTGCGAGTGATCGATAGGTATCCCCCACAGGGCGCCTCGCAGCCTCGAGAGACCGGCGCAAGGCCGGCCCCGTAGCTACACGCCGGTTATTCTGCGATAGTGCGCGAGATGTTGGGCGGCGATGGAAGAGGCTGTATACGTGTCTTCAATTCTCCGGCGTGCTGCCTGCCCGACGGTGTGTGCGAGGTTTCGATCCTGAAGCAAACGGACGCACGCCGCGGCAAGCGCAGGCACATCCTTTGGCGGCACGAGGAATGCGGTATCGGCAGTCGTTGTTTCCCGAACGCCGCCGAGATCCGATGCGATGAGCGCACGTCCGCGCGCGCCTGATTCTAGCGCGGCGCGGCCAAAGGGCTCTTCCCACAGGTGCGGTGACAGTACGGCAACCGAACGATCCATACGCTCGCGTACTGCCACTGAAGAGATCGGTCCGTGGAACGTTACGGCATCCGCAATGCCCAACCGCGCGGCGAGACCCTGATACCGCGGCACTTCCCCGCCGCCCAGGCAGTGCAGATGCACGTCGGGGAGAGCAATGCGTACGCTCTCAAGCGCATGGAGTAACACATCCGTACCTTTTGTTGTCTCGAGTCGTCCTGCTGCGCAAAGAATATTTCCGGCCGGGAGCGGCGTTGGCGGTGTTGCAACCCATGCCGGATCTACAGGGTTTGCAATGACCGATGCGCGAATAGTTTCTGGGGGGTGCAACCGGTTTTCGACGCGATGCTGCAGGTGCGCACTCGTGTATACATGGTGCGGAATGCGTGCGTATGCGCGCGTTCGGAACGCAAGATTCCCCTTGTATTGCGCGACGCGAAATGGCTTGCGCGGGATGGACGCCTCAACCACGCGATGGCATCGGAACAGCACGTTCGTCCACGAACACCCGTCGCAGGACGATCCGTCCCACCACATGTTGTTGGTCGTGCCACAGATGGGCGCGTAATCACGAATCGTGACGACGCGATGCGGATGCGCGAGCAGTGAAAGCGTGAGCGCGCTGCGAAATTCGTGGGCATGCAGAATGTCCGGCGCGAGCGCATGGTGCTCCAACGCTTTCGTAACGACCTGTGCCATCGCGCGGCTCACGCGTACCTCGCGGATCGGTTTCGACCACCACGGGAGAAGCTCGCGCATGCGAAGAATGCGTACGCCGCCAAAAATATCATCATGGTACTCTTGGCCGCCGCAGAGCACGGACACTTCGTTCCCAGCCGCGGCAAGCGCCTCCGCGATGAGGCGCGTCGAAATTTCTCCGCCACCAAGAACGTCGGGCGGATAGCGGGCAGAGAGAAAAACTATGCGCATGTGGCTGATTTGTGTCCCGTGAGTACCCCGCGAGATGCTCCGAGCGCCTTCCCACCCACTCGTGTCTTTCGGACACTCGCGGGAACCCGGTTGAGCGACCGAGCGGGCATGGTGTCCCGCGATAGCGGGACGAGCGAGCGCGCGTTGGCTGAGTCCCGCACGCTGGGCGGGACGAAGGAAGCGAGGAGCGCTCGCGGGGTACTCATGCTCAACGAAGATTCTTTAGAACCCTTTCATACACCGCCAGTGTTGCGGCGATCGTTCGCTCCTGCGTGAATTGCGCGGCGCGAGCGAGTCCCTTCTCGCGCAATGATTGCCGAAGATTGGCATCGCGGAGAACGCGCAGGATGGCCGACGCAATCGCATTGGTATCTTCCGGATTCACGAGCACCGCGGCATCACCGACAACTTCCGGGAGACTGGAGCGATTCGATGTGACCACCGGCGTGCCGCACGCCATCGCTTCGAGCGGCGGAAAGCCGAACCCTTCGTACAACGAAGGAAATACAAGAACGCGCGCGGCGTGATACCAGAAGCGCAGGGTGGTGTCATTGGATTCGTTGAGGATGCGGACATGGCGTTCGAGCCCGTGGGCGCGAATGGTATCCAGCAATTCTTGTCGTCCCGAGGCAACGCCGGCACCGCCGATCTTGACGAACAGCGCCTCTGGAACTTCCCTCTGCACGCGCGCGAACGCTTCGATGAGCCGCCGCACATTTTTCCGGCGGTGCTCGCTGCCCACATACAGAACAACGGGGGGGCGCTCGTGAAGATCGGCGTCCGTAAGAAAGCGCTTCCCTTCCTCCGCATCGAAGAGGGATGGGTTATACTGCAGCGTCGAAGGGAGCGAGGGAGGGACAACGGTGAGTCGCTGCCGCGGAATGCCGTATTCTTCTTCCACCTCGCGCGCCGTTGCTTCCGAGTGCGTGATAATGTGTGCGGCGTTCGGAATGCCGCGATGGAGGATGCGTGCGACAACGCCGCCAAATCGAATTTGCGGACTGCGGATTTCAATGAGATCCCACACGGTGATGACCGCACGCGCCGGCGCGCGTCGCGCGAGAAATGCCAGGGTTTGATTCGTGAAGTGGACAATGCCAGTGGATGGAAGCTCGAGATGACGTCCGGCCGTAAGCCAAAATGCAGGCTTCCCCAATGGAAGCGCGGAGATCTTTTTCACGACGGCACCGTCCTGCTCGATTGCAGATGTGCGGCTGTTGAGATTGAGAACATGTACATCATGTCCGGCTGCGCGCATGCCGCCCTGCAACACGCCGACAGGTTTCCCGACCCCGGAGGTCGCAGAGGCGTTTGTCACAAGCGTGATCTTCATGGTGAGAGGGATATCCCAAGAATACGCTCATACACCGCACGCGTCTGGCGCGCGGTACGTTCCCAGGTGAACTGCTGTGCCCATGCGCGACCCCGCGAACGGAGCTGCGTCTGCAATGCGGTATCAAGAAGCAGGCGTTGCAACGCGGTTGCCGTACCGTCTTCGTCTGCCGGGTTTGTGAGCAGTGCGTGATCGCCGACAACTTCCGGCAAACTGCCGCGGTTACTCACAAGAACCGGTGTCCCGCACGCCATCGCTTCGAGCGGCGGAAAGCCGAACCCTTCGTCCTGGCTCAAGAACACAAAGGCAGACGTATTGCTATACAGTGCCGGGAGGTCGGCATTCTCAACGCGCCCGAGAAACCGGACGCGATCGGCCAGACGCGGATCCCGCGCGGCTTCTTTTACCGCCTCGGTTTTCCATCCCCACCGTCCGGCAATAACCAGCGTGTGCGGGACGTCTGCCGCGATGCGCGCAAATGTGCGCAAGAGCACATCAACGTTCTTTCGCGGCTCAATCGTGCCGACAGTCAGGAGGTAGGGCGCGTCCCCACCACCGAGACGGGATCGCAGTGCTGGGCGCATATCTGCTGTTGGCGCGAAGCGTGATTCGATGCCGGGGAGCGTGACGGTGATGCGGCTTTCGGGGACACCAAGTGTTTCATGAATCGCCCGTTTTGATGCCTCGGAAATGGTGATGATTACCGCGGCCTGACGCGCAGCGGCGGGAAGCGCGGTTTTCCAATACATGCGCTGCGTGAACGTTTGCGTTTCGGGATGCGTGAGCGGAATCACGTCGTAGATCGTGGTGACGATGGGGGGGAAACCGGTGTGCGCACGAATGCCGCTCGGCTTTGTGAGGTGCACAAGCCGCGGATGCACGTGCTGGAGTGCGCGTGGCAGCGCAACGGCATTCCAATACCACCGCAACCACGGCGTTGCTGGCGGCACGACGATGCTTGGGGTGTTCGGAATGGATGCTTGCCCGCGCGGGTGATCGCAGACCGCCATCAGCGGAAGCGCAGGCTGCAGGCGTGCAAGTCCGTCAAGAAGTCCGTGAATATATCGAACAACGCCGCCGGCGGGTCCGGATAGGGCGCGGGTTTCAATGGCAATTGGTGCTGGCGTCATGCGTGGTTCGCCGATGGCGAGGTCGGCGGTGGAGAGGAGTGCAATCGAACCACCTGCGCGAAGAGGGCTTCATACCGGCGCGTAACCGCATCGATGAGAAATGCCTGCACTGCCTGGCGGTTCTTCTCCGCAAGACGTGCGCGCAGCGCGGCATTTTCACAGAGCGTGCGGAGTGCCGATGCGAATTGCTCCGGGCGTTCCGGCGGTACGAACAACGCGTGTTCGCCCGCGCGAAGGATATCAGTTTGCCCGCCCGTGTCCGTGCAGACAATGGGAAGGCCGGCGTACATTGCCTCCAGAAAGACGATGCCAAATCCTTCATGGAGTGATGCGGACACGAACATGTCCGCAGCGCGAAGAAGTTCCCACTTCCGTTCTTCAGAGGTACTGCCGGCGAAAACTACGTGGGAACGGATGCCGAGGCGTTCCGCCGTTGTTTCGAGACGGGCACGCAGCGGGCCGTCGCCAACAATGGTCAGCACGGCTTCTCCGCGCGGGAGCAGCGCCAGTGCCTCCAACAGATGCACATATCCTTTCCGCGGGATAAGTCTGCCGATGGCGATAAGACGCAACGGACCATCCTGTTGCGGCACAGCGGGTGGCACATGCACTGGAGGAACGAGTCCGAGCGGAATCACCGGCAATGTTTCGGGCGCCCGGTGATACAGAACGGCGCGCTGCTTCGTGTCCTGCGAGATGGCAGTGACGACATCGGCGTGGCGGATCACCCACCGCACAGCCATGCGCGCGAGCGGATGCCGGTGCGCGGCAATGCCGGCAGTGGGGTTCGGATCAAAGACGTCTGCCCCGATGAGTGTCAGCACCACCGGAATGCGAAACAGGCGGCCAAGGATCACGGCGGGAAGCCCGGACGGGAGCGCAAAAAACGCATGGATACATTCCGGGCGCACCGCGCGCACTGCGCGGAAGCCATACACCAGCGCGGAGGGGATAAAGGTTGCCATGGATCGGAGTGATGCCACGGGCACCGCCGAGCGTCCCCACACGGGGATGCGCATGATCCGGACGCCGTTGCTCGTTTCGGCGCGCGGAAGTCCGCGAAAATGCGACGTGACAACCGTGACGTCGTGGCGGGCGGCAAATGCTTCCGCCAGATCGCGATGAGCGACTCCCCCGCCCCCACCGAGCGGCGGGTATTCGTAATTGATGAGGAGTAGCCTCATTGCGTGCGATTTGTAACGGAGAGATTTTCCACGAAGATCTGCGTTCCGTCAAGAGCGAACACAAACGCATGTGCGCCTGGCGATAGCGCGCCGAGCGATACCCGCACCGCGCCGCTCGCGTTCGGTGTCACGAGTATCGAACCGCTTGGTCCGCGGAGTTCTGTGCGCGGCAGAGACGGATCGACTGGATGAAATGCGAGGGTCACGGGAACGGTGCTTCTTCCAACAACGTGTATGCTCATGGTCGCCCCGGATCGGATGCGCACGCGGTTCGTGCCTTCCACCGCGTCAATACCGCGTTCCGGGACGGCAACGAACGCGCTGCGCGTCTCCGGCCACGGCGGGATACGATAGAGTGTTGCATCACCGATCGGTTCGCCGTGAAAACCGGCGTCACGAAGGATGGCATGGACAAGAGCGAATGTTTCCGGCGATATCACCGTGAGTCCGCGCGGACTAGAACGGAGCGTCGGAAATCCGAGAACGCGTTCGTGCACGATGACCGCAGGAACTCCTTCGCTCGTAAGTGCGGCGTGGAGAATCTCTTTTGGATGTTGGCCAAAGACCGTTGGTTGAGAAAGACGCTCTGGTTGCACCGACAAAAGGGCGCCAATGCCGGGGATACGCAATGGCGCTTCTCGTGTCTCGCGATCCGCAACGCGCTCAAACACGTTGCTTGCGAGGATCGGCCGACGATGCTGGGTTGTGAAATATTGCGCGCGTGAGGAAACGAGATAATCTGTTGCCGCAGGAATTTCTAGCAGCGGACCAAGACGACCCGTAGCATCTGGAGCGAGCGCAGCAAATGCGGCCGGAATGGTTGCATCCTGAACGGGAAACGGCATCGGGAGAACTTCCACCAGCAGAAGCGCGGCAAGGCCGAGTGCAATGCGTCGCGGGAACCACCGAAGACTGATGCTTGCAAGGATCGGAACCGAGATACTTGTCAGTGCAAGAAAGCGATTGACCGTCCGCACCGCGGACACGATAGGCAGTTCATTCAGGATGGTTGCGCCCAAAGAAGAACGTGCGGCAAGGGCGAGGAGAACACCGCCAGCCGCAAGCCCTCCCAATAAGAGTGCTTCTTGTTTCCGTTGCTGTGCGTACAGCTGCCATGCTCCAACCCCTGCGAGCAGTACCGCGAACAGTCCCAGCGTATGCGTATGGTCGGCCACTGCCTGGCGCGCCGTTCCGTATGCGTCGTCAGCAAAACGCAAGGCATGAAAACGGCTTGGAAGCAGCAAGGTTGCTGCCGATGGGGCAAATCGCAGGCGCTGCTCGGTACCGAGATTAAACTGCGAGTCGGATCGTGCGACGCGTTGTACTTCCCCGCGAAATGGAAGAATCCCGAATGCCACGATACTTAGAAGACCGAGTACGGCCGCACTGACGCCGCGGCGCGTGCGCACCACCGTGATGCAATGATGTCGGTGGACAGCAATCAGAATGAGCGCGCCAAACAGTGTCGTGAGAAACAACACATGTTCTGTCCACGCCGTGCCGACGAATGCCGCGGCAGCACACAGGGCGCGCGCCGGCGTTGGACGCCGCAGAAACCACAGAAGCGCAGCAAGCGCAAGCGGAATCCAGAAGAGCTGCATGGCGCCAAAATGCCCGAGGCTCTGCGCGATCCGGTACGGAGCGTATGCAACAAGGAACCCGGCAAGCGCTGCGGAACCGCGTCCAAGATTCAGCAGGCGTGCAAAGCCGTACGTTGCGAGCGCAGCCAACGGAAATTGGAGTATCCATACACTGTTGTAGCCGAGCGGTTCTCCAAACAGCAGATGCATGGGAAGCCACGGAAGCGGCCCGAAGTTCCGGATCGGATCTTCGGAAATGGTGAACGTGCCGCGCGCGAGCGCATCGGTCAGTGCGGAAAAACGCCAAAGCGTTTGATAGGGGTCGCCGCCAAGGCCAATAACGACCGTGCGAAGATGTGCGAGGTCTTGTCCCAGAAGCGCAAGCGCTCCACCGCATGTGCTCGCGGCAAGAAGGAGCGGAATACGCACCTGATGCCAGCGCGGTATGCGAACATTGATCATTGCGCTGATTGCGGGAGGATGCGCACGCCAAGGAGCCCGGGAGCACGACTCGCCGTGAGAATGTCCTGCGGAGAAGCTATACGGCTGCCGATGCCAAAGTGGGGCGCGTTTCGTTCGTAGGGAGCAGAACGAAGTGTTGGGGCGCGTCCGGACGGCACACCCTCCGTTGTCACAAGCACAAAAAGCGTACGAGGCTCCGACAGGGTAAGCGCGTCGAAGGAAAATCGCACCCATGCGTTGTCGTCGTCGCCGCTGATGGGGATGCGACTGATGCGGAGGTCGGGACCATCCGGCGTTTCGCGCACGCGAAGCACCAATGCTCCGGTATCCGCTTTGCCGGAATACGTCGCGATAAACGCTTCGGCGCTCGCGAATGTGCCTGCGGGGAGAGGAACTTCTGCGATAATCTGGCGTTCGTCAGTGAGCTCGCCCTGAATGCTGCTGTATGCCGGCTGGTTGTAGACCCACGCATACGGCAGGCCATTGACCATTGCGGTGAATACAGGCGTGCGCTGCTTGAAGTACTCATCAATAAAGTCATTGGCGGGGTGATCGGGCGGGCGTCCAAACATGTTGCGATAGAGGACAACGTACCCAACGCGCAAATGATTGCGGTCGCTCAAGTGGGTGACGGTCCGTCGCTGTTTCAGAAGCGCATTGAGTTCTTCGGGATACCATGACGCCACCGCAATTTTTCCTCCGTCATCTTGCGCGTCCAAGTAGCGTGCAACCTGATCCAGTCCTTCCCCCCACCCGAGCTCCTGGCTGAAGTTCGGCGCCGTCAATCGGTTGTAATACGCGAGCGCGTATGGCCCCAGTGCAACAAGTTCCAGCACTGCCGGAATGGCGATAAGCGCGAAGACAACCGCGGCGTTGCGTGCCATCGACCACCGCGGTCGAAGCTGCGCAATGAGACCGGCGAGGCCGACAACGCCGAGGATATGCATAATGGGGAATATTGGTAAGAGATATCGGTCGCCCTTCTTCGAGCCGAAGGTCATCCCAATGGTGAACAGCACCACATACGCGCCAAGGAACAGCAGCGTCCGGTACGGCATGCCGCTCACGTTGGGAAGCACCGCTCGTCGAAAGAACACTGCCATGCCAACGAAGATCGCGACGCCAACGAGAGTGGGGATGGTTGTGCGCGTAAGAATCGTCCGCGGGTAATGCAAGAGAACATCGCTATACACATCGGAGGTGTTGTGCGATGTGGTCACCGCAACTTCAACATCGCGGCGCACGGTTTTCACGTTCCCGATGGGATCCGGGACCCAGAGAATCCCCGGCCACAGGAGCAGAATCGTCGCGCCCATGACAACGATCCATTGCCCATACAGACGCACGCGTTCCCGAAGCTCTTCCCTTCTCCACGCCGCGCGATGGGCAAACAGCACAAGCGCCGCCATTGGCAGCAGTATCAGTCCAGGTAATTTCGAGAGTATGGCAAGCGCGCCCATAATGCTGGACCATACAAGCGCGGCGGACGTGGTGCTGTGCAGCGGCGACTCCCGCTCGCGTACTGCTGCAAGAAAGAGCAAAAATGATACGGCGGCGCAGAGCGCCAGCAGCGCGTCCACGTGCACCACCTTGCTGTATCCGAGAAGAAACGGATCAAGCGCAATCGCGCATGCGGCAATGCGTGCAATCCATGGGTGCGCGAGACGCCGCAGCGACAGAAACAGTGCAGCAATGAGCAGGCTCGTCAGTACCGCAAAGACATATTGGGTGTTGGAAGTGAATACGTGCAGAAATTCCCCACGGAACGGTATGTCCTGGAGACGCGAAACACCACGCGCGCTCACCCCGGCGATCCAGAGCGTCGGAATGCCGGGGTGCGTTGTCTGGAATGTCTCATTAAAGTGGAACTCCTGAACCGCTTGCACAAAGTTCACGCCGCGACCCATCCAGTTTTTTTCGTCGGCAGTAAGAAAAAGCCCAATCCCGTATAGGCGTGGGAGGAGAGCGATCAGAAAGATCAACCCGACTTCACCAAGCAGTTTCCAACTACCAGAAGACCGCAGAACGAGGCCCCGCATTACCTCAGAGTGTACCATTCTCGCGATATGCGGAGCGCGCACAGCCGCACGTCGGTGTACAGGATGTGCATATCCTGCCGTTTTTCATTCTTCACATGCGTGCTGTACCACGAGTCTGTGCCCTTGTCAATTGATTGACGGGGTGGAAAAATAGGGAGAAAGTACGCAGTACTGTTCTCTCTAATTGATACTGTCGCTTCGCGAAGGTGCTTCGGGATGATCCCTTCTTGCGTGGGGGATACAACCGATTCCAACGCGACGGCGACGACTCGCAGTGGGTGGGGGTACGCTATGCGGAATCTCGTGGGCACGTTCAGCGTAGGTGGCCGTCACACCGCGTTGTACGAACGAGATTTTGGTAGCTGTCTTCAGACGCTAGATTCCGAGAGGGACGCCTAGCGTAGCCGCTTGCATGCGGAACCGCAGATCGCATCTGCCTTCCCAGTGTCAAGCGCTCCTGAAGACCAGAACCACCCCTGCGAGTTTCTTTGTTCCTTCATACCCAGGCACATATCCGTTCGACGTTTTTATCAACGCCTGGCTACGCCCGCTCGTGTGCGCATCCAAGGGATGGTCGGCTCCTCTACCACCTACCCGTGCGCACCGAGCGGGTTTTTCTATTGGCCGTTAATACACCACGCTGTGCGCGAGATCGCCCTCGGTGATCGTTTCTGATCCCGAAGCTCCCGAGCGGCGAATGATTGCATGTCCGGGAAGAATATCCTTTGGCTGGTATCGAATCGTGACTGCATTTCCCGGCAGGCCGGCGGGTGACGTGAATGTGATGCGGTAGGTTTTTGCAACCGAATCCGCAATCGGATCAAATGTGACCTCGTACCACTCGTTATCTTTTAGTTGGCTCACGTCGATGCGGGCGGCACGCAGCACCGCATCACTTCCCTCTTCGCGCAATTGCGCGACAAGGTCTCCGCTGTTTCCCCGTGAAGAAAACGTTGCGAAGGCAACGCGTACGCCGTGCAGGTCGTTATGTTCCGCAACAAATGTCTGCCCGGCCTCGATTGCCGTTGGCGCGTTCCCCGTACCACGTGCCGGTGCGCCCGGTCGTACAATCTCCCCGATGTGGGTTGGAAACCGGTCAACGGAATCGCGCGCGTAGATCCACGCCATCTCACGGCCCATGATGCGAATGATGGCGACGGGGTCTTTGCCGGCAAATTCCTCCAAAACCGCCGTCGGGCCGGAATCCGACGGCCGTCCTCCCATATTTCGATACGTCACCACATAATCCACGCGCGCGTCGTCGCGGCTGCTTAAGCTCATGGTCGTTCCGTGGAAGAATTCCCGGAAGATAATCGGATACCACGTTGCGACGTGCAGTTCAGATGCAAGCGGGTGTGCGTTCAAGAGTGCGGCGGCTTGCTCGAGTCCCTCGCCCCATCCCGCTTGCGTACGTTCCTCTCGGGGGCTGAATGGGCTCGCGTACGACACCGCGTACGGGTGCAGAAAGAATGTCATCGCGGCGAGAAAGCCCACCGCGCTTCCTGCGAGAATTTTCCCCACGCGTCCTCGATGCGTAAGTTCGGCAAGACTGAAGCCGGCGAACACGGTCAGCGGGAGAAGCCCTGGAAGAAGGTAGCGATCGGCGCGCTTCTCCACGAGATTCACCAGAACAAAAAACCCTCCGAAGAAGAGAAGCAACACGATCGCTTCACGGCGCCGATGCGGCATGCGCAACAACGCAACGATGCCGGCGACGGCGAGAAGGAGCACGACGGGCGTTGTGCGCGTCAAAAGCGTCCGTACGTAAAACAGATTGTTGCGTGCAGCGACATCCGTTGATTCGCCGTAGTGCGAAGTTGTTGTGACCGTTTCCACATCACGCGCGGCATACCGCGCGTTTGGCAGGAAGTTTATCCACATGGATGGCCAGAGAAGAAGAAATGTGACGACCGCCGTGACAATCCAGACACCTGTATCGCGGCGCCATTGTACCCGCGTTGTCGGAAAAAGGAGGAGCACCGCACTACAGAGCGGTACAAGGAGCACTGCCGGAAGTTTTGTGAGGAGCGCAAGACCGCCAAGAAATCCGGAGAGGATCAGCACCCGACGCGTACCGATGCGGGTGTACCACAATGCCGCAAGCACCGACAGGAGCATAAGAATCGCGAGCAGCGCATCGACATGCGCAAGTTGCGCGTGTCCAACAAAGAATGGTTCTACGGAGAGGAGCATCCCGATGGCGCTCCCTGTCGCCGCGCCCCATAGCCGCGTTGCAAACGCCGCCGCAAGTCCGATGCCCAAGGACACCGCAATCGCAATGGGCAGCTTTGCAGCAGTTCGAAACGCGCCGACAGACGGACTTTCCAGCTGCTCGCCGGTGAGCAGTTCGCGTGCCTCAACGCCCGCGCCGATGAGGATCATGGGGATGACGCCCGGGTGCGTTCCTTGAAATGTCCCGCCGGGGTCGCCGCGCTCGAGCGCGGTATACAATGACTGCGCGCGAAAAATCCACTGCGGTTCATCGGCAGTGAGAATGTCCCCGATTCCAGGCAAACGGAATGCAAGAGCGAGGATCGCAGTCGCGCATCCGATCGCAACGAAAAATTTCCAGTGTGCGCCCCGCGAGCGCCCCTCGCTCATTCTCGCCCCGCCAGCGCGGGGCTGCGAGGTTTCCGGCCGTTTCATCCCGTTGCCTTCGGCAACGGGAACCATGCTGAAACGGCCTTCAAATCCGCTCGGGGCATCTCGCGGGACGCCTACATCCTGCGTTTCCATTTCAGTGTCCGCGTCTTCGTAGAATGGTGATCGGATTCGAAAGGTTTTCTATACGTGCAACCAGTTCGAATTCCGTCTCCACCAGTTTTTCAATATCCGTGTATTCTCGCAGATACGAAAACGCTGTGAGACGTTCCATCACAATCCACGAGACATCGCTCTTCACGGCAGCAACCATTGCCTCGCTCGGCGGCATATAGATGTTTCGTACCTCCGGCTCAATATACCCATACGCGTAATGCGTCGGGTGCGCGACGTCGAGCAGGACGCGGTGCCCGGAAAGAATCGGAACCATCACTGCTCCCGTTAGAATCGGCTCGTTGGGGGGCACGTCGCGGCGCAGGATCGCCGCGGCTTCCTCGAGCGAGTGACGATCAAATGTTCCCGTGTGGGGGAACACGTACCCGGAACGGCTGGAGGCGTAGGCGGTGCCGGCCAAGAGAACGGCAAGGAGAACAAGAATCGGCACGCGTCGTCGGTATTCCATGGCAATCCAGGCGCCGCCAAGGGCGGCGAGGAGCACAAGCGGGGGGAGAAACTCCGAGAGGTAATTTGCAGTGAATTTGATCCAGGATGCATACAGGACTCCCGTCCCGCCCATCCAGAGGAGCGGAATGCCGAGTCCGAGGAGAAGCGCGCGACGTGTCTCCGGGAAAAGCGTGGAATTCGTTTCGGTTTCGCGTTCGGCAACCGCGAGAATGAGTATCACGGCACTAATGGCAATCCACAGCGGCCAAAGACCAAAGGTCATATGTTCGGGACGTTCATGCGCCTGGAAGAACTGACCCCCAAACCACAGGATGGCAAGAGGAACGATCCACGCGGCGCGCGCGAGCCGCGTACCCACAGAGCGCGTTGTGAGAAGTCGCTCCATGCTCGCACCAACACCAACCAACGCGAGGAAAAGCAGCGGAAGTCCTTCGCGGAAGATGGGAAGAACGCCGTTGATCAGCGCGCTTCGCCGCTCCTCTGCGCTTGCGGTTGTCTCCGGATCAATGCCGGCAACGGCGATGCCAAGGAAATAGTTCACGCCCGGCCAGCCGTACCACTGCTGGATCTGCGCGGTGATCACGCCAAACATGGAGACAAAGCCGCCCAGCGTCCACAAGAATGTACGGATGCGTGTGCGCCACGGCAGTGTGGAGAGGAGAAAAAATCCTACCGCGGGAAGTGCTGCCGTTGCGGACGTTTTTCGCGCGCCGAATGCAAGCGCAAGGAGTATACCTGCGAAGAGTGCGCATGCCCAACGCCAGCGCGCTCGCTGGTCGGTTGCGTTATGGTTCCCGCGCATGCTGTACGCGAACAAGGCAAGTCCGCCCACAAGAAGGAGAAGCTGGAATGGCTGCGCGTGCAGATACACGCCAAAGATTGCGGGCGCGGCGGTGAGGAGCCAGAGAGACGCGATACGGAGACGATGCGCGCGAGACTGTCCGCCGCCGCGCCCAATACTCATCAACGGGATAGTCGTCAGCAGAGCAGCGCCCATCGCAATCATGCGGCTGCCGAGGATGGTCGGGTGCGTCATAAAGCCAAGCACGCCGGCAATTCCTTGGATGACCGTTGGTGTTTTCAGGAGACCGTCACCGCCCGGAAGTCGCCCTGACGCAAACACCCACGCATCCAGCAGCATGCTCCCTTCGTCATTGGTTACATAGAGACGGTCGGCGTACATGAACCGGAACGCGACCCCGAGAAGAACGAGTGCGGCGAGAATGCCGATGCGGGCCCAACGCTGTGTACCGAAGCGAAGCCACGGCGGCGGAGCAAGTGCGAGGATGCCAAGCACGATCGCGGCAATCGCCGTGCAGGAGAGCACCGCAAGGCGTCGCGTTTCCCGTTGCGCAATCGTCACAACGTCTACCGCGGTAAGTTGCATGTATTCTCTCAGCGGGATGTCGTGCGTCACAGAGAACGCGAGATCGGTGTGTGCAACCTGCGCGGCGCGAATTGCCTCGGGTGTGCGCCGGTCGTCCGGAAAGACATATAGGCTGGACGATCCTTGCTTGCGATAGGGATTCTCCTCATGCACATCAACGGTCACTGCATCCCCCGAGCGTGAATTCAACGAACGCACGGATGCGTAATATGTCTGACCTACCGAATCCGCAATGGGTGCAAAGCGGAACGTGTACGGGACATGATCACGCACACGTCCTGCAGGCACGCGCACGGTACGGAGGGCCTGCTCCGCGCCCGGGCGTTCGCGCAGTTCAAAAAGTATGTCACCCGTTGCGCGTCGGTTACTGTACGTCGCGAATTGGATGGAGACCGCGCGCAGATGGGGGCGAAGAGACTCAAAGGTCTGCCCGACTTCCTGTGCGCCGTGGATTTCCTTTAGGTGGCCGGTAAACGCGGGCTGGACGGTTGAGCGATACGGCATCCGTACCGTTCGGCCGAGGAGAAGCAGCAGCGCCACGAGTCCCCCGAACAGGAGGGAGGCAACGACCACACGGCGGAGGGAGATGGGCATACGGCACCGTGCGCGTTACCAGTAGTGCTGGCGGAAGCGTTGGTAATACGCGACGGTGCGACGGATACCTTCCGCCAGCGACGGGCCGGCATTCCAGCCGACTGCCGCGGAAATTTTCCGCGTATCCGCGCGGTAGCTTCCCGTTTCGTTGCTTTCATAATCCTTCGGCCAGGGAACATATTCCTTGGCTCCCTTCCCAACCGTGCGAAGCACCTCATCGACCATGTCCACAAAGCGCACGCGCTCCGGAGAGCCGATGTTGTACACCTCCCCGTCGGTGCGATCGGTTGCCCCGACGCGGAGAAACGCATCCACAATATCATCTACGTAGAGATAATCACGTTCCTGCTCGCCATCGCCAAAGATGTTGATCGTGTTGTTCTCCATGGCCTGGCGGATGAACCACCCAACAATCGAGTACTTCGCATGCTTCATTTGCTGACGCGGACCGTAGGGATTGGGGATACGAATGGTCGTGGTGCGAATGCCATACCGATCGTAATAAATGCGGTGATATTTTTCCGCGGCAAGTTTGTGCACTCCATAGAGTGACAGCGGCTGTGTGGGATGACTTTCGTCTACCGGCGATGTCAGAATTTTTCCGTACACAAAACGAGAGGACGCAAAGCATACTTTGGCACGCGGCGCATATTTACGCACCGCCTCTAATACGTGCACCTGCCCAACACAATTAATATCGACATCAAGGAATGGCTCGATGAGACTATCGAGATAGCTTACTTGAGCAGCAAGATTGAATACGACAGCTGTGTCGGGCATTTCCTTTGCCAAAACGTTCGGGTCACGAATATCACCCTGGACAATGCGTATCTGGTCGCGAATGTCCTGCACATTAAATGGATTGCCGCCATATTGTGGGAGCAGTGCATCCAGCACCGTGACACGCGCGCCAAACGGTACAAGGGCGTGCGCGATATTACTGCCAATAAATCCAAGTCCACCCGTGATGAGCACTTTTTTCCCGTTGTAGAAACGTGAGAGGTCCATCATCGCACGGAAGGAGCGGACACGGGAGCACGCTCACGTTGTACAACCTCCCGAAACATCGCGTCATACCGGCGCACAATG
Source organism: uncultured Candidatus Saccharibacteria bacterium (assembly GCA_964630025.1). Taxonomy (GTDB): domain Bacteria; phylum Patescibacteriota; class Andersenbacteria; order UBA10190; family CAIZMI01; genus VMFP01. Next base: position 43,835 of record CAZVRG010000005.1, read on the forward strand.
TCATGCCAGTCATACGGCTGCACAA
>CAZVRG010000006.1:0-38357 GCA_964630025.1 uncultured Candidatus Saccharibacteria bacterium
CAAACCACCCGCCAGCGAGTACAAGCACCGCGATGAGTACACCAATGCCGATACGCCACTGCATGGGCCGTACCGTATCAACGATTGCCATGTTTTTACAACTACGCTCCGGTGTGGGGTGACCGACCGGGATCGAACCGGCAACCTCGAGAGCCACAGTCTCGCGCTCTAACCAATTGAGCTACGGTCACCATGTGATCTGTATGCCCGGCTTCGTCCTCTCGGGACTTCGCCGCGGCAGCGCGGCGTAGTTCCGCCTCTGGCGGAACGTAGCCGGCTGGTGCCCCCGGCACGACTCGAACGTGCAGCCTAAGGGATAGAAGCCCTTCGCTCTGTCCAATTGAGCTACGGGGGCGAGCGAAACGAAGTGTGGGGATTATCTAATGTGCGATCGGTGAGGAAAAACAAATTTGCCGCGCACAGGGTGTCGCGGGGGTGCGAGAAACCGTTGCTGTGCCAACGATTCCGCATATAGAATGTCGCCCGTGTCGGGGTTTGTCAATACGCTAGGGCGTAACTCCTCACTGACCAGGAAGAAGGGGCGCTCTCCGTGGGCGCTTTCCCGTCGGTGAGGAGGTACGCGCTAGGGCACCGATCCGATGGTTGGCGTTGCCGGACGAGGTCTCTCTTGCAACAGCACATGCAGGCGCTCAATGAGATCTTGCAAGCTGTAGCGCGTCTTGATGAAGTAGGCGTCCGCCCCCTGATCAAGCGCTTCACGGATGCTTTCATCCTCGCCGATATTGCTTAATATAATCACCGGAATCGCGCGGGTATGGTCATCTTCTTTCAATTGGGCAAGCACGCCCATGCCATCCAGGCCTCCGGGCAACAAGAGATCAAGAATAACGGCGTCGGGTGCATTCGCGCGCGCCTTGCGCACTGCTTCTTCTCCGGTAATCGCGGGGTCAACCGCAAATCCCGCTTCTTCCAACTCTTCCCGGAGCGTACTCAACAGCGCCTGCTCGTCCTCTACAACGAGAAGGCGCTTTTGTGTTTCAAGAAGCGGGCTCATGCGAAGGGGGCGCCGTGCCTTCATGCGCATACGGCTCGGCAAGCGGGAGTGTGAAGAAGAAAGTAGATCCGTATCCTTCCCGCGACGTAAACCAGACTGCTCCGCCATGCTGCTCGACGATGCGCCGGACGAGATACAGACCGAGGCCCGTCCCGCCTTCACCACCCGCAAATGCCTTCCGTCCGCGGAAAAATTGCTGAAACACTTTCCCCTGCTCGTCCTTGGGAATGCCGATACCGGTGTCTTCCACGGACACCTGCACGTATGTTCCCGCGCGTTCTTGCACACGCGGAAGGGAAACCGTTGGCGGCGCAAGTTCGTGCGTGGGATGCATGGTGATGGTCACCCGTCCGCCCCGCGGGGTGTACTTGATCCCATTGCTCAATAAGTTGGTGACCACTTCCGTGAGCCGATTCGGATCACCGCGTGTGAGCGGAATGTGCGCCGCATCCCATGACCATGTCAGCGCGATGCCACGGCGTTCCGCCTCTCGTTCCAACACCTTGAGACAACGGCGCGCAACTTCTGTGACTTGAATCGGGCGCAGGTAGACGCGAAACGCACCTTCATGCAGTTTCGCGAGGTTCAGGAGATCTTCCACAAGTGTTGTCAGACGGATATTCGCTTCGAACAGACGTTCCAGGACGCGCTGCACATCGGGTCGTTCTCCCGCATCGCCAAGAACCCGGCGCATCCGATCCAGATTCCAGGAGAGCACGCTAATCGGCACCTGCATTTCATGTGCCGTCAGTGCAACAAATTTCTCCGGACTTACCTCGTCCTGATGCGATATCGCGACGGGTGTCGGCTTCTCGGTCTTTTGTGTGGAAGCGTCTGCTGTTGGTTTCACAGTTGGAAGTGTACCACGTGTGTCCCCAGCCTAAAGCTCGGCAAATGGCGCCCGGTACTGCAGCGCTTCCGCCACATGCGCGGTTGCGATGTATTGCTCGCTCCTAAGATCCGCAATCGTGCGCGCCACGCGAAGAACGCGATGAATGCCGCGGGCGGAGAGTCCCAGCTTTGTCGCGGCCGTTTCCAGCAGCGCGGTTCCATCAGCCGACAGCGCGCAATGCTCTTTCATCTCCGCAAAGGACAGCGTGGCGTTGATCCGTGATGTGTGCGCAAAGCGCTGTGCTTGCCGTTCCCGCGCGGCAGCAACGCGCTCGCGTACAGCGGGCGACGTCTCGCCATGTGCTGCATTGCTCAACAACACACGCGGCGCAACTGGCGGAACGTGGACGTGCATGTCAATGCGGTCGAGCAGTGGCCCACTTATTCGCTCTCGGTACCGGAGCACGGTGCCCGGCGGACAGCGACAGAGGTGCGTGGGGTCACCCGCGTACCCGCACGGACACGGGTTCATGGCAGCCACCAGCGTGAAGTGGGCCGGAAAGGTCACGGAGCCGGATGCGCGACTCACATGCACCGTGCCTTCCTCGAGCGGTTGCCGCAGATGCTCCAAGACATGGCGCGGAAATTCCGCGAACTCATCGAGAAACAACACGCCGCGATGGGCGATTGTCACTTCGCCCGGCTGCCAATGAGCGCAACGGCGGATATCGAATGGTGCGGGGCGCGGAACGGCCGTGTGCGCAGGAGGCCGCTGCCAGCAGACAGCAATCCGCGAATGCTCCAGATTTTTGTGACTTCAAACGCTTCGGCGTCGGAAAGCGATGGAAGAATGCCAAGGAGCGCCTTGGCAAGCAGGCTTTTCCCGGAGCCGGGCGGCCCATGCAACAAAATGTTATGCCCACCTGCCGCAGCAATCTCGAGTGCGCGCTTCGCATGCGCTTGCTCGGCGATGGCACTGAAATCAGGAATGGTATCGGCAACCGCAGCAGGAGCATCATCAGAAGGCTGAACGACCGATAAGAGTGCGCGCTCTTCCAGATGATCGAGAAGTTCTTTGACGGTTCGCGGCGCAAGAACGGAAAGGCCGGACGCCCGAACTTCTGCCGCATTGCCGGGAGGAACAACAAGAGAACGGATCCCTTGCCGGCGTGCGGATTCCGCAATCGCGAAGACGCCCGGAATAGCTTGCAGGGAACCATCAAGATTCAAGGCGCCCACCACCAGCATGTCGTCGGGAACGCGCAGCACCTGTCCGGTTGCCGCAAGAAACGCAAGCGCAATGGGAAGATCGTACTGCGGTCCCTCTTTGCGGACATGTGCGGGTGCGAGATTCACAATTGTTCGGTGCCGCGGCGGGACCAGGCCGGTGTTTTGGAGCGCGGCGGTAATACGCTCGCGTGCTTCCTTCACGGCCGTGTCCGGCAATCCGACAATCGTCACGCTCGGCAATCCTTGCAATTCCTCGACTTGCACATCCACCGGAACGGCATCAATCCCGACAATCGCAGCGGAACGGACGGTCGCGGGCATAGGGAGCAATTATCGGAGCGAGAGAAACTTCTCTCGATCCACTCCTGATTGTCGGATAATACTTGCGAGTGTTCCGGTCTTCAGATCACGCGGATGGACCGGTACACAAACTGTATGTCCCGAGCTGTCGCGATAGAATTGGTGGCTCCCCGTTTGATGATGGAGTGAGAATCCTGCGCGCGTCAGGATGCGAACAACATCTCTCGGCCGAAGCGCGGGGAGACGAGCAACCACAACAAACCGACGCCGGAAATTTACTTGCCGACGTGCACGGATTCTGTTATCACCCGTGGTGCTTCCCCGCGATGCTCCGTCGGCACTGTTTCTCCGGCCTTTTCCAGACTTTCGATATACCCTCGAATTGCGTCCTGCGCCATCCTGCGCGTCTCTTCCATCGTCTCGCCTTGCGTCGCAATACCAAGCACCGGAATCTCCGCAACAAATCCTCCGTCGGGATCCGACACGTAAATCACCGTATAGTCGTACGCCTGCTGCATAGCGCAAGCATACCGCGGAGCATGGCCGTGATCAAGAAATCTGCATCAATCCCGACAATCGCAGCGGAGCGGACGGTTCACCCCGAGGTGCTTCGAAGGGTGGCGGGCATGGGGCTAGTCTAACACCGCTGTCATCGTGAGGAGCGCGAGCGGCCCGACGTTGCCCTACAGGCTACGTCGGGAGGAAAAGCAATCTTCGCGCAAAAAAACCCACCGCCCGAAAACGGTGGGAAACCTCTACCGTAACTCCTCAGGCGGTACAAGATGATGATCGAAATCGTCGCAGCAGAATGGACAATCGGGGAAGTCGTAGCCGTAACAGGAGATACCATGATTCACTCGCTCGAGACACCCGCAGTGAACACAGCGGAGCACGTACTCGTCACAGTACATATATCCGCCAATGTCCCAAGCGTAGCATTCGGCCTCGTGTCCACACTGTGGACAGATGGGACGAGGCTTTCTGAATGCTTCTCCCGGCCTCCACACAACCGACCCTGAAGAGCTTATCGTGAGCTGTCGAACGCTCAATCGATGCCCGGGCCATAACTCTGCTGCCCGACGCGTGGTTTTCTCCAGGGCCTCGCCAGGCGTTTCGGCCACAATATCCAGGGACACAAAGTCTTCCGTGTGGTCCTCCTTGCCTTCAAGCGTTGCGGTATAGGATCTTACCGTCATTAGGATACCCTCCACGTGCGGAGATTATGATGGAACATCCAACGAACTCGCGGCAGCAGCACGGTAGCACCAAATTTTCACGAGGACAAGCGCGTGTATCGGGCCACCACTTCCTGGACAACCGCGGTGCGTTCTCCACAAGAAACTGGACCGGCGATGTACGGCCGAGCGCCCAGTGCGGCAGCTCGCCATTGTGCTTGTCCTGTGGCAGAGCGTCCGGAATGTATCTGGCCTTATGCAAAACGCAGAGGGGTTTTCAGAGAGTACACTAGAGGTATGCATCGCCGACCGTGGCTGCTGGCATTCGGCGAAACAGTTATTGCATTCGCGCGGCGCAGAATATTTGAACGCGGCGCGCTGATTTTGGTGGGGACGTCCGCATTAAGCTACGCCTTGGGCGTGATGCGCGATCGCGTGCTGGCATCGACATTCGGCGCGTCCGATGCGTTCGACGCCTATCAGGCGTCATTTATTATTCCCGACTTCCTTTTCAATCTGTTTGCCGCCGCCGCGCTCTCTGCGGCATTTATTCCCGTCTTTACCGACCTGCGCACCCAGCATCGCGAGACGGACGCGGCGCGTCTCGCCGGGACCATCCTTGCGTTCGGGGGGGTCGCGCTGCTGCTGGTTGGCGGAGGCGTATTCCTGTTTGCGGAACCGCTTGCGGCACTTGTCGCTCCCGGCTTTGCGCCGGAAAAGCACCATCTTCTTGTGCAGCTCACACGGCTCATGTTGTTGTCTCCGCTTCTGTTCCTCGTGAGCAACCTTCTGGGGAGCATGCTGGTTTCATCCAAGCGATTTCTCTTCTACGGCCTGTCTCCCGCGCTCTACAATCTGGGCATCATTGCCGGAGCGCTCGTGCTCGCGCCGCGGTTTGGCATTCTCGGCGTGACGCTGGGCACATTATGTGGTGCGACCCTGCATCTTCTCGCGCGCATCATTGATGCGCGCCGCGCGGGGCTGCGCTTGCTTCCGACGTTTCAGACCTCTCCGCACCTGCGCAAAGTGGTGCTGCTGATGCTGCCGCGCATCGCCGGACTCGCCGGCATTCAGCTGCAATTATGGGCATTCACTGCCATCGCCTCCACGCTCGGCGAAGGCGCGGTTACGGTGGTGAATCTCGCGCGCAACTTTCAGAGCTTTCCGGTGAGTCTTGTCGGCATTGCCTTCGCAACGTCGTTATTCCCTCTTCTCGCGGAGGCGGCGAGTCATCGCGCACGTGATGCGTACGTGCGCCGACTTCTTCGCGGCGCGTTCGCAACGCTGGCAATTACCATTCCCGCAGCGCTTGTCCTGTATGTGCTTCGCGTCCCGCTCATCACGATATTCCTCGGCACCGGCGCGTTCCACACAGACGCAATTCTCCGCACCGCTGCGGTGCTCGGGGTCTACACGCTCTCCATTCCCGCGGAAAGCCTCGCGCATATTCTCGCGCGCGGGTTCTACGCACTGCACAACACGCTTCTGCCAACACTGTTCAGTCTCCTTGGGATTGGCATTTCGATTACGGCCAGCGTGATCCTTGCGGGACGTCTTGGGCCCATTGGCATCCCCGCCGGCTTCGCGCTCGGCGAAGGCGCTCATGTCATCGCGCTCGCAATTGTTTTGTGGCTATGGACGCGCCGCACGTTCGCGCCCCGTGCTGCTGCTATTTCGGCGTCACCAATAGAATAACGGGCTTCCCTGTGCCGGGCGTGCCGCCGTCGTAGTCTTCCAGCGCGTTCATGACGGTGGAGATAGGATAGACAAAATCGGCGCCGCGGCGCGTGCCGGGGTCGTTCGTAATGAATTTCTCTCCTGTCACACCCTTCACGATGAGTGCGTGACGATCTGGGCCGGGCGGAGTATAGAACGGATTTCCCAGCTTTTGGCCGTTTACCAACGCAACAACAGGAATCTTCTTCCCGAGCGCCTCCCGAACGTCCTGTACTGTCGGATTGTAGATCACGCGCACAGTAAGATGCGGATAGAAATCCCGCGCGAGACGCGCGGTCTCCTCCGCGTTGGAATCAATGTAGAATCCGTACCGGTCCTTCTGGAATGCCACCATGCGAAGAATTTCTGCATCCATCTCCTGTAACGACAATGACGCGCCGCGGAAAAAGCGTTCCGCCATAATAACGGCCGCCTCCTCGCACGTATCTTGATATGGCTGCCCCCAATTTCCGAACGGCGCCTGCGGCGCAAAGGGCACTGCGAGATTGACCGCGCTGTTCGGTGTCGTTCCAGACGGACGCGGTGACGACGTTGCGCGCGGTGCACCTGATGGCGTTACGATAAGGGGAGCATGCGTGACAGCGGTTGGTGCCGGTTCCGCCGACGGCAACGTTGTCCGATACGGACGCTCTGCAAACCATGCGCGCAACGACGCGCGTTGGGAAACACCAATGAGAAGTACAACCGCGATAGCCGCAATGCTCCCTCCAAGAGTGATCTGTGTTTGCAGGCGATGCTTCTGTGACATACCGGTACCATACCGGACGACGCTTCAGAAGCGAAGTCTATCCATCCATTACGGCGTGCCTGTCGGGCGGTCAGACTCAACGAGCGGGCGCAGAAATGTTGTGAGGAGAAGTGCAAGTCCAACGAGGATCGCACCGTCTGCCACGTTGATCGCGGTGAGGTCACCAACCCACAGAATGTCTGTGGTGCGTCCTGCCAGTACGCGTTCAAGGCTATTCGACAGTCCGCCACCTAGAAGAATCCCGACGCCGATCGTCGATGTCCATCCGCGTTGCCGTTGCGCCGTGTGCAATGAAAACCACACCCAGAGCACGAGCACAACACCGCCCACGAACGCGGCAATACCGACAGAAGCGATCCCAAACGGCCCACGGATATTTTCAAAGAGTCGCAGGGAAAGGCCGGAGAATATTTCATACCCAGCATCTGGAAAAAATTTGCGAACACTATATTTGGTCAGTACATCGATGCTGACGACGAGCAGTGCACTGCCCCACAACAGTAACGGAGCGCGCGTCAAGGACCGTGCGCTCTCAAGAAGTTTCACGAAAACGAGGTATGGTTACCCCGCGTGCGCGAGACAGGTGCGGGCAGACGGCAATGCCTCTAAACGTTTTTTCTCGATCGGCGCACCACACGCGGTGCACACGCCATACGAGCCGTCCGCGACACGTTGCAGGGCAGTCGTCACATCGCGGAGTTGTACTTCCAAACTCTGTTCAACACTGCGCGCAGATTCATACTGCTCCTCTTCCACGACATTATCCTCGGGCATTCTGCCAATCTCTTCGACACGCGCTGTATAATCGCCAGGCGTTGTCCCTTTATCAGCGATCCGCGACAACTCTTGCTCGAGTCGCGCTTTCTCTTCCTCCAATTTTTTCTTTTGTGCGTCAATAAATGCGGCGTCGGGTGCGTTTGGTGATGTCATACCCGTAGTGTACCCCGTTAGAAACCGGGAGTAAAAGCACTGTGACAAAGTTTCTCACGGGGTGTAGCGGATGAAAAAATTTTAGCCAAAGGAAAAGCCCCTCAGTCGGGCCATAGAAGTAACTAAGTGCCCCGAGGGGCTTTAAGACATGTGATCGCGGACGCGGCCCGTACTTTCTCGGAACGATCTTTTGGATCCTTCAGAGGAAGTACGGGTGGCATCACTTCGTCGATCATATGTCGGTTCTTAACCTCCAAGTGGCTGAAGATTAAGGGTGTGCCTCCACTCGTCGGGTGAGAGAAGGTGTCAAACGCTGCCGGAAACGCCTTCATCACCATGATTTCGGTGTCCAATGAGCAACTTGTTTGGTGCGTGTGGGTGTGGGTGTCATTGGGACGCCACTGTCCGCGTCAGAATAGAAGCACCGTTCGAGTACTGATAGGGGGAAATCAGTACTCGAGCGGCACTCCCGCCTCCAAGCCCCTCGCGCACGATCCAAACACTGTGAAAGAAAACGCTAACAAAGGGAAGTATAGCAGTTCTGAACCCACTCGTCAATTTTCCAGCACGATGAAGAAGGATTTCCGCTGCAGAAAGCCAAATCTTTTTTCCTCTCCAGGGAGACGTGTACGAGATGCGCGTGCTACGCGGAAGTTTTCCACACGCCCCTGCGGGGGCAGCGTTCGCGATTAGGGAATATTCCCGCGGTTTCCTGTAGGCGCCCATTCAATGTTCGCAGAAAACTGCACACCACGCGCGTCGGGAGCAACCTCAACCGTCAGCTGCCCGAGCGCCTCTGCCCATGTACGAAGCGCGGGCGCGGCGCCGCGCAGAGCAAACTGGACAATCGGGATATGGCGCCCCACGGCTCCATCCACAAAGAATCGCTGGGCGGAATCTTGGATATCGTCCGAACGAAGCGATACGCCCACCAAGAGCAGCGGGTCCAGTGCATTTCCAACAAGGACAAACTGGTCCCGAAATGCGGCAAAGAGATCACTGTGCCCGGGCGCTCCGGATGCCCGCAGTATCCTCCAACCATCGCGATACGTTTCTTCGATACCATCCGGAGATGCGGCTGGAGACGACGGTTGCTGCGGACGAACATGCCGAATGCTGCGTCCATTCGCGCGAACCGTTTCTCCTGTGGCGTGTGTCATCGCGAAACGACGCGAAAGGAGTTTTCGTATTGCATCTTCAACAGTGGAGTGCGTATGTTCGTCGACAGTCACGCCGCCGGTGACGGCAATCTGTCCATCCGGCTGCGCATGAACAACAAGCAGCGACGGATTGCCATCAAGAAGCTCCGTCAGCGCTCGCAATTCCGATGCAACGCCCGTCTCTGCGCGCACTGCCTCCAGTAATGGAGGAAGTTCGGAGGGAAAGAGGGCGGACATCGGCACGCCGTCGACAATCACCACGGCATGTTCTGGTCGCCGCAAGAGCAAACGACCACCGACGGCGGTGGCGGATGTCGCCAGAGGAAGGCGTCCCGCGATGTGCAGACGCTGTCCATCTCCCCGAACAGTGAGTGCAACAAAAGTGTTCAGGCCGCGCGGCGGTACAAGGAGAGGAAATTGTCGGGAAATCCATCGCGGGTGCAACCACACATGGACATCCGTTTCGCCACCGATCTGCTGCCGTGACACAAACGGAAGTGCCACCGTATCTGCGGGAGGAGATACAACGCTTTCCGCATGGTCACCAATCACCGTGAGCGAACCGCTGTCGACGCCAGAAAGACCAAAACGATGCGCAACGGAACGTTCCGCAATCATGACGGTTGTATATACGTTCTCCGCAGTTTCCAGAACAAGAGTTGCGCGTATCGGCATGGACGGAGAACGTGCCGCGGCTGGAACATCAAGAACTGTTCGCAAAAAATCGCGGGTGCTGGCATGGTCGCCTGTTGCCGCCGCTCTCTCTGCGGGTTCAAGCATCACCACACGGACCGTCGGTGGAAGACGGTGCAGAAGTCGAAGAAGTGTCGCATCGGGACTGGTAGCGCGAAGGACAAGAAAGACCAGCGCGAACGCTGTGACAATGGCCACAATAATGATGCGCGCATCACCGATGAGCGACCGAAGCATGATGTGCGTCATAGAATCTTCGAAGCATACTACCACGTCATGATATTGTCCTCTCGTATCATGCGTGGTACGAAACCGCCGGCGTAAACGCCGGCGGGTACGAGGTGTGTTCGAGACGCTTATAGAGGAAGAACCGGCGCGGGCGTTGGAGACGCGGGAATATCTGTTGCGGAAGGTGGTGGGGGTTCTCGCAACAGGATTGCGCCTGTGTAGAGTCCATCGTTCACCGGGCGGAGGACAAGACCATCGAGAACAGCAGACATGCTGTGGTACGCCGGCGGAAGTTCGTTCTGAAGTGCTGTACTGCCACGGAAGAAAGACCACGCTGATTGATCAACCGTCTCGGCAAGAACACGAAAAGTTTCCACCGTCGCGAGTGTTGGCACTGCTTCCTGCAGCGCATCAAGCACAGCGTGCATCGCGGATCGCGACGTTGCGATGATAAGGAGATCGTCTACCACCGCGTAATCGAGCGCCCGCGTCGGGGAGCCAAAGTTCATGTACCGTACCGCCACATCGCGATACGTTGCCTCGGTAAAGGCCGCATCCGCGAATGCGGAGCCTGTCAGATAGGGGCCAAAGGCGGGACCGGCGGCCTCCAACACCCGCAGAGAAGACTGCGTATCCGTCCCCCCGGGTTTGAGCGTAAGCAGCGCAACAACATCACGAACGCCTGCAGTGTCCGTTGGCAGCGTGCCCAGAATAGCCGTTCCTTCAAAAGACTGGAGAAGGTTTCCAAACGCGTCTGAACGTTCTTGCAGCGCCTGCGCAACGGGACGCAACCCGGAAGGAATGCGTTCGGATGTGAGAACGTCGGCAAGACTGCGTAGAGGATATTCCATCGCCATCATCACGGTGTGCGGCAGTGTAGCGGCAAGACGTATGCCGGTGACGCCAGCGCTTGATGATGCGTTTTGCTGCGCAGAGGAAGGTGCGTCCACGCGCGCGACAACGCTTGCGCTTCCTCCTTCCCCGCTCGGCACAATGGCCATCACGAGAGACGCGTCGTGCGAAAGCGGATGGGAGAAAAAGGGCTGAAGAAGTGTTGCGAGTACACCCGGACGCGCCGCCATCAAGATAGGTGGCTGCGCAGGAAGCCCATGGAGAGCGCGCTGAAATGCGCGTTCCCGCCCCCAGGTACTCCCAGAGAATGCCCGCACGCGCCCAAGATTGGTACTGTCGGTAATCAGCACGCCCTCCGAGACAGATGCGAGGCCCAATGCCGGCGATGCGGAAAGATCGACCGTGGGAATGCCACGAACAAGAATGGCAGGAACCGGTTCTGCGGCCGACGGGCCAGGCAGGAGCAGATAGGTGATATCACTGGCGCCGGCAACCTGCCCGGCCTGGAGCCCGTTCATGGTTGCAAAAAAACCGGGAAGCAGCGTGGACGCTTGGGCGTCTCCGGAACGTACGCTCACGAATGCCTGTGCCTCACTCGGAATGCTGTCCGCAACCGTCCCTGATGAGCGGGGGAGAAGCCGTATCGCAACCCACACCCCCACGCCAACAAGGACAACCAGCGGGAGCACAAGGAGAAGCACGGGCACGATCCGCCGGCGGGGCCGTGCATCTGCTGGCAATCCAACAACCTGTCGGGGCTGGGCAGTGGACAGCGCCGGTGCCGTACCTGCCGCAGCGGGAGGAAGCGGTCCGGTTCCCGTGAGCCCGCCGCGTGCGGCATCCGCGAGATCATCCGCCATCGTACGGATTGGCGGCAGACTCCCTCCCTCCGCACGCTGTGCACGCGGAGGATCGCTCCCGGCGACGGGAGATCGTGACGATGCAGGAACGGCAATCATGGTGATGTGTGTATGCGAAAATTGCGGACGAACGACGTCCTCTAGCATACCCCGTTAGAAACTCTTTTGGAAATGGTATGTACGCCCAAGATGCTCTTGGGAAGGTTTCTAACGGGGCTACGAAGCTATTATCGGTGTCCCGAACGGCGGGGGGCGGAACCACGTCCAAGAGACGGTGGGCGACGGCTTCCTCCGCGCCCGAAGGGTTGCACGGGACGATCAAATGCTCCCTGTTCCGTATCCGCAGAAAACTGTTCAGGGGTGGGAGTACCCTGCGGACGATTCTTCAGCGAGAGGTTGATGCGACCGAGGTGGTCTACTTCTTTCACGACCACATCAAGCGCATCTCCCAGAGCGACGACATCTTCAATGTTCCGCACAAATCCCTGGCCGAATTCCGAAATATGCACGAGCCCGTCCGTCCCCGGGATCAGTTCCACAAATGCGCCGAAGTTCATGAGACGCGTGACACGTGCTGCAGGAAACTCTTCCCCCGCAACAATTTCCCGTGTCAAATTCTTGATCCAGGTTGTCGCTTTTTCAATACCGGCCGCGTCCGTGCTGGTAATCGACACCTGTCCGTCATCCTCCACAGTAATGTCCGTTCCTGTTTCTTCAATAATTTTGTTGATCACCGTTCCACGCGGTCCGATCACGTCGCGAATCTTTTCCGGATTGATACGGAAGGACACGATACGGGGCGCGTAGCGCGAGAGCTCCGCGCGCGGAGACGGAAGCGCTCGTTCCATGACCCCAAGAATCTGTTCACGCGCCGTACGCGCACCCATGAGCGCTTCTTCGACGAGCGGCCGCGGCAGTCCGGGAATCTTGATATCAACTTGCAGGGCGGTTACTCCCTGGCGCGTTCCCGCCACTTTGAAATCCATATCGCATCCCTCGTCTTCCATGCCGGCAATATCGGTGAGAAGGACGGGCGCACGTCCCTGTCCGGTTTCATCCGTCACCAGGCCCATGGCAATGCCTGCCACGTGGCGCGGCACTGGCACGCCGGCATCCATCAAAGCAAGCGACGTCCCGCATGCGGATCCCATGCTGCTGGATCCGTTGCTGCTCAACACTTCCGAGACCACCATCACCGTATACGGAAACACATCCCGCGAGGGCAGGAGCGGCGCGACTGCACGCTCCGCGAGCATGCCGTGCCCGATATCCCGACGACCGGCGCCGCGATTCGGCTTGATCTCTCCGACACTGAACCCCGGCATGTTGTAGAAATGGAAGAAGTGTTTCTTGGTGTCTTCTTCCGTCATGGTGTCGAGAATCATGATGTCATCAGGCGCGCCAAGCGTTGTGACGGACAGCACTTGCGTTTCCCCGCGCTGGAACAAAGCGCTTCCGTGCGTGCGCGGTAACACGCCCACTTCCACAGACAGCGGACGAATTTCGTTGGGCTGACGGCCATCCACGCGTTTGCGCTCCTTCAGAATCCATTCGCGTACAAGGTCCCGATGCATGTCCTGACAGAGCGCGCGGACAGCCGCGGCGCGATCCGCCGTTGTGCCCTGTTCGGTCACCAGATGTTCGGTCCATTCCTCCACGCGCGCATTGAGCTGTACCTTGGAGCCGCCTGCCTGCAGGAGTGCCGGCAATTCGCGCTGCGCGCTTGCGCGGACAGCCTCTTCCAGATCGCTGGGAAACTCCACGGTGTGTGGATCCGCCTTTTTCTGACCAACGTCCTTTCGCATTGCTTCAATGAATGCCGCGAGCTCACGCGTCATACGCATGCCCTGATCAATAGCGGCGAGAAGATCCGCTTCGGCAATCTCTGTGGCTCCTGCCTCAAGCATCACGACATCCGATGCGGTGCCTGCCACGACGAGATCGAGCATTGCCTGATCAACTTCTTTCGATGTCGGATTCACCAGCCAGGCGCCGTCTTTGGTCCGTCCAATACGCACTGCGCCGATGGGGCCGTTCCACGGAATGCGCGATATGGCCAACGCGGCGGAGGCGGCAAGCATTGCCACAATGTCCGCTTCGTGCGCATCGTCATAACTCAACACCGTGGTGACCACCTGGACATCGTCCCGCATGCCCTTCGGAAACAGCGGACGAATGCTCCGGTCAATCAGCCGAGAGGTGATGATGGCAATATCCGTGGGTTTGCCCTCCCGCTTCATAAACCGGCTGCCCTTAATTTTTCCGGCGGCGTAGAACTTTTCCTCGTACTCGACAAGCAGCGGCATGAAATCCGTGCCGGGACGGGGATTCGCCATCAGACAGGCGCCAAGCACCACCGTATCGCCGTAGCGCACGGTGACAGAGGCATCCGCTTGTCCGGCAAGTTTCCCTACCTCAAACGTGAGGGGGCGACCAGCAAGCTCGGTGCGAAATGTTCGTGAGGATGTCATAACACTCTAAGAGCGGCACTCACGCATTCAACTTCAGACGTTTCGCAATCTCTGTGTAGCGGTCTGGATCTTCACGTTCCAAATACGAGAGCAGCCGGCGGCGCTTGCTCACCATGCCGAGCAGCCCCCGGCGAGAATGAAAATCCTTCTTGTGCGACTTCAAATGTTTCGTCAGCTCGGAAATCCGTTCGGTGAAGATCGCGATCTGGACTTCTGGCGATCCCGTATCCGACTCGTGCAGACGATACTTCGCGATAATCTTCTTTTTGTCCTCTTCAATCTTACTCATGTATGCGCGAACCAGCGTATCACGACCTGCGGTGCGTCGCAAGTTGCGCGGGTGAGGAAGCAAGAAGACCGGTCTCCGCGTAGGCACGAATGCCGGCACGGATATCGAATGCGGGCACAAACCCGAGAAGCTGCTTGGCGCGGGTCATGTCACATTCTGTGTGCTCTTGATACCGGCCCGCGTACGGATTCTCGATGTATTCCGGGACACGCTGCGTGCCCAACACCGCATTCAGGAGAGCGACGAGATCATTAAATGCTGTGGCGGTGCCAGAGCCACAGTTCACAACCGCGCTCGTCCGCGCCTCCGCCGCGAGCATGTTTGCGCGTACGACATCATCCACATAGATGTAGTCACGCTTCTGCTCGCCGAATTTGAACAGCCGCGGATTGCCTTCGCGCATCTGCTGCGCGAACTGCGTAATCATGGTTGCCCGCTTGCTTTTGTGACCTTCTCGCGGCCCGAAGACATTGGAGTATCGCAAACCGACCACAGTGACGCCTTGGTGCGCCGCCGCAAAGGCCATGGCGCGTTCATCGAGCGCAAGTTTCGACTCGGCGTATGGGTTCAACGGATGGACGGGCCCGTCTTCCCGATACGGTGCGGGAACATCGCCGTACACTGCGCACGATGCGGCATAGACGATGCGTGCGCATCCGTGTGCAACGGCGTCCTGAAACAGTTTGAGAGAGCCGTCAACATTCACCCGAAACATGTTTTCGCGATCAAGATCCGTCGTGTCATTATTCGCCGCTTGATGAAACACCACATCCAGCGTTCCAAGTTTCTTCCAATCCAACGCCCAAAACTCTCGCGGGAGTACCCGCTCCCGAAGTTCCGGAAGGTCTTGTTCCCCCGTTGTTCCCGTGATCCACACTTCATGACCCTGCGCATGGAGATGCAGCGCGAGATTGGACCCAATAAAGCCTGTCCCGCCGGTCACCAAAACGCGCATGACACGAGTGACAGTAGCGCGCGAGCGTGCGAGCGTGCAAGCGTGCGAACAATGCCTACGGGACGCACTGTACGAACAGCAGCACACTCGCCATGCGATGAACTGCTATCATTCTTGATAGCGAATCAGCGATCGCCGACGAATGGAAAGCGCTTCATGAATGCCGCCGGCGACCCTATGAGCACGCCTCGGTCCCATCGTGGTTGCGCGTGCGTGCGGCGAGAAGCTCGGTGACGAAGCGGAAAGAGGCGGCGATAGCCAGGACGCTCGGCATCGAGCCACCGATCTACCCGCCGGATGAGATTCGGGCTGACATGAAGCGCATCCTGAATCATCCGGTAGCTTTGGCCGCCAAGGAGGCGTGCCGCGATTTCAAGTCGGCGCACAAGCACTGTGCGTTCCGTCTTGGTAAGGAAATACCGAAGAAGGATGAGGGTATCGGTTCCGCGACGCTTCTCGAAGAGATCACGAAGCAGCGTCAGCGCCCGTTGGTCGGCCGCGAGCGAAATCTCTACTGATCGTCTTCGTGGCATTGCTATCATTCATGATAGCAGACGCACACAGGAGTGCATTGCAACACTGTCTGGTACGCTCTGGTATGCTAGTGATGTGCCATCACCTGAGGCGGTATCAAGATCAGCTGATCTCTTCACATTCCCGGAACCGCTCGCGTCGAATCTCGAGGGGTTCGCCGCGCCGTTTTCCAGCTGGTTTTTGTACACCCCCGCCCGTGCGCTTCTCGACGCGGGTGAAGGCATTGCAAGCCGCTTAGGGAACCGCGTATTTGTGCCCGAAGTCGTCTTTCTCACACATGCACACTATGATCACATTGCCGGACTCACGGGATTTCTTCTCGCCCGCACGTCCGCTCGCGGAGACGACGAAAAACCGCTCACCATCTATTATCCGGAAATCGCCGAACGCAATTTCGCCAATTTGCGCGGATACGTCGATACGGTCGTACGCAGAAAAACATTTCCGCTCACGTGGAAAGCCGTTGCTATTGGGGAGCGCATTCCGGTGCGTCATTGGTTCGTCGAACCGTTCGCAACGAAGCACTCCGTGCCCTCCGCCGGATACCGTTTTCTCGAGATGCGACGTCGCTTGCGTCCCGCGTTCCAGGGGAAGCTCCCGCAAGAAATCATCCAGCTAAAAAAAGAACAGGGTGACGATACGCTCCACGAAGAGTACGCGCACGTCGTTCTTGCCATGACGGGAGACACGGGCCCGAGCATTGATGGATCACTCTTCACGAATGCCGACGTGCTCGTCCACGAAGCAACATTCCTCAAGCCGGAAGATCGGGAAGGCGATGACCACGCAACGGCGGAAGATGCATTCATCCTCGCGCGCAATGCGCACGTGAAAACGCTCGTGCTCTATCACATCAGCCAACGGTATTGGCGACGCGACATGCAGCGCGTCATTCCCGCGCTGCAAAAAAAGACCGGCTACCAAGGCCGCGTCGTAGTCGTCGCCGGATTCACGCACCCCGACGGGTTTTACTAATTCCTTCCATTCTTCGCGAGGTTGGAAAGCTTCGTGAGGTTGATCGTGACGGACACAATAATCACCGAGAGGATAAGCGCGTAGAGGAACTTCGCGATGATGCCGCTTGCGGAAGGGAAATACTCACGGAAAACAGATTGAATGGCGTCATTCCACGCAAGCGCGGCGACCAGCCCGAGCGCGGACGTTGCGAGGGTGAGGAGCTGCGCGGAAATCTCGCCGGTCAGTCCTTTCACCCAACGGACGACCGGACCAACACGCGCAAAATTTCCGTGTTCTTCAATGGTCATACGCGACACGCATCCTACAGACGATCGTGAAGAGACACAAGAGCTTACGCAGTCGCAAGCGCGGTGCGCTTCGAGGCAGACGTGCCGACCTCTTCAAACGTCACGTCATCACCGCGAAGCACAGCGCGGATAAACGCACCCTTCGGGAATTGGCCGGACAATAGCGCTGTTGCGAGCGGCGTCTCCAGACGCCGCTGAATTTCCCGCTTGAGCGGGCGCGCCCCAAAACTCGGATCAAATCCATCTTGCGCCAAGCGGTTTCGCACATCCGCAGCGATCTCCAGACCAACACCTTGCGCGTGCACGCGACGCACGACATCCGCAAGAAGGAGATCGGCGATCTTCTGCACGTGCTCTTTCGCGAGCGCGTGGAAGACAACAATCTCATCGAGACGATTCAAGAACTCCGGGCGGAACACGTCTTTCAAATGCTCGAGAAGGGCCTGCTTTAACTTTTTCCATTCTTCCGGCTCTGGGGTGCCGGCACTGGTCGCTTCATGAATCGCTTTGCTCCCCACGTTACTCGTCGCAATGAGCACGGTGTTTTTGAAATCCACCGTGCGGCCCTTGCCGTCTGTGAGCCGACCATCGTCGAGAACTTGCAACAGCACGTTCATCACATCGGGATGCGCCTTTTCAATTTCATCGAGAAGAATGACCGCGTAGGGACGACGGCGAACGCGTTCTGTCAGTTGCCCGCCTTCTTCGTGCCCCACATACCCCGGCGGACTGCCGATCAGTCGCGCCACGGCATGCTTTTCCATGTACTCGCTCATATCCATACGCACAAGCGACTCCTCGCTGCCGAACAGCGCTTCCGCAAGCGTCCGCGCAAGTTCGGTTTTTCCCACGCCCGTCGGCCCAAGGAAAAGAAATGATCCGATCGGCCGCTTGGGGTCTTTGAGTCCTGCCCGTGCGCGGCGCATGGCCTCCGCAACGGCACGGATTGCTTCATCCTGCGCGACAACGCGCCGATGCAGGATTTCTTCCAACCGCAGCAATCGATCCAGCTCTGTGGGAGTGACGTGCTCAAGCGGAATGCCCGTCCACTGCGCAACGATCGCGGCAATATCCGCAGCGCCAACGGTGAGTTCGGATGTCCCGCGTTTTGTCTCCCACGATTCGCGGAGCGTCTGAATCTCCTCTTCCAGCTCTTTGATCTGCGCAGCAAGCGTTTTCACCTTGTCGCTCTTCTTGGCGCGCTGCGCTGCTGTGCGCTCCCGCTTTATGCGCTTCAGGTGTTCTTCTTTCTCCGCAAGCGCATCCGGCGCTTTCAGGCCCTGCAAACGCACGCGCGCCGCTGCCTCATCCATCACGTCAATGGCTTTGTCCGGGAGAAAACGATCCCGCAGGTACTTATCCGTGAGATGCACCGCCGCCTGAATCGCCTCATCGAGAATACGCACCTTGTGGTGTGCTTCGTATTTATCGCGAATGCCGCGGAGAATCTCCACGGTGGCATCCGCAGACGGCTCCGCAACAAAGATGGGTTGGAAACGACGCTCCAGCGCCGCGTCTTTCTCGATGTGCTTGCGATATTCGTTCAGCGTGGTCGCGCCAATCGCCTGCAAATCGCCGCGTGCAAGCGGCGGCTTCAGAATATTGGCGGCATCCATCGCGCCGCTCTCTCCCGTCGCGCCGGCACCAACGAGAGTATGCAGTTCGTCCAAGAACAGAACGATGTTCTTTTTCGCCTGCTCAATTTCTCCCACAACTTTCTTTAGGCGTTCCTCAAATTCCCCGCGATACTTTGTGCCGGCGAGCAGCGACGCAAGATCAAGGGCGACCACGCGCTTTCCATGCAACACCTCCGGCACATTGCCGGACAGAATGCGGAGCGCAAGTCCTTCGACAATCGCGGTTTTTCCTGTGCCCGGTTCGCCAATCAGCACGGGATTGCTTTTCGTTCGCCGGCTCAAAATCTGCACGATGCGTTCGATTTCCTCCGCGCGACCGATCACGGGATCCAGTTTGCCTTCTTTTGCAAGCACCGAGAGATCACGCGAATATAGATCGAGTGTCGGCGTGGTGCTCTTTTCGGCCACAGGGCCTTCTTTTTTTCCTTTCGGACCAACAAGGGACAAAAGCGCCTGTCGCGCGGCGGTTTCGGTGACACCAAGCTTGCGCAGCGTCTGCGCGGCAAATCCTTCTCCTTCGAGAAGAAGTCCTACCAACAGGTGCTCCGACCCAATGTAGTCATGCTCCAGATCACGAGAGACATGGAATGCAAGCTCAATAGCTTGTTTTGCGCGGGGCGAGAGGTCAAGAATCGTCTCCTTTTTCTCCCCGTTCTTCTGCGCGTTCGCGGCGATGTACTGCACCAGATCGTCCGGTTTGATGTGCAATGCGCGGAGAAGCTTTGCGCCTGCTTCCGGTTCTTCTGCAATGGCGACGAGCAGATCCTCCGTATCAATGGCGGATGCACCGCGACCGGCGGCATGCTGCGCGGCTTGTTGGAGCACGCGCTTTGCACGCTCCGCAAAAAGCTCGAGAAGATTCACGCCTTCGACATCGACATGCCGTGCACCGTTGGTCCGGCGCCGCCGCGGCGCAACCTTTTCGCTTTCCTCCTCATCAAAGAAGGAACCAAACCCGGGAAACGCAGATCGCAGCAACCCAAACGGACTCCCGAACCCCTCGAGATCCGCTGCGCAGGCATGACAGAGTTGTGTTCGCACTTCCCGCTGACCACCCGAACGAAGCACGGTGACAGCAGCAGGACGAGCGCGACAGGAATCACAGAGTTTCGGCATACCCCGTTAGAAACGTATGCGAAAAAGCGTGCGGTACGCTTTTTCGCGAAGCGAAGTGTAAAGCTGGTATTTCATGTGGGGAGTGTACTGAAGAGGAATGGAATCATGGTGTTTCTAACGGGGCATGTCGGGCACTAGTATTCCTCAAAAAACACTCACAGTCAAGGAAAATTGGTATGCCCGGCTTCATCCGGCTTCGCTGTACTTCGCCGAGACTTCGCCGGCGGCATCCGGCTTAGATGAACAATCACGGCTTCCTCCCGCCCAAGGCGGGCCGAATCGAATGGTGAGGACGGAGGGAGTCGAACCCTCACCCCTTGCGGGACCAGTTCCTAAAACTGGCGCGTATGCCAATTCCGCCACGTCCCCCGCACGCGTAGTCTCCCTCATGAAGCGGTGCTTGACAAGATGTACTCTCTATGATACAAAAACCCCTCCAAAAACGGAGTGCGGATCCTTGGTGGATCCGTATGGCTCTTTCCCCAATTGAGATTGAGAGGGTTTTATGCGAACGTTTGTTGTGCTTGCCGCTTTGTGCGCGGCGATCTTGATTGTCGCATCCAACGCGGATGCGGCAAAACCGACGGTGTCCGCCCCGCGGCCTACCGTTTCGCGGCCCGCCGCGGTGGCACCGCGACCGACAGCATCGTTCTCCAGACCGGCCGCTCCGAGGCCAACAGTCAGTTCCTACCGGCCCCCCACGACCACGGCGTATGTGGCCAGGCCCGTCACACCTGCGGCTCCCCGTAGCGTGACACCGTCGGCCTACAAGCCGGCGGTATCGCCTCCGCGCTCGTTTACGACGCAGAGGCCCCTTGCCGCGACACCGTACAGTCCGTCATCGGCGCCGCGTCCAACGGTGTCCGGTCCTCGTCCGATTACGACAAGTAGACCGCTTGCGGCGACACCGTACACTCCGCCGCCTCCCAGGCCGGCCCCGAGTTACACACCGCCTCCTGCGAGGCCGTCGGCTCCGCCGCCGTGCCCGCAGAAGAAACCGGTGGTGGCAAAGAGACCACCGCCTCCCCCTGCGAAGCAGCCCCCGCTTCCGCTACCCCCGCCGCAACCGGTTGTGTACCCACAAACGATTACGGCCCAGAAAACGTTCGCGCCCACGTTTGCCCCATCAGAGACGTTCGCGCCCGTGAATACGCATGCGCCTGTCTTTGCACCGCAAAGCAGCAATGTGTATGCACCGACAACCACGAAGGCGTTTAATTTTGCGCCCGCGCTAAGCCTCAGCAGCGCGGGAAGCGGCGGCGGAGGAAGCAGCTACGGCCTCCCGCCGTGTCCTCCCTCCTACGGGCCGCCTCCCTGTCCGGCTCCGTACCCCGAGGCTCCGGCCCCGTGTCCCCAGCCGGAACAGCCACCGTGTCCGAACGGCATGTGTCCGAAGGTCTACACCAACGGATGGTGGAAGATCGAGGGGTGCTGGGTTTGGGTTTTTGACGGACACTTCTATCGGTTCGTCAACAACCAGTGGTATGTCGGCGGACAGCCGATCCCTGCGGGGAAAATGCCTCTGGGAAACTGGTGGCAAGGTATTCCTCCGGAAGTCCCGATCGTTCCTCCTTCGGGAGCGCCGGGGACAGCACCGGCGATGCCGCAAGCCGCTCCGCTTGGTGCATCACAACTTCCGGATCGGGAGACGCTCCACCTGGAGCTGCTCGCGATGAAGTACGGGACGACAGTCGAGGAAGTGCGCCGGCGTCTTGGCAGCGATGCGAAGACACAGCCGGTCACACCCCCGACCGCTCCTTTGCAAAAACAGCAGGAAGTCCTGCCCCCGGAAGCGCAGAAGACGCAGTCAGATGCCGATCTGGTGGCGCGTGCACGCAAGCACTACGGTGCCGCGAGCGACACGACTGTCTCCCAGACCGCCAGGCAGGATGCCGTGACGGTCGCCAAGAAGTAACCCTCAGCCAATTCGGCTGACTCTCTAACGCCCTGTACGTGACACACGTGCAGGGCGTTTTCTTTGTACGCTGCGCGCAACTGTTGACAGAACGTCGGTTTTGCACTACTCTCGGGTACTCGGTGTTCCGAGAAGTGTTCTGTACCAATCCGGTTTGTAGCTCCCCTTTCATGAAGGAGAAGAATGATGGAACTGACTCGCGAGGACGGCCGTCCAGTCGAGGCACTGCTTCGGCTGGCAAACCGTCACGGCATCACGACAACAGATCAGATGACAGCAAAAGAGTTGTCGGACGCAGTCCAAGAAAACTGGATCCGCAAAACGGAGCACCAGTACCAGATTCCCGAGGGCCCTCCCGCTCCGGAAGACATGTCCCTCCTGGAAGACCTCTGGCTTATCGGGGCACGAACGGCTCCACCGGGACACTTCGACGGCGCGCTCATCCTCGGTGGCACAGTCACCGCTGTCCGAAAACGGCTGGGCTTCCTTGCCGAGCAGCATCGCCAGGGCATGACCGTCACCACGGTGTATCTTCTGGGCGGCGCCCGTCCACTCGACAAGGACAAGGAAAGTCCGACGGCGCTGTGTACCCAAGCGGAACTCCCGTTCAAGGAAGACTGGGCGGCTCCGAGCACGCTGCCGACGACGGAGGCGGAGATGATGAAGCTCGTGTTCGACCAATCGCTTCTCCCAAAGGAGTGGCAGGACGTGCTCATTAACGCGCCCCTGCAAACCACCGCGGATGGGAAGACGAGACACCCGAACACGACAGATACGCTTGTCGAGTTGCGGAAGACCAATCCGCGGCCGGGAACGTATCTCGTGGTGTCGAGTCAGCCCTATGTCACCCGCCAGACCATCAACGCCCAACAGGCATTGCCGGAAAGTGCGGATGTGGGCATTGGGTACGCGGCTCCGCAGACGACAGCACTGAAGGGATTCTTGGACGAGGTGGCACGGCTGCTGTACGAAGAAGTGGCGCTTGCGGAAGCGAGTACCGCTCCTTCTTCTCCTGCGCCCCTGCCCACGGGAGGCAGCGATGCGAACGCGCCTGCTGCTCCGGCGCCGGAAGCGCCACCCGCTGCGACGGCGAACCCGCCGGAAACGATTCTGACCGAGACGAAGCGGATCGCGGAAGAAGCGGCAAGCAACGCCCAGCAAGCGACGCTGCAAAGAATCGCAACGCTGGAGGACGCTGTCGCCGGCCTTCGGGCCGACGTGCAGAAAAAATGGGAGGACCTTCCCAACCTTTTCGCGGCGGCTGTGACGGCAAGCTCGCCGAGCTCGCCAACGCCCTCAAAGGCGCCCGATGCGCCGCTGCCAGCAGCCCCCATGCCTGCGCCGGCTCCCGCGTCTCTGACTCCGCCGGAAGCTCGCCCGCCGATCCGGCAGGAACCGGCATCAGACGAGCTGAGCTGGCGCACGCTCGGGATCGTTGCCGCGGTGTTCGTCCTGTTCATTCTTGGAGGAAGCTACGCGGTCATCGAGTACCTGTTGTAGCAACGCTGTTCACGCCCGGTGCACATCTCTGTGGCCGGGCTTTTTTCATGCTGATAAAAGATCGCGCGAACCATGTATGGTCCGCGCGATGGAATGTTTAGGAGCTACTGCCAGGTGATCCTTCCTGTTTTCCCCGAAGTTTCTTCCGGTACACCTCGATGGTTTCCTCTGCCAGTTTGTGCACTTCCTCGGGGGTCATGATCCTCATCTCCAACTCCTTCCGGGTGAGGTCGTGCACTTCCTGCGCGATTCTCCCGTTTTGCTTCTGCGCCTCCTCTTTTTTGATGAGGTTGCGCTCGGTTGCGGTTGAGGGAGCCGCCGGCGGACGCACCGGGTCGAGATTGAGACGTCCTTTCGACTGCAGGAAGAAGAGTACCCCGCCAACCACGACAGCCGTCACAACGAGGCAGATCACGGACACCTTCAGCACTGGTCGGATGCGCATTGTCGAAAACCCTCCTTTAGGAAGAGAAGCAATCGGATATATTCGAGCGTTCCCGATCTCACGATGGAAAGGAACATCCGATCATACACGAAGAATGGAAAAACGTCAAGTGGAAGAGATGTTCGCTATTGACATTTTCTCATATTTCGTATATAGTATCCCGACCTTTAAAACTGTCTTCCGGGAGGCGAAACTACTAAGAGGAAGCTCTCCCAAGGGGATATTCTTTCAAAGGCCTAGTTCGCACCTCACGAAGCGTGCTTCCAAGGAAGGCACACTCCATGAAGTGCGCACCCGTCGTGCGCATGTGGACTTTTGAAAACTTACCTCACCCAACAAAGAAAGGTGCTTACATGCATCCCCTTTGGTTCCTGCTGATCTTCGGCGTCCCCGTACTTCTCTTTTTACTCGCAATGCTGCTTCTCTACACGCAGAAAGTCATCAGGGTAAACCCGGCGAACACCCAACGAGTCGTGGTGAAGAATGTCGCCACGGGGCAACTGCGCGTTTTGGGACCCGGAGCACACCCCATTGGTCCTGGCTGGCAAGAATTCGCCACCGTCCAGCTCAACCGAGAACCGATCGAAGTCTCCGGCGAAGACGCTGAGGAAGTTCGCTCTTCCGATGGCCTTCGTCTCGCGATCGAATATCGATTCGACATTGTGTCTGGAAGACCGTTCAATCGGACAACCGGTGTGCTCACCACACCGGCTGATGATCTCTCTGCGGTCACCGACGAGATGGTTCGTCTTGCCGTGACGGCAATCAACTACGCCGAACGGGAGGAGCGTACGCAAGAGATCATTAAAACGGCGCTCGACGCGGAATTCGGACAATACACAGGAGATCAACTCACTGTACCGGAATCTGTGGGTGCGTTCATTGTCCCCGCGGCACCAGTACCTGGCGTCGTCCCAGAGCCGGTGCAGAATACCGCGAAGCTCTATGAAAAGCTCGCGCAAGCCGTTGAGGCGCGTGCGAACCAAGATCTTCTCCACGTCGGCATCAACCTCGTGGACGTGCGCATCACCAATCTCCGATACAAGGACGAGAGACTGCAAGGAGCGCTCGAGCACAAAAAGCGTATCGAGAAACTGAAAGCCGCCACGGAACAACTCATCGATCCCCGTGATCCTGACCCACTCACTCGCCGTGAGGCGCTCGCGGCTGACACCGATCAGTATGGGACGATCGCTCTCGCTCAAATGGGTCGTGAACTCGCAAAGAAGATACCGGAAGGTCTCGTGGATGCGGTAAAAGAATTCAAAAAGCCCTAACAGGAGAACTGCATGAATCTGAAAAGCACCGCGATTGCCGCGGTTGTCGGCAGCATCGTCTTTGGACTGTGGGTATGGATCGCCATATCCCTCGGCATCTCTGGAATCTACCTCCTGAGTTGCCTCCTCGGCGCGTTTGTGGGCGCTATCCTTATCGGAGCTGTCGTCTTCCAGAAAGTCGCGACGGGAAGCTGGTCGGCATTCGGAGTAATCGCGATAGCGATTATCCTCGGTGTCGTCTGGCCGCTGGTACTAATTTTGGCCGGTGTGACAGTACAAGCAGCCACGACGGCCGACACACAGCAACAAGCCAGCGAACAACCTGGAGAAAAAAAGCCTGTGCGTGATCTTGTCAGGAAGACAAACGCGGCCGCCGATTTCGGGAACGTGTACACGCACGGCTACCAGGACGGACAAACGGATGTCGGCAAGAGGCTGTCCGCGCAGGAGCGCATCGCGCTGGAGCAGTGGCCGCGAACGATCGAGGTGGATCTTCCTGCACAGGGAGTGTGGGTGCTCACCGACATCGAACTGGAACCCGGCATGGCGTATCCCGTGACGGGGAAACTCCCGCCATGCGGAATCCTCTTCGATTTTGACATCAACAAGGTAGGTCGTCCGGGCGCGGAAATCCTGAAACGCCCGTTCCTCGACAGGGTTCCGACCGCGACGGTGCTACTCCGGAGAAACCTCATCGCGTACCTGAACGCCAAAAGCCCCGGCAAGCTCTCGTATTACGTTGCGAGTGACGAGAACGTGACCGGAACGTGGACGTTCGAGGTGGGAAAGCCACATCCCACCAGTCAAGTACGCGAAGTAGCGCTCTTTCATGAGCGGCTACCCTAGCAACATAACGGCAGTCGTATCACAGCGACTGCCGTTTTTCTTTATACAAAAACACGTCTCGGTTCCGAGACGTGTTTTTTCTTGCACAAACGGAAGATCAAATGGCGCCGGCAGGAACAGATCCGCCCACGTTGCGAATCACGAAGTTTACGAGCGCAGCAGCAACGCCGATCACGACGATACCGATGATAGCGTTGGTGATGATGGCTTTTGCGGCTTCCACCTTATCTTCGTTTCCGCCCGAGGTGATATACATGAACCCGCCGTATACGAGATAGGCGAGAGCGATGATACCAACGAGGCCGAGAACGGAGTTAATAATCCGCAGAATCACTTCCGGGAGATCACCCTGTGCCGTGCCAGTTGGCGCGGGCACGCCCGTGAGGCCTTCTTGTGCGCGCGCAACAAGCGGCGCAAGACCGAGCGTCCACGCTGCGACAGGTGCAATCCATGCTTTGACTTTTTCCATCGTCCTCACCTCCTTTATTGAAGCAGCGCGTCGATCACGAAGTTCACGAGGACCGCAGCGATGCCGATAATCACAATACCGATGACGGCATTCACAATAATGTTCTTTGCTTTCTCCACCTGACCCTCATCGCCACGCGAGGTGATGTACAAAAATCCCGCGTACACAATAAACGCAAGTGCGAGCACGCCCACTAACGTGAGGGTCCAATTGATGATGTTAACAATCATGGTAGGGAGATCTCGTGCCTGTGGCTGCACAGCATACCCCTGGATTCCCTGCGCGCCCAAATCAGCTCCCTGTTGCGCGAGAGCGCCATGGGGAAAGAGACTGACGCTGACGCCAACGACCAATGCAAGAAGAAGGAGAGAGCGAATCGTCATTGTTCGTCTTTGCTTTTCCACAAGAGATCTCTTTAACCGTAGCATGCAACGGACGTTGTGACTACTGCTTACGGACGCGGATTGGCAAGCGGCGGTTCTACCGTTTGGGACGTGCCGAGCACGGCGCTGATAACAAAGTTCACAAGAAGCGCCGCAATACCAAGCACTACGAGACCGATAACCGCGTAGGTAATCGTGTTTTTTGCGTTTTCAACATCGCGCTCTTCTCCGCGGGAGATGATGTACCGAAAGCCGCCATAGACGATAAAGCCGAGAGCGATCACCGCGGCGAGCGTCAGGCTCCAATTTATAATGCGCAGAATAAGATCGGGAAGTTCCTCGTCAGGCAAGCCCACACGTTGTGCTGCATTCAATCCGCGCCGCAATTCTCCTTGCGCGTAGACGACAGGGACGAGAAGACGCCACATCGTTGGTCCTTTACCTTCCTCCGTCCGGCCGGGGAGCGGGCAGAGATTCCGCCGGATCGATGATGTTTATGACAAAGGATACAATCGCAAAGGCAAGACCAATCGCGATAATCCCGATAATTGCGTACGTGATCGTTTTCTTTGCGTCCTCCACCTCACGCTCATCCCCGCGGGAAATGATATAGCGAAACCCTCCGTAGACGATGAAACCGAGAGCGATCACCGCGACGAGGGTAAGTGCAGCCCGAACAACCTGTGCGATCAGTACGGGAAGGGGATCTGTTGGAAGGCCCGTCCCGGATACATTCGGCGGCTTAAACTGCGCAGAAGCGGGGAATGCAAGCGCAAGCGCGAGCATGGAACTCCCGAGGCGAGAAAGGGGGGAAACGTACCGATGCAGGGACGTTCGCAGATTCATCTTCCACTTCGATCAATAGCCCCTCCTCCGCGATCAGTCCGATCAATAAGCCCTCCCGATTGCGGCCCGCTGAGCGCACGAAAGACAAACGTCAGAATCGCGTAGGACAACGCAATCACCACCAGCCCGACGATGCTGTAAAAAATCGCGTGTTTGCCTTGTTCAATGCGATCCTGATTCCCCGCCGCGGTGATGTAGAGAAACCCGCCGTACACAATCGCCGCAAGCGCCAGCACACCCGCAAGGCCGAGCACGTAATTCACCACCAGAAGAACACATTCGTCGATTTTGTTGCATCCGATCGGATTCGTGATGGTTGAGGAAGCTTGCTGCGCATGCACAAACGCGGGAGCTGCTACCGCAACGCATACGAGAAGAACGACAACAGCCCAAACGAGGCGAGAAGCAGGTATGCGTCTGATCATAGCTTCGATGCTCTTCATGGTAGCACAGCTATAGATGAACGTTCCTTAGCGTCCTCCGCTCGGAATCAGCTGCTGTATTTCCGGAGGGGGACTCTGCAAACGCCCGGGGCTTACGTCGAGCACAGAAAGAATTGTGCGCACAATCACGAATGCGCCAAGCAGCACCACAAGTCCAATAAGTGCGTACAGTATGCTCTGCTTCGCTCCCGCGATTGCGGAGCTATCGGCGCCCTGAAAGACCGCGAGAATGTACTTCAGTCCCGCCCAAATGATGGCAAGGAGTGCCACTGCCCCTCCGGTCGCGAGCAGCCAGTTGAAGATACGCGCGCCGAGTCCGAAAAGTTCCTGCAAGGTGCATGGTTTCTCGCCTTGGCCGCACTGAACCAGTCCGCCGGCGCTACCGTCCCTGTTTGCACTCCCTGCGGAAGAGCCCACATCGCCGGCTGCTTGACCAGCGGAACGCGCGGCGGAAGATCCTGATGAAGCCCTGGGCACTCCGGGCGGCAGACGGTGAACAGCGCTGTCGTACACCGTTCTCTTCAACGGATCTTGTACGACAAGGGGAAGATCTCCAGAACCGGCGAATCGTTCCGCCGGCAGTGTCCACGATCCTGGAATGGTCGAAGAGGGTGCAAGCTTCTGTCCGCCTAATGAGAGTGTGTATCCCTCGACCTGGTGAAACAGCCCGGGATCGAGACCGGGCTGTACAACATCCAACGTGACAAACTCATTCCGTGTCGGCGCAACAGCAAGCGATCGGTCGCTGCGAAAGCCGCCCGTTCCTGATTCAGAACTAAATCGCAGAAAAACGTCTCCTTGCCGCGATTGTCCAATGCGTACGTGTGGAGAGAGATCCTGACCAAAAACGGTCGCGGACGACAGCATGAGCATAACGCCAACGATACAAAGTGTTGGTACGCGTCTCACGATATGTGACACAGAGGTACTCATGGAGCCGATCCTCCGAGTGCGTTTGCGGCGGCTTGAATCTGCTCCGCCGCACGGCGCAATGCGGCTTCCACCGTATCCCGTCCCACGACGACATCATCAAGCATCTCAGTGAAGACACGGTCCACCACGCGATTGTCCGGCTGCTGCCACGTGCGTGCGGAAAGCGCCTGTTCGGCAAACACGCCGATGGTTGGATCTCGCTGTAGCTCAACCACGAGATCGCGACGCGCCGGCGGATATCCGCTGCGCTTCAGATACTCGCGCGCGGAATCTGTTCCCGTGAGAAACCGCACAAACTGCCACGCGGCCTGCGCGTTGGCGGACTGCCGCGACACGCCGAACGCCCAATAGCTCGCGTAGGTGGCCGTCGTGCCGTCGAGCTGCGGGAATGGAGCAATCGCAAAATTCAAACGAGGATTTTTTGCCTGTATGGTCGCGCGATGGTAGCTGTAGTTGAACATCATCGCGGCTTCGCCCTCCGCAAATGCGTCGATGGAATAATCCGACGTCGGCTGCCACGTGTAGACATCTTTTGCCGGATTGGCGAAATCGGTGAGGAACCGCACGGATTGGCGCGCGCGTTCATCGTCCCCAAAGGCAATGGCGCCGGTATCGTCGTGAAAAACCACGCCGTTTTGCAAAAGAATGGCGCTTATGATATCCGGGGAACGATTCACATTCCGCCCCGTTCCGGCGGCAAGCCCGTGCTGATCGATTTGTCCGGGTTCAACAGGATTAAATCGTACCGTGCGCCGGACAACGTCATGCGCTTCTTTCCATGTGCGAGGTGGGCGCGCAACGCCAGACGCGTTGAAGATGTCTTTGTTGTAATACAGCGCGAGGGAGTCCACGAAGAGCGGAAGCCCGAGGATGCGTCCATTCAGGACAAGATCGTTTGCAACCGTATCGACAAATTCATCGCGCACATTGCGCAGAGATACGGTGTCGGACGGCGCCGGCAGCAAGGTGCCCTGCCAGCGCGGTATCCACGATGAATGCACAAGAAGCACATCGGGCCCGCGTCCTTCCGCGAGCGCGGTGCGAAGAATTTCTTCGTACTGATCGGGAGGACTGATTTTGCGGTATTCCACCTGTACGCGCGCGCGTTTCTGCGACGCCTCAAACGCGCGCACAAGCGGCTCCATGGTGTCTGCGTCATCAAAGACCCCCCACACGGTCAGGTTCGCTCCTTGCGTGGGCGCACTGCCGCCGCGCACGCATCCTTGGCCGAGGAGCGCCAAGCTTCCAAACAGAAGACTCGCTTGAAGAAATCTACGTCGCATGCGGGGAAGAAGAACGCTGTACGGTGCGCCGCGACGTCCCAGCATCCTGCGCGCGCAGAAACAGCAATCCATACTGGTGCAGACTCGCATGTACCGGGGAAAGAAATGTGAGGCCGGCAGCTTTTCCTGCGGCAAGGACGGCATCGCGGCTGACGCGGTGTTCCGACGGCGGGCCAACGGGCGTTGCCACTTCATCCCATTCGATCACCGCAACACGACCGTCTGTTGGCTTCACGACCCGCGCCGCTTCGGTAAGGACCGCCGCGGGATCGCTTTGATACAGCACGCCGATCAGAAGTACGAGATCGGCCCATCCGTCCGGGAGACCGGTTGCGCGCGGGCGCGCAAGATCTGCGCGGAGAACATCCACACGATCCGCAACGCCTGCACGTTCCGCGCGACGTCGAGATTCATCCACTGCCATCGTCCGTATATCAATACCAACCACGCGCCCTGCCGAACCGACAAACCGCGCCGCTGGGACAAGGGTATAGCCTGCGCCGCATCCGAAATCCGCCACCTTCCAGCCGGAACGAATGCCCAGCTGCCGCAAGAGCTCTTCAGGCTTCAGTGATGTACGAATGGATGTTGGTGTGAGCATGCGTACCTTGCGCGTAAGTGTACCATGCCCACGCTCATTCTTTTTCGCCTGCGAAGGTCGTGAAGGATGCGATGGAATCGCCCGTGTCCAGACGCATCACGCGCACGCCCTGCGTGGCACGGCCGAGCACACGAATGCTGTCCATGGGAACGCGAATTGCTTGTCCTTTTGCGGACGTGACGATGACCGTCGCGTCTTCATTCACGGCCACGGGCGTGAGCGCCATACCCACGACGGATCCTGTTTTTGAAGTTACCTGCGCGGTTTTGATGCCGGAACCGGCGCGCCGCTGCACTTTGTACGCCGAGAGCAGCGTGCGCTTTCCAAATCCGTGTTCCGTGAGGACAAGCACATGGAACTGGTTCGGCTTCACGTCTTGGATGTGCGCCATGCCGATCACTTCGTCGCTGCGCTTCAGGCGCATCGCATGGACGCCGGCTGCCGGACGACCCATCGGGCGCGCGTCGTTTTCCTTGAACCGAATAGATTGGCCGCGCGCGGTCACCAGCATGATGTGGTCACTGCCGCTGGTGCGCGCAACCCAGTCGAGCGTGTCTCCTTTATGCAGGCGAATCGCAATGAGCCCGCTCCGGCGCACGTTCGCAAACTCGGCAAGCGGCACGCGCTTCACCGTTCCTTGACGGGTGACCATCACCAAAAATCCGGCTGCAGGAGCGGCCTCTTTTTTCTGTGCTTTTGTTTTTCCGCTTGTTCGTGTCCGTTGTTGCGTCGTGCCTTTCGGAAGTGCAAGCACGGCAGTGACTTTTTCGCCGCTTCCGAGCGAAAGGAAGTTGGGCAGTGCTTGCCCTTTTGCCGTGCGCGAGGCGAGGGGAAGATCGTATGCCTTTGCCGCAAACACGCGACCAAGGTTCGTGAAGAAGAGAACGTCCGCGTGCGTCCGTGTGACAAACAGGGTATCCACCGTGTCCTCTTCTTTGGTGGTCATACCGATCACGCCTTTGCCGCCGCGCCGCTGCACGCGATAGGCCGTGACCGGGAGCCGCTTCACATAGCCGCCCGCGGTCACGATGACGACCGTGTCTTCGTCAGGGATGAGATCTTCCTCGCGGAACTCGCCAATGGGCTGTGCGACCACGGTGGTGCGACGTTCTTCGCCATAGCGCTCCTTGACACGCTGCAGCTCGCCCATAACAACTGTGGTGATTTTTTTCGGACTGCCGAGGAGTTCCATGAGTTCGCGGATGAGGCGGCGTTTCTCGGTAAGTTCATCCTGCACTGCTTTTCGTTCAAGCCCCGCAAGCGGTTGCAAGCGCATTTCCAGAATGGCGGTTGCCTGCGCTGCCGAGAAATCAAATTTCTTCCGCAAATTTGCGTGTGCGTCTTCTTTCGACTCGCTTTTCTTGATGGTGGTGATGATCGCATCAATATGATCGAGCGCCTTCGTGAGCCCTTCGAGAATGTGCGCGCGTTCTTTCGCGCGTGCGAGCTCATACTCGCTGCGTCGACGGACAACCACGCGCTGATGCTCGAGGAACTGTTCCAGGAGCGCCTTGAGGGTCAGCACGCGCGGCTCGATGCCATTCACCAAGGCGAGAAGATTCACGTGGAACGTCCGCTGCAGCGCGGTGTGGGCAAACAATTGATTCAACACTTTATTCGGGACGGCATCACGCTTGAGTTCAATCACAATGCGCGTCCCGTCCTTGTCGGACTCGTCACGAAGATCGCGAATGCCTTCGAGCCGCTTGGCGCGTACGCCATCCGCAATCTCTTCCAAAAGAGAGGCTTTGTTCACTTGATAGGGAATTTCCGTCACGATGATGCGGAAATCCCCTTCTTTTTCTTCGACAATCTCCGTGCGCGCACGCGTCACCATCGGACCCTTGCCGGTGGCATACGCCGCAGCAATGTCGCGCGCCCCGTACACAATGCCTCCGGTCGGAAAATCCGGACCACGCACGAACTCGACAAGATCTTCAACGGTCGCGTGCGGGTCTTTGGCAAGATGCATAAGCGCATCAATGACTTCTCGCAGATTATGCGGCGGAATGTTCGTTGCCATGCCCACCGCGATACCCACCGTTCCATTCACGAGAAGGTTCGGGAGCACGCTGGGGAGCACCGTCGGCTCCTTGCGCGTGCGATCGTAGTTTTCCGTGAAATTCACCGTGTCTTTATCGATGTTGGCGAGCATAAGCTCTCCCACACGCGCAAGCCGCGCTTCCGTGTACCGCATGGCGGCGGGCCCGTCTTCGGTGCTCCCCCAGTTTCCTTGCCCATCAATCAGCGGATGGCGCAGCGAAAAATCTTGTGTGAGACGCGCCATCGCTTCATACACGGAAAGATCCCCGTGCGGGTGGTAGCGACCGAGCACTTCCCCGACGACGGCCGCCGATTTTCGTAATCGTCCGCCCGCACGCAGTCCCATATCGTGCATGGCGTACAAAATGCGCCGCTGGACCGGTTTCAGTCCGTCCCGCACGTCTGGCAATGCCCGTGACACGATCACGGACATGGCGTAGTCGAGATACGAATCGCGTACCTCGTCGGTTATGCCCCGCGGCTGGATCGTCTCCGGCATGAGGAGAAGTTATGGGCTCTTTGGCGGAGGTGGGCCGAAGGCGCGAAAAAGATTTGTGGAAATCTGCCCAACATCCACCGGAGACGCTGACGCCGGTGACGCTTCCGGAGACGTTGTTGTCTCCGGTGCGGGAGACACGAGTAACGGCGCTTCCGGAAGCTCACCAACCGCCGTCGGTGACGGCGCTGGCGTCTCCGCAGAACGACGACTGATAAAGGTGACGCCGACCCAGAGCAACAGGATCAGCGCAAAGGAAAAGGCGGTGGCAACAACCACAAAGCGGCGCCGCGCGGTGAGCGGCTGCTCTTGCAAAGTGCGGAAGTACTGCAACATAGGACGGTGCCTCTACGCGGTGAACAGTACCACAGTGGTTTCCTCGCCGCTCAAGTCCCGCTTTTTCACGCTGAAACGTTCCACCGGATCAATCTTCGATGATCCGATCTCACGAAGAAACGCGGACACCGGCTGGAGTTTCTCCGTGACCTTCCACCCGTCCTGTCGAAAGTGCATCGGCACAACCACTCGCGGTTCCATTGCGTTCACTACGCGCATGGCAGCCTCGGCATCGAGCGTGTCTCCGCCGCCAACCGGAAGAAACAGAATGTCCACGCCATTCAGGCTTTCCAGAATGTCGCTTGCGGGAACAGCACGTAAATCCCCTACATGGACCAGCCGAAGCCCTTCGTGATCAAACGTAAAGAGTGTTGGTTCGCTGGCCGTTTCGCCATCGGTCGCCGGGCGTTTTCCCTGTGTTCCTCCCACCCGGTCCCCATGCGTGCTGGCGCTTCCGCCTACGGGGATGCCATGAATGAATACCCCTTTCACTTCGAATTCGCCGGGATGATCGATCACGAACGGCTCACCGATGATCCCGTCCAAATACCCGTGTGCCGGACTGTGCGGATTACTGGTGGTGACAATATCCGCTTTTGCGCGGAGCGGGCGCGGCGCAACGCTCGGTCCATAGGGATCGAGGACAAGTACTGCGTCCTTTGTCTCAAGTTTAAAGGCAGAAAGCCCCAACCAACTGATGTGCATAGCGAAGGGTAGTAGCGTGTAGCTTCTTAGCTTGTAGGACGACGAACAGCGGACACAACCTAAAAAGCTACCAGCGACAAGCGCAGACACTACCGTAGCATGCGTGCTCTTGCCTCACAAGACCCATTCTTGTATATTCTCCCGACATATGACTCCACGTCGTGCCGCCCAGATTGGTACGCAACAGCAGAACGCGGACTCCCCGTTCGCCCGTCTTCTTGCTGCACATCCAGACGCGCTGCGCGCGTTGCACGCCGGGGACATTGTGAAAGGAACCGTTCTGGAAATCGCGCCGAGCTCCCTGTATGTGGACTTGGGCTCGCAGGGCGTCGGCATTGTGTTTGGACGTGAATTGCTCGATGCGGCAGACACCTTCCGCATGGTGCGCATCGGCGATGATATCGAAGCGGTTGTCCTCGATCCCGAAAACGATCAAGGGTACATCGAACTCTCTCTGCGCAGCGCATCGGAAGAGAAAAGTTGGGCGCGCTTGGAAGCACGAAAAGAATCCGGAGAAATATTCCCCGCCCAGATTATGGATGCAAACAAGGGTGGCCTCATTATTCGACTGGAAGGCATTACCGGATTTCTTCCCGTTTCGCAACTGTCGGCCGAGCACTATCCGCGCGTGGAGGGCGGCGACAAGCAGCAGATTTTTGATCGCCTGAAACAGTATGTCGGGCAACTCTTTAATGTGCGCGTGCTCACCGCCGACCGCCGCGAAGGAAAACTCATTGTCTCGGAAAAGGCAGCGATGACCGCCGAGATGGAAGGTGCGCTGGGCGACCTGAAGGAAAGAACGGAAGTTGAGGGTGTCGTGAGCGGCATTGTGGACTTCGGCGTGTTCATCAAGTTCCAGCGTGGAGGACAGGACCTGGAAGGCCTTGTCCATATTTCGGAACTCGCCTGGCAGCGCGTTGATGACCCGAAAGATTATGCAAGCGTTGGCCAGAAAGTGCGCGCGGTGGTGCTCGCGGTGGAGGGCACGCGCATTTCTCTCTCGCTGAAGCGCCTGCGCGAAGATCCGTGGCTGACGGTGGAGCAGCGCTACAAAGTCGGTGACATGGTGGAAGGTCGCGTGCTGAAGCTCACCCCGTACGGCGCATTTGTGAAGCTGGATGAAGACATTCACGGACTCGCGCACATTAGCGAACTGTCCGGAAAAGAAGGTATGCGACCCGAGGATGTGGTGAACGTCGGGAAACAGTACAAACTGCGCATCATCAGCGTGGAGCCGCAAGAGCATCGTCTCGGCTTGTCCTTGAAAGCAGAAGCATCGTCCGAAGAGAAGAAACCTGGCCGGCAGGCAGACGGGCCTGCACGCAAAGCACCGCGTGCCAAAAAAGAGTCCACGACAAAGGGTACGGGGAAGGAAAAAACAAAGCACAAGGAATAGACGCAACATGAAGAAGAAAGAGCGGCGAGGGACTCGTCGCTCTTGTTCTTTACTCCTCCTGACCTAGATCTGACGGAGGATGTTTGATGCGGGCACGCACAACCAGTGTTGGACCAGTACCATGCGCATCCTTCACGCCTGGTTGCAACGGTGTGTGCTCCTTTGTGCATCCTGCACAGCACACAATCTCCACCGTGTCTCCCTGAAACTCCGCGGGAATGGCAGCGTCCTTTCCTGCCCATGGAGAGAATTCCTTTGTCGCATCGACACGTGTGCGATGCTTTCGACATTTAGGACATTGCTGCACACGCGTGAAACCAGCTGACATAGTATTCCTCCCGTTCTCGTACAGAGGCGATGGTTTCCGTATACAAGGGCTGTTCCTAGCGCGAACGTACCAAAGTGTTGTCTCTCTGTCCAGAATCACCTGATGGTCTTTTTCACTGCTCTTGCGTACACTTCATCCCTTCACCTATGCCCGAGCGCGCAGAACGCTCTCCCCACGACGCCGATGTGCTGCCAGCATTTCGGGAACATCTTTTTCGGAACGCATTCTTTCCGAAAGACAGCACCATTCTTGTCGGCGTTTCCGGACGCAGCGATTCTGTTGCGCTTCTGCGACTGCTCGCAACAGTGGCGCCAGATCTGCAGATCACGCTTCTGATCGGTCACGTACAACGAGACGATGCTCCTGAAGCCCACGATGATGCAGCATTCGTTCGGCATCTTGCGGATACCCTCGCTCTTCCTCTTGATATCCTTGCTGCAGAATCTTCTTCCGCAACATACGAACCGTTTTGGAAGACCCCGCTGATTGCACTTGCCGAACGCCGCGGTGCGTACCGCATTGCCACCGCGGAAACACGCGAAGACTGCGCAGAACGTTTGCTCCACGCAGTGATGGGCTCTTCGGCACAGCTTGAGAGGTTGCTCGTCTCTGTTGAAGAGCCGTTCGTTCGCCCCGTGCTTCCCTTTTCGCACGAAGCATGCGTGACCTATCTCACGCAGCGCAGTTTTGCATTCCGCGCGCACCCGCACGCGCTTGCACTCGATACGCTTCCAGCACGGATCCGTCTGTTGCTGTTGCCTCTTCTTGAGCGGCATCTGGACACACACGCGCTTTCAAGCCTTGCAACCGCAAGCGAGGTCCTCAACGCAGAGCGCGCGTTTATCGATACACTCGCGCCTGCCGCGCGCGAGGACGTGCATTGGCAGCAACACGATGCGCGCATTGCGCTGGAGAGAGCTCACTTCATACGCCTTCCTCTTCCGCTCCGCTATCGTCTTCTTTTTGACGGCGCGCACTCCGTTACTCCCGCGGTCGCCCTCACGCGCAGCGAACTTCTGCACCTTGATACAGAGATACAGTCTCTGGCATCCGGCGAGGAACGACGTGTGGGGAGGTTGAAAGTCTCTCGGAGCGGCGGTATCCTCACGCTGCACTCCAATCCTGTATTCCCACGCCCATAACACCATGGCTCGTTTTCGTCTTCCGTTCTCCGAGGAGAACCCCAACATGTCCCGGCGCTTGAGCACCGCGCTGATTGCGCTTGCTATTCTT
The DNA here is from genome assembly GCA_964630025.1 of uncultured Candidatus Saccharibacteria bacterium. Taxonomy (GTDB): domain Bacteria; phylum Patescibacteriota; class Andersenbacteria; order UBA10190; family CAIZMI01; genus VMFP01. The sequence continues at coordinate 37,505 of CAZVRG010000006.1, forward strand.
TCCGGCATCATCGCCCTTTACGGCATTCCCGTTGAAGAAACTCCAACGATTCCTCTCACCGAAGTCGCACAAAAAATTTCCAACGGGGAAATCACGAAAGTGAGCGTGCAAGAAGATGCCCTGCTGTTGGAGCGTACGGACGGCGGAAAAGTACGCGCCGTTCGCGAAACAGACGCGTCCGTCACGGAATCGCTGCGGAATCTGGGGGTCTCCGATACCGCACTGCGCGCTGTCACCATCGAAGTGAAGCGTCCCTCCGGACTCGTCTTTTGGCTGGCCACGTTGCTTCCTTCGCTGCTGCCATTTGTGCTCTTTGCGCTCTTTATGCTGTTCATGATTCGCTCGGCAACCGCGGCGAGCAACCGGGCCATGGGGTTTGGCCAGGTGCGTGCAAAGCCGGTTGGTGAACTGCCGCCAAAGAAAAAGGTGACCTTCCGGGACGTTGCTGGAGCACGAGAAGCGAAAGAGGAGCTCATGGAAGTTGTGGAATTCCTGAAGCACCCGCAGAAATTTACCGCGCTCGGTGCCCGCATTCCAAAGGGCGTGCTGCTTGTCGGACCGCCAGGAACAGGGAAAACCCTTCTGGCAAAAGCGGTTGCCGGTGAGGCAAACGTGCCGTTCTTCCACATGAGTGGATCGGAGTTTGTGGAAATGTTCGTTGGCGTCGGTGCCAGCCGCGTGCGGAGCCTCTTCGCAAAAGCAAAACGCTACGCACCGGCGATTGTCTTCGTGGACGAGCTGGATGCAGTAGGACGCATGCGGGGCGCGGGCCTCGGCGGCGGACATGACGAGCGCGAGCAAACCTTAAACCAGATCCTGGTAGAAATGGACGGCTTCGACACGGAAGACCGAC
>CAZVRG010000006.1:38367-40512 GCA_964630025.1 uncultured Candidatus Saccharibacteria bacterium
GAGGTTCTTGATCCGGCACTGCTCCGCCCCGGACGCTTTGACCGTCATGTCACCCTCGATATGCCAGACATCAACGAACGCGAAGAAATTCTGAACGTGCACGTTGGACAAAAGCCCATCGCGAAAACAGTGCATCTCCGCACCATTGCGGAACGAACGCCGGGATTCAGCGGCGCGGATCTGAGTAATCTTCTGAACGAAGCGGCGATCTTTGCCGCGCGCCGAAATAAGAAAACGGTCGGCATGCCCGATCTTATTGACGCCATCGAGAAAGTCTTATTGGGACCGGAACGGAAGAGCCATGTGTTCAGCGTCAAGGAAAAAGAAATTGCCGCGATCCACGAGGCTGGGCATGCAACGGTGGCCTATGTGCTTCCCCATGTAGACCCGGTCCGGAAAATCAGTATCGTGTCTCGTGGTCGCGCCGGCGGATTTACGCTCAAACTGCCGGAAGAAGACAAGCACCTGCACTCGCGCAGCGAGTTCTTGGGAGAGCTTGCCACACTGTTGGGCGGCTACGCGGCAGAATCTCTGTACTACAGAGACATCACCACAGGTGCGGGAAATGACCTGAAGCGCGCCACACAACTCGCACGTCGAATCGTGACGGAATACGGCATGAGCCGTCTTGGCCCAATCACTTTTGGCGAGCGGGAAGAGGCCGTCTTCCTCGGCCGGGATTTCATGGAGCACCGCAATTATTCGGAAACCACCGCGTCCAAAATTGACGATGAAGTCCAGCGCCTGCTGCAGGATGCGCGGACAAAAGCGGAAGATGTCCTGAAGAGGTACCGTGCGAAGTGGGAAGAAGTCGCACGCGTGCTCATGGAAAAAGAAACGATCGAACAAGACGAGTTCAAGACGCTTATGGAAGGCGTCCCACGCGGTGAATCATTCACCGGTCATGGAGATACACCATCGGCAGTTCCGCGTGCAGACGATATGACGCCGGCGAATGTCACTCCGCTTCCTGCCGGACCGCAACCGGATCCAAAACCCGCGCCGGCGTGAGAGACCCGTACAAGACCCTGCTGACGCGCCGGAGCTCCTGGATAATCTCGGTATACGAGCGGATGACGCCGGTCTCGTAATACGGAATGCCTCGCTCGGCGCAAAACACTTTCACAATGGTGCTGGCCTTGTGGAACCGGTTGCGCGGCATCGTGGGAAACACATGGTGCTCCACTTGGTAGTTTAGTCCGCCGTAGAGGATATCAACGATAGCATTGGAGCGGATGTTCCGCGCAGTGAACACCTGCTTCCGCAGGAAGTCGAGCTGCGTGCCTTTGGCGTACACCGGCATACCCTTGTGGTTGGTGGCGAACACCATGCCCATGTAAAAGCCGAACACGAACCGGTGCACGATCACGAACACGACCGCAACCCAGAATGGCAGGGCGGCGAGGAGAAGAGCCCCGTACGCGAGAAAATGACTGATAAAGATGACGGCATCCAACCAGATTTTTCTGAGCGGTTGTGTGCGCAGAAAGGCGATGTTGCCGTTGATGAAGGCAAAGTTGGCGAACGATTGGATCGGCAAAAAGAACCTGTGTTGATGTTTCACAACCCACCGTTCCAGGCCGTGCCGCTCCAACGCCTGCTCTTCCGTGTACGCAATAAACGGAACATCAATATCGGGATCCATACCCTCATGGTTCGGATCCGCATGGTGCCGGTTGTGCTTGTTCATCCACCACTGCGGACTGCCGCCAAGGAAGAAACCGCCGATGTATGCAACAATGTTGTTGAGCGCAATGGAGGTGAAGATCTGACGGTGGCAGGCGTCATGGAAAAGAAATCCGATCTGCACGCTCACGAACGCCATCAACACCGCGTTGAGAATCTGCATCCACATGTTGTCGGTTGCGAACAAGATCATGATACTGAGCCCCAGCAGCGCCACGGTCGGTACACCGATCAAGAGATAGTACCGATACTGCCGTTCCAGCAGGCCGGCTCTCATGACCTGCTCGCGCAGCACTGCAAAATCTCCCGGAACGTTGAGAGCCGTGGAACGGAGATGCGTCATCTGTGAAGATATTCTATGGGTATCGTGACCGGACGACAATACGTACGCAATGCATGGGTCCCGACTTCGACAGAGCCCGGCAACACAATCGTTGACATATCATTCTGAATGTCGTA
>CAZVRG010000007.1:0-33558 GCA_964630025.1 uncultured Candidatus Saccharibacteria bacterium
CGCTTGTACGCGCTTTTCTCTTGAATCCTTGGAGCGTATGTGGAGCTGGAAGTTTGGTCATTGGAGTTTTATCACAGAAGTGATGTTCGCTTCACGAGCGCTGTCTGCACCGGCAGCTTGCGGGACGCCAGCGTCAACGCCTTTTCGGCAACATCCTCGGGAATGCCATCAATCTCGAACAGAATCTGCCCTTTCCGCACGACGGCGACAAAGTGATCTACCGCCCCTTTTCCTCCGCCCATCGGCACTTCGTTTCCTTTTGTTGTACGCGGCTTATCCGGAAACGCACGCACCCAAATTTTTCCGCTGCGCTGCACAAAGTGCGTCATAGCACGCCGTGCAGATTCAAGAGACCGCGCGCTGACCCAGAGACTTTCCAACGAACGCAACCCATAAGAACCAAAGGCCAGCGTTGTACCGGCCGTCGCAACCGTCGTTGCAGACCGCTTGTGATGCTTTCGATGCTTAACCTTTCTCGGCATTAAGAGTGGCATAGCGTTACGAAATTCCAAAATCCAAATGCCAAATACCAAACAATATCCAATACCCAATATCGAAACGCGGACGCGTGTGTTGTGTATTGAATCCTTGTAGCACGTTTGGAGCTTGGAATGTGGTCATTGGAGCTTTACGTTTCATCACCGGCATAGATCCACACTTTCACTCCGATGGCTCCATACGTTGTTCTCGCCATTGCCTCGCCATAATCCACATTCGCCCGAAATGTGTGCAGCGGAATTGTTCCTTCGGACAGCCATTCCGTGCGCGCGATTTCTTTTCCATCCAGACGTCCTTTCACCATGACGCGCCCGCCTTTCACACCGGATTGCATAATGCGATTGAGCGTTTGCTTGAGAATGCGGCGGTATGGGATACGTCGTTCGATCTGATCGGCCACGGAGAGCGCAACCGTTCCCGCATCTCGGTCGGGACGCTTGATTTCCACCACATTCACGCGCACATCCACGCCCTGCCCCACACGACGACGCAATTCCTGACGCAGGGCTTCAATCCCACCACCACCACGACCAATCACCACTGCGGGGCGTGCCGTATAAATAGTGAATGTCAATTCACGGGGTGTGCGTGCAATTTCCACACGATGGACAAGCCCGGTGCGCAATTGCGTGCGAATGTACGCGCGCAATTCCGTATCCTGCTTCAGTTGTGCCCGGAATTGTGCAGGACGATCCGCAAACCACAATGACGGCCAGGTACTGGAAATACCGATCCGAAGGCCTCTGGGGTGAGATTTGTGAGACATAAAAGGAGAGTTTATGTTCCTCCGTGCTTTCTTTCAAGCAGGCGCTTTGCCCCGCGCGGAGATTCCGCGGGCTTCACGGCACCACTCTCATTGTCACGTCGTTGTTCCGGCGTCGTAGACGCGCCCGCCGATTTGAGCTCCTCCGGGCGCAGTTCCTCGACACGCTTCGTTTCAATATCCGATTTCTTTCCTTTCAACGGCGTCGCGCGTGTCGCCTCGTCTTTCCCTGCGAGTATCACTTCGATGTGACTCGTCTTTTTGATAATCCGGTTTGCTGACCCTCGTGCACGTGGCATCCACCGTTTCAACCGCGGACCTTCATTCACGAGCACACGCTCAATGTGCAACTCCTTTGGATCAAGACTGAAATTCTGCTTGGCGTTCGCCACGGCAGACTTCAGCAGTTTCTCCAACATGCGCGCTGCGCGCGGCTCCAATGTCCGCAAACGCACTTCCGCCTGCACAACCGGCAGTCCGCGAATTGCATCAGCAACCAGCCGCGCCTTGCGGGGTGCGATACGCGCGAAACGGAGAACGGCGTTCACGGCCATATTACTTCTTGTCCTCCTTGGTGGCGGTCTGCGCTGCAGCCGATGCGGCCGCGGCTGCCTGTTGTTCTTCTTCCTTTGCCATGCGGCCACCGTGGCGGAAGAACTTCCGCGTGGGGGCAAATTCACCAAGACGGTGCCCGACCATTTCTTCGCTCGTCACCACCGTCGTAAATCCACGCCCGTTGTGCACTTCGAACGTCAGCCCCACCATCTCCGGCACGATAGTAGACGCCCGCGACCACGTGCGTATCGGACCGCGATTGCCCGGCGCCAATGCCTTAATTTTCTTTAAGAGGCGATCGTCAACAAATGGACCTTTTTTGAGACTGCGTGGCATGAGACTAACAAATGACGAATAACCGAATTTCAGAATAACGAATGACACTCGGATGACTCCTCGTCATCAATTCTGTCATTCGACATTCGTTATTCGTAATTAAGCGGATCATTTCTTGTGTCTCCGCTTCATCACGAAGCGGTCGGAATACTTTACGGGACGTCGTGTCTTCACGCCAAGCGCGTGCTTCCCCGTAGGCGTCTTGGGATACTTGAGTCCAATCGGATTGTGCCCTTCTCCGCCACCGTGTGGGTGATCCACGGGGTTCATCGCCTTTCCCCGCACTTCCGGCCGCCAACCCATGCGGCGCTTTCGTCCTGCGGATCCAATCCGTTCGGTGCGATGGTCAGGGTTGCTGACTTGCCCGATGGTTGCCCACGCTTCCTTGGGCACAAGGCGAATCTCGCCCGATGCCAAACGAAGTTGCGCGAATGCGCCCGAGACTTCTTGGACCATCGCGGCGCTGCCGGCGCTGCGGATAATTTTCCCGCCCTGGCGAGGCTTCAACTCGACATTGAAGACGGAATTGCCGACAGGAATGCGCTCAAGCGGGAGACGATTTCCTGCGGTCGGCTCTGCTTGCATGCTGGTGAGCACTGCTTGCCCGGCGGTCGCGCCTTCCCACGCAAGGAGGTACCGACGATCTCCGTCGCGATAGACAATACGCGCAAGAAACGCGGAGCGATTCGGATCGTATTCGATCAGCTCGACACGTCCCGGAATGTTTTCCTTCTCTTCACCCCACGCAATCATGCGATACAACTGCTTGTGACCGCCGCCGCGATGGCGCACCGTGAGCCGACCGCTGGAATTACGACCGCCCTGCTTTCTCTTCCCGGCGGTCCAGCGTTTCAGACGCGGCCCCTTCGACACGCCGCGATACTCCACGACGCTTGCGTTGCGTCGGGCGCCTGTGAGGGGATCAAGAATACGAACGGGCATCTTCTTATTAAATTCCAAGTTCCAAACTCCACATACCAAACCGCGAAACGCTTGTACGCGCTTTTCTCTTGAATCCTTGGAGCGTATGTGGAGCTTGAAGTTTGGTCATTGGAGCTTTGTACAGTTATGCGTGCGCATGGTCAACATGCTCGCGTTCAAAGGGAACCGACGAAGAAAGATCGATGCGCTCCCCATCTTTCAGGGTTACAACAGCCTTTCGGCTCCCGGCAACAGAGCCAACAATGTTCCCGCGTCGGCGCGTTTTTGCCGGCAGCGCAATGATCTTCACATCGGTGACGTGCACCTTGAACAACTGCTCCACAGCACGCCGCACCTCTGTTTTCGTTGCGTTGCCGGTAATATGGAATGCGTACCGTCCTTGTGACGCAAGAATCGTTGCTTTTTCCGTAACTACGGGACGAACGATCACACTGTGCGATGCGAGTCCGGCAAACGCCGGTTCAGCACCTTTCGGTTTCTGGCCATGGTCTTCAGAGCGCTGCGCTGGCGCAGGCGTTTTGTCGGACGCATCTTTCGCGCCGTCTTTTCGACGCGTCGTGCGGAACAGAGAGAGAATACCCATGGGATTAAAATTCCAAATTCCAAAACCCAAATTCCAAACACGTTTGGAAATTTGAAACTTGGAACTTGTTTGGAGCTTGGAGTTTGGTCATTGAGATTTTTTAATGCGCTCTTCTAATACCGTCCAACTCTCCGGCGTCACAATCACGTGGCGCGCGGTCAGGACATCCCCTGCGGTGATCTGTTGCGGACTCTTCACGCTGACGCGAGAGAGGTTACGCCCAGCACGGAGCAAAGCGCTGCGCGTCTCCGTCGGGGGACTCACAAGCACGCTTCCCTTCACACCGAGGGCGTGAAGAAACCGCGCGAAATCTTTCGTTTTCAGATGTGCGGGAAGTCCTTCCACAAGAACAAGTTCCTTGTCGCGTACTTTCGTGACGAGCGCCATGCCCAGCGCAACGCGCTTCATGGTTTCCGGCATACGTTTTCCGTAGTCTCGCTCACGGCTTGGACCAAACGTCACGCCGCCGCCCTTCCAGATTGGAGAGCGCGAGGAGCCGTGTCGCGCGCGGCCGGTGCCCTTTTGCTTCCAGGGTTTTCTTCCGCCCCCGCGGACATCGCCACGACCCTTTGTGTGCGCCCACGGACGACGTGCGTTTGCCCGTTCTGCAACAACCGCTTGCTGCAACAGTGCGGCAACAACCGGACGCGCGTCCCACCCTTCCAGCACGGTCTTCGTACCGGCGGATTTTCCTTCAGCGTTCACAAGAGAAACTTCCATGGGTATCAGCGCTCTGCGCGAATTTCCAGAAGCGTTCCGCGATGGCCGGGAACCGCACCCTTCACGATAAGAAGATGTTCTTCGGGAACCACATCGACAATGGTTAGATTCTCTACGGTGACGCGCTCGGCACCCATCCGTCCGGCCATGCGGCGTCCTTTCACCACGTGCTGGGGAAATCGCGTGCCGATGGATCCGGGTGCGCGCAACGTGTGCTTCGTTCCGTGACTCGCGGGACCACCCTTAAAGCCGTGGCGCTTCATCACGCCCGCAAATCCTTGTCCTTTGGTGATACCGGAAACGCGAACCCGATCGCCAACGGAAAATGTCGAAACCGCAATCGTGTCCCCGCGCTTTGGCGCTTCGGCACCTTCCGGCAAGCGAAACTCTCGCAGCGTCCGCACAAGCGGTACATCTTTCAAATGCCCGCGCTGGGACTTGGAAAGATGCTTCTCCTTGCTTTCGCCAAATCCCAGTTGGACATTTGTCTTTCCGCCTGCGAGCGGACGCACAAACGTCACCGTGCACGGGCCGGATTGCAACACGGTGACAGGGACGACGGAACCGTCGTCTTGAAACACGCGTGTCATCCCAATTTTCTTCGCAAGAATCGCTTTCATGAAAAAATTCTTCCGCGAAGAGCGCGAGCGCGACCTTCGCTGAAGAACTTAGTGTGGCTCGGTGGTTTCCTTACAGGGGACTTCCCGAATCCATGAGGAACGAACAGGTGCACGCAGCATATAGGGTTTCCCTCAGAGCGTCAACGCCTAAGGGGGTCCTCCGCGGCGTGTACAGGTGACGCCTCGTGAATTGACAATTGCGTGCTCGCCAACCACCTTGTATCTACAGAAACAAGTCCTTTCCTACACAGGGGGGGTCATGGTATCCGAGTTGGTCAGCTTGAATGCATATACTGTCGTGCTTTGGTACTACGCCGCGCGAGAAAGGTGGTTAGGCCCGCTCGGAAGACTGCTGCAGTTCCTCTTTAAAGGGCGAACTGATGCGAGCTTTCTGAGAGACTGCGTCGAGGTGACCATCATGGCGCAGCAAACGGAAGATGCTGCTGACGCCCTCGAAAAACTTACTACCGCCTGGAAAAGCCGGATCGTATTTAAGATCGAGGACGCTCTCAAGGAAATTCCTCACAACAACCCTCTTCGAAACGCTCGCGTGATTCACGAAATGCAACCCTTCATCGCAGAGCGAGCACGCTCCGCCAGAGAGTGGTATCAGGATCTTTTATGAACACTGCACGGCCGTCTCAATTGAGACGGCCTTTATCTTAAATAAACCCAGGATTTTTACATTTTCATCTCAACGTCGACGCCGGCAGGCAGCTGGAGCGACATCAGGGCATCAATCGTTTTTGGCGTTGGTTCGTTAATATCCAACAGGCGCTTGTGCACGCGGATTTCGTACTGATCCCGCGCGTCCTTGTGTACGAACGTTGAGCGGTTCACGGTGTACCGCTTGCGTTCTGTGGGAAGCGGCACCGGACCGTGAACACGCGCACCACTGCGCGTTGCGGTCTCCAAGATTTGTCGCGCCGACTGATCGGCCAATTTGTGGTCGTATGCGCGAATCTTAATGCGAATCCGCTGACGAAGCTCTTCTCCGGGCGCTTTCACGCCTTCTGTGGCTGCTGATGGGGGCGTTTTCTCTGCCATGGAACGTGACGTCGCCTAAAGGAACCGGTGTGAGAAAAAAGGAACAACCAAGACAGCGGGCGGTTAGGCGATGACCTTCGTTGCTACTCCGGCGCCAACCGTCTTTCCCCCCTCGCGAATGGCGAACCGCATACCGGCTTCCATCGCGACCGCCTTGCCGAGCTTCACGGTGATCTTCACCGTGTCGCCGGGCATGACCATTTCCGTCCCTTCCGGAAGAACCACTTCGCCCGTGATGTCCGAGGTGCGAACGTAGAACTGCGGCTTGTATCCCTTGAAGAAGGGCGTGTGTCGTCCGCCTTCATCTTTGGTGAGCACGTACACTTCGGCTTCGAAGTCCGTGTGCGGCGTGATCGACCCTGGCTTTGCGAGCACCTGACCGCGCTCCACATCTTCTTTCTTTGTGCCGCGGATCAAGACACCCGCGTTGTCGCCGGCCATGCCCTCATCGAGCTGCTTGTTGAACATCTCGATACCGGTGATAACGGTCTTTTGCGTGGGACGCAGCCCAACGATTTCGACTTCGTCGTTCAACTTCACTTTGCCGCGCTCGATACGACCGGTCACGACCGTACCGCGACCCTCAATGCTGAAGATATCCTCCACGGGCATCAAGAACGGCTTGTCCACGTCGCGAACAGGTTCTGGGATCGATTCGTCAAGCGCCTGCACAAGATCAAGAATCGGTTTTGCGCCTGGGTCATCTGCAGACTTCGCTTCCATCGCCTTGAGTGCCGAACCGCGAATCACCTTTACCGTATCGCCCTCGTATTCGTACTTGCTCAAAATTTCCCGCACTTCGGCTTCGACCAGATCCACAAGCTCGGGGTCATCGACAGCATCCACTTTGTTCAGGAAGACCACGATGGCCGGTACGCCCACTTGGCGCGCAAGCAGCACGTGCTCGCGGGTTTGCGGCATGGGACCATCCGTGGCAGACACGACAAGAATAGCGCCATCCATCTGTGCGGCACCGGTGATCATGTTCTTGATGTAGTCGCGGTGTCCGGGACAATCAATGTGCGCGTAGTGACGCTTGTCGGACTCGTACTCCACGTGCGCGACCGCAATGGTCACGATCTTTGAATCGTCACGAACCGTACCGCCCTTGGCGATGTCGGCGTACGCTTTTTCCTTCGCCTGCCCCTTGAGGGAAAGGACGTGCGTCAACGCTGCGGTGAGCGTCGTTTTTCCGTGGTCAACGTGACCAATCGTTCCAACGTTTACGTGCGGCTTTGATCGCGCAAACTTTTCGGCTGCCATGAGGAAATTACTGTGCTAAGAAATGAAGTGACAAGAGCGATCCTAACATGGGGTGTAAATCCGTGCAAGTCCGGCTGCGACCTTAGAAACTGGCGCGCTGGGAACACGCATACGCCACCGGCAGAGCCGGATGATTACGCGTGTTCACCCTTCGGGCGTGGTGTTCGCGTACGCTCCTCACTCACCGTATGTCACATACGGCTCGCTCGGTGCTCGCTCCACACCTACGCATCGCGTCCAGTTTCTGCGGTCTCGCTGCATGCGAGCGGGGATTTTCCCATCTCATTGCTTGGTTCTTGACGGGAAGAGAAAAGGTATGCATGCTCTCATTCGTTCGTTGGACAATCCGATTCCCCAGCATCGGAGAAAGGAATGCATCCCGTTGAACGATTGTCTGTTCTCTTGCTTCTTGGCGAGAAGGCCTACGAACACAGCACCGACAAAAGCATCCATGTGCTGGCACTCGCCAATGTTCTCAAGCGCCTCTTCACGCTCAAGACGCCCCCGCCGTTCTGTGCTGACCTTCCCCCAGACAGTCAGCAAATCCTTGAAATCCTTCGGGAGGACACGTTTCAGCGACAGACGAAACCGCTTGTCGAAATGCGAACGCAGGAAGGATATCGCATCCCGCGCGCATTTGCTCTCACGAAACACGGAAGGTCCTGTGCGGCGCATCTCGCCGCCAGTATTCCTTCATCCGTTCAAGCGACCATCACGAACGCGTTTTCACAGGTGGAACGTTTGAATGGAAAGCCCGCGCAAAAGCCACAACGTCGTTAATCCGCTATACGCACCGCCCGCACACGCCGGACGGTGCTGTTTTATTGCTGGCCCATGCGTCTCTTCACGTCTCCCCCGCGGCTCTCGATGATCGTCTTTGTGATGTTTGGCGGCACGGGGTCGTATTGGGAGAACTCCATCGTAAAGGTGGCGCGCCCCTGTGTGAGTGAACGGATCGAGGTCGCATAGCCGAACATCGCCGCAAGCGGCACAAGCGCATCCACGACCTTGAGATTTCCACGTTCTCCGAGGTTTTGAATCTGCCCGCGACGCGCGTTCAAGTCGCCAACGACGTCACCCATGAATTCCTCCGGCATGATGACCTCGAGCTTCATGATCGGCTCAAGGATAATCGGCGATGCGGCGCGCACGCCGTCCTGAAACGCCTTGCTGCCCGCAATCTTGAACGCCGCTTCGGAGGAGTCGACGTCGTGGAAGGACCCGTCGTAGACGGCGATGCGAATGTCCACAACCGGATATCCTGCAAGCACGCCGCTGTCTACTGCCTCGCGTACGCCCTTCTCAATGGCGGGGATGAACTCTTTCGGAATGACGCCACCCTTCACTTCATCTTCGAACTCCACGCCCTTCCCTCGCTCGAGCGGCTCGAGGCGCAGCCAACAGTGTCCGTACTGTCCTCGCCCACCCGTCTGCCGGATGTATTTCCCTTCGGCTTCTGCGTGTGCAGTAATAGCCTCCTTGTACGCGACTTGCGGCGCGCCACGACTCACCTCGACGCCGAATTCCCGCTTCAAGCGGTCAACAAGCACTTCTAAGTGGAGCTCGCCCATGCCCGCGATAATGAGCTGCTCGGTTTCTGGATCGGTACGCACCTTGAAGGTGGGGTCTTCTCCCGCAAGCTTTTTCAAGCTGATACCGAGTTTCTCCTGGTCGGCTTTTGTCTTCGGCTCGATGGCAAGCGAGATCACCGGATCCGGGAAGGAGATCTTCTCGAGAAGAATGGGTTTTTCGATGTCGCAGAGCGTGTCTCCGGTGGTCGTGGCTTTTAAGCCCACAAGCGCGCCAATGCCGCCGGCAGTCAGCACGGGAACTTCTTCCCGCTTGTCCGCGTGGATACGCAGAATACGGCTGATGCGCTCTTTTTCTCCCGTCGTGGCATTGAGCACATAACTTCCGCTCTCCAGCTTGCCGGAATAGATACGGAAATAGGTGAGCTGCCCGACAAACGGGTCGGCTTGAATTTTGAAGGCGATGGCGGCAAACGGCTCCGTAACGAGCGGCGGCCGCTCAAGCGCTTTTTCCGGATCCTTCAGGTCCGTACCGGTCACGGGCGGCACATCGATTGGTGACGGCAAGTAATCGACAACGGCGTCGAGCATGAGCTGCACGCCGACGTTTTGCAGCGCTGCGCCGCAGAGCACAGGGATGACCGTTCTGTTCAGCGTCGCGCGGCGAAGCGCGGAGCGAAGCTCGTCGACGGTGAATGATTGACCCTGGAGAAACTTTTCCGTGAGCGCGTCATCGCTCTCTGCGATTTTTTCCACGAGCTTGGCGCGCCACTCGCTGACCTGCGCTTTGAGTGCGTCAGGAACCGGGCCGCGAACAATGGTTTTTCCTTGCTCGCCTTCGAAACGCACCGCTTCTTCCGCGAGAAGATCCACGACGCCTTCTAGATTGGATTCTGCGCCAATCGGCAAGATAACGGGCATCGCGTTGGGAGACAGACGCTTCAAAATCGAGTCGTACGCGGCAAAGAAGTCCGCGCCGATGCGGTCCATTTTGTTCACGAAGCAGACGCGCGCGACGCCGAACTTGTCTGCTTGCCGCCATACCGTTTCACTTTGCGGCTCGACGCCGGCGACGCCGTCAAACACCACGACCGCGCCGTCGAGCACGCGCAAGCTCCGCTGCACTTCGACCGTGAAGTCGATGTGTCCCGGGGTATCGATCAGGTTGAGACGATGTTCCTTCCAAAAACAGGTCGTTGCCGCGGCGGTAATGGTAATGCCGCGCTCCCGCTCCTGCGGCATCCAGTCCATGACGGTTGTGCCTTCGTGCACTTCTCCGATTTTGTGTGTGAGACCCGTGTAAAACAGTACGCGTTCCGACACGGTAGTTTTTCCCGCGTCGATGTGCGCAATAATGCCAAAGTTTCGGATCCGCTCAATCGGAATTTCCGCAGTGAAGAAGTCTTTGGAGTCAGCCATAGCGTGTCGGGATTCGGCACTCGGCACTCGGCACTCGAAGTTTTCTGGCGCACGAGGCGTCGTGACCGGTTGCCGAGTGCCGGTTGCCGAGTGCCGGAATCATCTAATAAGCGAAGTGAGAGAATGCTCTGTTGGACTCCGCCATGCGCTGCACATCTTCCCGTTTCTTCATCGCCGCGCCTTCTTTCTTCGAAGCGGCAATAAACTCTTCCGCGAGCTTGGTCGCCATGGGTGCGCCCTTCCGGGCGCGTGCGGCTTCCAAAATCCAGCGCATCCCGAGCGCCTGACGTCGCTCGGGACGCACTTCGATGGCAATCTGATAGTTTGCGCCACCGATACGCCGCGGCTTCGTTTCCAGAACGGGAGAGACATTCTTCATCGCCAAATCGAAAATCTGCAGCGGATCCTGCTTCGTTTTCTCTGACACATGATCAAATGCGCCGTACAGAACGTGCTGCGCCGTCGTTTTCTTTCCGCGACGCATGAGTTGGTTGATAAATCTGGTAATGACAACACTCCCGAATTTCGGATCGGGAACAATCTCGCGCTTGTGCTTGATGCGCTTGCGCATGGCTTTACGTTCCCGCCCCCGCCTGTTGCTTTACCCCATACACCGACCGGCTGCGCTTTCGCCCCTGTACACCCTGCGCATCCAAAATGCCGCGGACAATGCGATATCGCACGCCAGGAAGATCCTTCACGCGACCCCCGCGCACCAACACGATGCTGTGCTCCTGCAGGTTGTGCCCTTCCCCAGGAATGTGGGCTGTCACTTCCATGCCGTTGCTCAACCGCACACGCGCAAACTTCCGCAGCGCCGAGTTCGGTTTCTTCGGCGTCATCGTGCCTACCTTAATGCAGACGCCCTGTTTGAACGGGCTGCCACCGCTCAAAAACACAGGCCGATTCTTCAATACATTGAACGCCCGCTGCAGAGCGGGAACTTTTGACTTGTGCCGGGCGCGTACCCGCGGTTTTCGGATGAGTTGACGAATCGTCGGCATACCGTGTAACGAAAAGGCATTCTAAAGCGTACGTGCTTCAAATGCAAGTCCGCCGCACTGAGAGACGACATGGCTCTAGGCTAAAACTGCGGTGGTATAAGTTTGATATGACCTTCCCCAATTCCCACAACTGAACGATCTTTCTTACTCAATCTGTACATCCCGAGTGTAGCTTCCGCCCCACTCCTTTTACACATCTCCTCAATACCCATGATGCCCCATCCGGGTTGAATTTCGGTCAACGCAAGGTACACGAAATCATTCCCATATGCGCTCCCGGCAGTTTCGACATATGGCGTAACACATCCGTTTTCAATATTCTCTCTTATGTTTCGGGGTAGCAGGGGGAAGTAGTTAATAGATTCGGTAGCCAATGGATACTCGAGATCTATCACCGCGAGACTGAAAGAGTTCTTTGCCTGACCAAAATCATTCAAGTGATACGCTTTGCTAACGCGAGGATTGACATCACACGCGGGAGATGGAAACCGACCGCGACGCACAGAGTTCGACAGCAGGCGACGTTCGACAGGTACGTCGAACGTCGTTATTGAGCCATTTTTCGGATTCAATGCATACAATTTGTTATATCCTTCACCCAAATCAGCGTTTTTATCAGCAACGACCTGCCCCAATAGAACTCGCTCACCACACAATTTGATTGCCTGGATCCGCTTAAAATTAGATCCGATTGGCATCTCAGCGGGTATCGGGAACGTCTCCATCTTTTTCTGGGGGAGAATCTGAAGTTTTACGAGACCAACAATCGTTGCTTTCTCGGTTGGACCAACGCTGCTTATATTAGGAAAACCGGCCTTGAGAAATAGACCGTTGCCCAACTTCGCAAACTTTATTGAATAATTATTAATAGGCGTATCGAACAGTGAAGAGGAACCGTCTTTGATATTCGCAATACCATTTGTGCGATCTCTGGCGAAATCTTTCAAAGGAAAAGTACGAAACGCTACAAAATCATCGTCGAGGACTCCCCCAAACAGATGGCCCGAGTATGTTTTTCGCACCTGCGCCTTACCATTAGAAAAATCTATTACTTGAAACTTATCGGTGCCATTATTAGTAATTATCGATGTGGAATTCGGTGTCCAGTGTGGATTTGAGTTGTAGAGCTCAGAAAAAGGCAATTTTAATCCTGTTAAGACTTTGCGTAGCTTCCCACTGCCTAATTCGTATACCCACAAATCTACGCCACGGTCAGAACTAGGAAAACCATGCCCATCATAGCCGTAAAAAGCTATCCTCAAATTATCCGGGCTTAATACATGACGGGAGGCGACACTTGGTCCTGGAGACTTCCAGCCGGGGGAACTAGGAATAAGCTCCTTCACTTCACGAGTTCCCAAGTCAAACTGGAAAAGGCTACTGTTTTTCTCATATAGAACGGTGCGACCTGTTAAAAATTCCTGTTGATAATCTGTAGTTCCTGAAGGTCGGCATACAAGAGTCTCAGCTTCCTCCTGTGTTCCTTCCCATGAAGCGGGAACATCTTTTTGTAATCGGACATTGCGCTCTTTGTGCGTGTTTAGCGTTGCTGATATAACGAGAACTCCTAGAACTAAAACAAATCCAATCCAAGCGACAAATGGAATTCTCACTAACTCTTTCTTAACACTACCGGGACTGCCGCCAGGTTGAGAGTTTGCTGGCGAAGCGCTCTGCTTTTTCGGGTCCTCCGGCATTTTTGTCTTGTCCGAATTGAAGTATATCACAGTCTCCACAGATCATACGCAACACCGTATGCGCATCAGCATTGTTCTGGGGAGCTCCATCTGCTCGCGTCTGTTACAGTATACTGTAACAGATCACGCGAGCATCGTGCTCGTTATGCGTTTCGTGTGAGAGCAACGCTCACTAGCGTTGACGCGGATCATGACCAAATATCGAAGCGACAAGCCCGCGAACATCTCCCGGGAACGAACGTGTTCCATCCGTAAACTGCCGCTCCTTCGGCGGCCTTCGGCGGTGACGAAGCGGATACAGCGTTCGGTAGGAAGCATTCTCACGCCGAAGCCATCGGTCTACCGCGGTAATGGTGGTGAACGATGCGCCGGTGCGGTCTGCAATGCCACGGTAGCTGTATCCTTCCGTCAGCAACAGGGCAATACGGATACGCTGCGCAAGCATCCGCTGTTCGAGTTTTGTCATCAATCCTTCAAAGAACCGCCGAAGGCGTCGCTCGCGAACCGCATGCTCTACCGCGGAAATAATACACACCAGCGCACGTCGCTCATCCATCGCCTTCCGCGAAAGTTTCCCGGGCATCTGTTACAGTATACTGTAACACTTTGCGGGTGTATATTCTGCACGTACGGAACGTACAGGGGGCGCATTTCAGAGTAACGGAGCGCGTTCTCTTTCGGTTCTACAATCCTCCAAGAAGGATGCGCGTGAGGGCGCGGGCGGGTTGGCCGACAAGGGTGCCGAGAATTTGTCCGCCAAACAGCGTGTCGAGCAGAATCAAGCCAAACAACAAGAGAAATCCCTGGCGCTGAAGCATGATCAAGATTTCCGGACGGCGATCAAGAAGGTACGGAAGAACACTGGAGCCATCGAGCGGCGGCACCGGAATAAGGTTGAAAAACGCCAAGAGAAGATTCACGAATACAATCACGGCAGTGAGGCCGGGAAGCCGCGTTGATGCGGGAAGAAATTGCGTGAGGACGCCAAACGCCACTGCGGTGAGAAAGTTTGCCGCGGGGCCCGCAAACGCGGTGAGAAGTGAATCCCGCCGAGGGAAACGGAAATTCCTTGGATCCACCGGTACGGGCTCGCTCCAGCCGAACCCAAAAAACAGCAGGAAAATGGATCCCCAGAGTGAGAGATGCTTAAACGGATTCGGTGTCATCCTTCCCACATCCGCCGCCGTGGAATCGCCGAGGGCGTATGCGGCCCGCGCATGGGCATATTCATGAATCCCGACAGCAACGAGAAGGCCAAGAACCCACGCCAGTATCTCGTAAGGCTGAAGGCTTCCAAGAGCGCCTAACATCGTAGGTATTCTAACACAGCAGGAACCAAATAATTGGGCGCACTCCAATTCTTTAGTCCACGTGTGTTGCGGGTTTAGCGATGTTCCGGTACACTGCGTCAGTCCTATGAAGGCCTGTGCTCGGTGCGGCAAAAGCACCCACGTCGTCATTACGCGCAGTCACTCGATGATTGCGTCGCGACGAAAACAGAAGCCCAATCTCCAGCGCCGGCTGGTAGACGGCCAGCGCGTATGGCTGTGCACGTCGTGCTTGGGCTTGGTGACGCGCAACCAACAGACATCGAGCGCGGCGACAGTCATTCCGGCTTCTCCTTAAGAAAACCGAGGATATCATCCAGACAACTCTTAGGAAGAAGGTCGTCAATATACAGTTCAATCAAACGATATCCATTACGCTGGCAGAAAACGCGCTTTGCTTTAAGAAGCCGATCGTAGTTTTTGTGAACTCCCGCAAGTCCGAAGAATTCAACGACAATATTGGGATACACAAAAAAGTCTGCTCGAAGTCGCGTTGATCCGTACCGGAAGCCTCGACTGTGAGGGATATGATTTCTGGTGAGCCAATCATCAACAAGACCCTCGAGAATCGAATCACACTTGTGCCCGTCTGATGCAATAACTTTCTTCGCGAAGTACACCGGGTTGGGTTCAAAACCGGCCGCTTTGATAGCCGCATTCCAGCTTCCAAAATGGTCTCGGAAGGCTCGTGTATTGCCAAGTTCACGCTTGAAGGGAATGCGACCGCACTCCTGAAAGAACTTCTGTATCTTTTTGAGAAGATCTTCTCGCGTATACTTCTTTCCGAAAAGGTACGGCGCTAAGACAATGCGCGAGCGCCGGGCTATGCGAGCACGCAATGCGGGTGTATACACTTTTTCTGTTCTCCTGACAAAAACTTCGTGTTGCTGTTCCGATGTAAGAACGATCCCCTTCGTCCAGAGATCGGCAGAACCGAGACTGATTCCGAGTTTTACCGCGATTTCTCGATGAGTGAACCCTTTGCGACGAAGCAGTCTTGCCGTACTCTTCGTACGCGGAGGATGGCGAATACCGTTCCGGTAAACACGCTCCTCCATATTGAGCACGATAACATGAATAAACCGAACAAAAAAGCGGGGCGTAGCGAAGTGGCATCGCGCATGGATGGGGTCCATGAGATCCGGGGTTCGATTCCCCGCGCCCCGACCATTCGGCTTCGTCCCGCTTTTGGGCGGGACTACGCCGCAATGTCTCGTCTCCACTGAAGCCGAATGCCGCGGCGAAGTCTCGTCTCGGCGAAGCGTAGCGAAGCCGGACGGACGAAGCCGGGCAACCTGCTTCGGCTGGCCTTCGGCCATTCAACGCCGGACCTTGTGCTCCGTACGGTTTCTCTATAGAGTCACCATCGCGGAAGCCAGAGTGGTTCTGACTTCGTATGTCCTCTTACAACCGAGAAACTATATGAGCGAGCGAAATTTTCGCCGGATGCTGGAAGCCCAGTGGGCACGTGACAACTTCGTCTGTGTCGGACTCGACAGCGAACTGTCGAAGATCCCGAAAGCGGCAGCGAATCCACTCAGCCCTCGCGAGACAATCTTCAAGTTCAATCGTCACCTGGTGGATGTAACGAAAGACCTTGTGTGCGCCTATAAACCGAATATCGCCTTCTACGAAGCAGAAGGTGAAGATGGGCTGACGGCGCTTCGCGAAACCATCATCCATATCCACGCAGCCGCGCCCGACGTACCCGTGATCTTGGATGCCAAGCGCGCGGACATCGGCAGCACCAATGCCGGCTACGCGAAGATGGCGTTCGAGACGCTCAACGCCGACGCAATCACTGTTCATCCGTATCTCGGCGCGGAAGCGCTGCAACCATTCTTGGAACGAGCGGATAAGGGTATCTTCGTGCTCTGTCGGACGTCGAATCCGGGCGCGGGCGAGTTTCAAGACCTGAAGGTGGTGACGGTGATCTCGCACACGACGCACCGCAAGTACACCGAACCTCTCTACAGTATCGTTGCAGGTCATGTTGCACGAGAGTGGAACAAGAACGGCAACTGTGCGCTTGTAGTTGGCGCGACGCATCCCGAAGAACTCCGCGAAGTTCGCGGACTGGTTGGCGACATCCCGATTCTTATTCCGGGAATCGGCGCGCAGGGAGGCGATGTGGAGAAAACCGTTTCCGCAGGCAAGGATAGCCGCGGATGGGGCATGATCATCAACGCTTCGCGCAGCATCATCTTCGCCTCGAATGGCGCGGACTTCGCGGAAGCGGCGCGGCGGGAAACCATCAAACTTCGTGACCTCATCAACCAGTACCGACAGAAAGGAACACCCGCATGAAGAACATTCTCCACATGGGGAAAGCAGAACTTCTGATGCTCACGGCCGAGGATGTGCCCCGATCGCTTACCGCGGAAGAAGTGCTGCATATGGCAACGGCCCTCGGCGCCTTCTGGAGGTACGATTACGCCGCTGCAGAGTTGGGCCGCGCCGGCATGCATGCACTGCTCAAATCTGGACTGCACAGCGACGGATTCTTCGTCTCCAAGATTCTTCTCGCGCCGGAGAGTATCCGGACAATCCTGTCGCACCAAATCGTAATGCGGCTCCGCGACGCACAGATCCCCACCCCCGAGTACGTGGCCGGGGTGCCGGATGGCGCCACCGCCCTCGGCACACAGATTGCCAACATCGTGGGTGCCCGCGAGGCGCGCATGGAGAAGACAGATGGCCGCATTGTGCTCACGACGGATCTTCCGGACGGAGCCACGCTGCTGCTCGTCGAAGACTTCTGCACACGCGGAACAGGATTTGTAGAAGCGGTTATGCAGGTACGCAGTAAACACCCGTCGGTGGCGTTCGTACCGTACGACCCTGTCGTCATCAACCGGGGCGGATTGAAAGAAATCGTGGTGGAAGGAATCGGCGCATTCACCGTTCTGCCGGTGGTGGACTACAGGATTCGGGATTGGCCACAGGAACACTGTCCGCTCTGCGCTCGCGGCTCAACAGCAATAAAACCGAAACTCACGGACGAGAATTGGCGGTTGCTTATCAGCTCGCAGCTCCCGAGCACGTAAAGATTTAGCAGACCACGCACGGAATGCGTGGTCTGTATTTTACTGATACGGAATCGCTTAGAGACGCAGCCCGCCTTGATACGGAACGTTCGTGGGAGTGGGTGTCGGATCGGATCCTGTGCACGCAACGATGCCGTCGCAGGAACACGAGAATCCTGCCTGGCCTCTATCCTCACATTCTGTTGCAACATATTTCACGTACCGCTTGCCGCACTCGGTCGGACACGCAAGCGTACTCGTGGAAATAAGATTCTGCCGACACGCTTCTTTCGCGAGTTCTTCCGTGGCGAGGCTGCTGACGAGCGTTCGCACAAGTTCCTCGCCCGCCTGTTCGCACATATTCGCGTCCACGCTGTATTGATGCGGGCATAATCCGTCGCGGACAAACATCGACGGCTTTCCGCCTTTGGCGTCCTTGCAGTCCTGCTCCGTTTCAACGTTGTAGCAGACGGTGAGAGGCTGATCCGTTTCACCCGCGAACGAGCCAATGTAGCACGCACCGCCACCCAATCGCGCTGGCGTCGCTTTCAGGTAGGTGTCTAGTGAAGAACTCTGCAACACTGCCAGGGCGCCCAGTGCACCAACCGCAGCCACGAGGACCGCAATGAATTGTGCGTTTGTCTGTGGAAAACGTTTCACGCTTTCTTTAAGTGTACTCCACTACACATACATTGTCCGGCATATGCATCAGGTAACCGGTTCAACAGTGGTTGGTTGCTAGTCACTTGCAAGATTCTTCTGCTTTTCTACTGAACGCAGACAGTATTCTTGATTACTACCCTCAAGCGCATGGCACATCAGTCGTGCCGGCAAAACAGCATTGAAATTCACGATATAATAACTCACCATGCCATCAATGCACGGGAGTCGTTGATCCTGTGTGCCGCTCATACATACTGTTTCCGCAAAGGCGATATCGCGAATATTGTATTTCATCACTCTGCTTCCCAACCCTTTTACACACGAAGATTGGTAGTTGCTCTCCACCCCCGCGCACGCTGTGAGCACATCGACATACGCATTGGGATGCAGATCAAGATAATAGACGGGCGCGTAGTAATAGCACACTCCCTTGAACTCCGCTGGTTGCTCGGCACACGGATAGAACGGATCGTCCGGTTTAAGATACGGAGACGGATGCAAGTCGCGGAGCGCACTAAAATTCTCCATGTACACGCCCTCCGCGCATCGTATGCGTGCACGCGGTTGCCTGTATTCTCCGCATTTGGCGATAGAAAGCGGCAAATTGTTGTTACTGTAGTACATCAGCCCATGCCCGACGCCGTGATAACACTTTCCGGCTTGCGCGGATAAACCATACTGCGCACAGAGTGTCTTCAGCGCCAAAGAAATATCTTTCGTGTTCGAAAAATTCTCCTCGATGGCTCCATGCAAGTATCCCGAACCGCACAAATCGTCCTGATACTTCACCACAGTGGAAAAATCGTTGTACTTCCGGTAGGACGTGCGCCCTATCTCATGCACAAAGCCGTGGCACTCTCGCAAAATTCTCTGGTCCGTATTCATCAACGCGTTCAACGTCGTCAGCGCAGCTGTCGGATCTTCTGACACAACGAGATCTGATAGCGTACGGATGATCTCTTGGTACTCCGCCTCTGGCAGAGAACCCACAGACGCAAATGGCGCACGCTGTGAGCGCACACGGGAGGATAGAGACGTATATCCTTGCCATAGAGCAAGTGGACTGAGAGCGGCTACGATCACGACAAGCACGCTGATGAGTTTTCTGTTGCTGTGAGGACGACGCACTTTTTCTGTAGTGTACTCCACACAACAAATACCACCCCCGTCCGGCACGTCCTCTGGTGACGCGGTACACTCCAGGTATATGAGAAGATCGCTACTCATACTTGCTGGCGCGCTGACCGTGCTGGGCGTTTTGGCCATCGGGACGTTTGTATGGCGTAATCTTCGTGGCGTTGGACCGGCCGTGCGGAAACCGTCGCGGGATATTGCGCAACTCCTTCAGACCCGACTCACAGGAAGTGAGCGCCCTTCCCTGTCGTTAGGCAACACGACAAATTTTCCATTAACACTCCCCGACGGATTTTCGATTTCGATCTTTGCGAAAGGTCTTGGTGCGCCACGGGTGTTGCTCCGTGATACCGGCGGTACGCTTCTCACAAGCATCCCAGGCGATGGACGCGTCGTTGCCCTTCCCGACAAACATAACGACGGCGTTGCGGATGAGACGATCACCGTCCTCGACGGGCTGAACCGTCCGCACGGACTGGCAACACGCTGTGCGCAAAAATGCCAACTGTACGTCGCAGAAACCGACCAAGTCGCAGTGTATGACTACGACCCCGTAACATTGAAAGCACAAAACAAAAAGACGATCGTGCGCCTCCCGGCTGGAGGCAACCACGTGACACGCACGCTTCTCCTTCTTCCCGATACCACGCTTCTCGTTTCTGTCGGCTCATCGTGCAACGTGTGTAACGAAAAGGATGATCGGCGGGCGAAGATTCTCACTGCGGATCTCGATGGCAGCAACGTGCGCGTATTCGCATCCGGCCTTCGCAACGCCGTGTTCGTGACGCTACATCCACAAACTAAAAAAGTGTGGGTCACGGAAATGGGACGCGATCTGCTTGGGGATGACATTCCGCCGGATGAAATTAATATCGTGGAGGAGGGGAAAAATTATGGCTGGCCAATCTGTTACGGAAAAAATGTGCACGACACGGCGTTCGACAAAAACACATACGTGCGTTCCCCATGTACGGAGCCGTTTGAACTGCCGTCGCATATCGATCTGCCCGCGCACTCTGCGCCGCTTGGGTTGGCATTTGTCCCGTCCGCCGGCTGGCCCGCCAGCAGCGCTGAGCGCAGCTCTGCGGACTGGCCCGCGGAGTACCGCGGCAATCTTCTTGTCGCGTTTCACGGCTCATGGAACCGGAGCGAGCCGACGGGCTACAAACTTGTTCGTTTCCGCCTGGATGCGGAGGGAAATCCTGTGAGCACCGAAGACTTCATCAGCGGATGGCTGCAAAAAGACGGCACCGCGCTGGGTCGCCCCGTGGATATCCTCGCGGAATCGAACGGTACGCTGTTCATCTCTGACGACAAGGCGGGCGTTGTGTATCGCGTGACTGCACCGCCATAGGATCTTGCGAGAGGGACGGAGATTCTCTACACTCTGCTCCACAACGTACTGTTCTTTTCCTTCACGGAGGGCTTTCTCGTGGCACTTGTCAGCGTGTATGGGGAACAGCGTGTTCGCACGCTTCCCTTTCGCCATCTCGGAAAACACATCGACGTCGCGTGTCTCGCAGTAAGCCACGTACACCACGATCTGCTGCGGATACACTGCCCGTCCGATTTTTCCTTCGACACAATTCCGTACGGAAAGGAGGAATGCCACATCGCGTTCCGCCACGGACTGAAGATTCTTCGCCCGCCGCTTGCCGGCTCGCCGGAATCCGGCGCGCTGTACTGGATCGTCCATCCGTCCGACAACACGCTCCTTCTTCTGCAGTACATGCCGCCAGATACCAAAACATCGGTGCACTGGCATGCGGAGGAACATGAGACGTTCCATGTCCTGCGCGGATCATGTTCGCTACTGATGGGAAACGCCAATGACTCCGAACCAAACGGCATGTTTCGGCAACTGCATTCCCGTCGACTCACGATACAGGGCGCGGGCGGCGATCAGCACGCGTGGGTGCCGCCGTATACGGTCCACCAGCTCGTCACCTTCCGCGAACCGGTATTGAACTGCATTGTCATCCGCAATACGAAGGCACAAACGCTGCGGGAGATTCATCACTGCTATGCACGCTGGTCGCGATAACGTTCTTCTTTCCCCCGACGTCCACACACGTCGGGGATTTTTATGCAGGTTTTTTTAGGAGGTGCGCGCCGTCCAGACTGCGTTCCGCTACCCACCCAGGAAGCTTGTAGCCATTAGAAACCACCCGCGCGCCGGGCTTCAACTCACGCTGCAGTTTATCCGTCAGTTGATCGAGCATGTGGCGTGTTCCATAGAAGGCCACGACATCCATGTCCGACAGATCCGCGGGCCAAAAGCTTTTCCAGTGGATACACGCCTTCCCAGATAATCCGGCGGCGCGCAAGCGACGCCGTGATGTCCACACGAGCATGGGATTGATTTCATACCCATGCGCCTCCGCACCCGCGCGCGCAAACGCTTCCACAATGCGGCCGTCACCCGAACCGAGATCGACTGCCTTTTCCCCCGGACGCACGCCGGAGAGTTCCAGAAGCGCTCGCACTTTCGATTGCTTGCTCGGTACATACGGCGCACCAAAGAGAAATTGCCCCAACAAGAGAATTGAAACGGCGGAAAATACTGCGACGAGGATCAGGGGAAACATGACCCTCTCATGTTTTCTTACTCTTTGGCTGCTCGTTGCGTATGCGTTCCCGAAACCACGCAATCGTTTTCTTGAGCCCCTGCTCTAACGGAACAGCGGGTTTCCATTGAAGTTTCTCCTTTGCCAAGCGAATGTCCGGACACCGCTGCCGCGGGTCATCCGGCGGGAGCGGCTTTTTTGTCAGACGAGAACGCGAACGGGTGAGACGCAGGACGTGTTCCGCCAGCTTTCGAACAGGAATCTCTTCGGGATTCCCCAGGTTCACCGGTCCGATGAAATCCGGATGTTCCATGAGACGCAGAAATCCTTGAATCATATCGTCGACATAGCAGAAACTGCGTGTCTGTTCCCCTTCCCCATAGATCGTGATGGGTTCACCGCGCAGCGCTTGCACGATGAAATTCGATACCACGCGTCCGTCATGCAAATCCATGCGCGGCCCATACGTGTTGAAAATGCGCGCAATGCGAATATCCACGCCATTTTGCCGGTGATAATCCATGAACAATGTTTCCGCCACGCGCTTTCCTTCGTCGTAGCAGGCGCGCGGCGACAGGACACTGACATTCCCACGGTACGTTTCCGGCTGCGGATGCACGTCCGGGTCGCCGTAGACTTCAGAGGTGGATGCTTGGAGAATGCGCGCGCCGACCCGCTTCGCCAGTCCGAGCATGTTCACCACGCCGACCGTCGAGGTTTTAATCGTCTTGATCGGATTTTCCTGGTAGTGCACCGGGCTTGCCGGGCACGCGAGATTGTAGATTTCATCACACTCCACGTACAGCGGATCGACGATGTCATGGCGAATGAGTTCGAAGTGATCGTTCGCGAGCAAATGCCGGACGTTTCCCTTATTTCCCGTGTAGAAGTTGTCAACACACATCACGTCGTGCCCCCGCGCAAGTACTGCTTCACAGAGATGAGAGCCAAGGAAGCCCGCTCCTCCAGTGACAAGGATCGTTTTGCGCTCTTGTCGCGCGCGGTTCGTCCTCATGTCCATCCGCGCTCCGCTTCGAGCTCTGCAATGCGTTCTTCTTGGAAGCCGAGTGCGTGCGCAAGCTCATGCCATACGGTATGCGCAACTTCCTCTGTGAGTGCGTCCGCATCATCACCACACGCGCGTTCGAGGGGTCCTTGAAAGAGAGAAATCTTGTCCGGCAGGCGATAGGAAAGGTACGCCCGTTCCGTGCGCGGCACCCCTTCATAGAGCCCGAAGAGTTCTTCATCATCCGCAAGTCCGGCGGCGTCTTTTTGCGCACGTGTCGGCTCCGCTTCAATCACAAGAGCAATGTCTTGCAGATAGGCGCGAAACGGCTGCGGAATACGCGTTACCGCTTCCATCATCAGACGCTCGAATGCATCACGCTGCATTGGTACGGAACGAAGATTATTTCGCCAGACGCACCACAACAGCGGTCATGTCATCCGGTTTTGCTCGCACATGCTCATGATCGCGGCTGCGATTGCGTGCGGTAAGCACAAGCTGTTTTGACGCATCGCCGATCGAGCGAGAGCGCCGCAGCATTGCGCTCATCTCGCGATCCGTCAGGTTGTCATGCACGCCATCGGAGGTCAGTACCAACAGATCGTCATCGCTCAACAGATGCGCGGCAATATGGACGTGCTGCAGCGACGTGCCCACCGCCTGTGTGAGCACATGACGTTCCAGAAAGAGGTCGCGCTCACGGAGCGAAAGATGTTTGGAGTCTGTCACCATCCCCAATGCAGCCTGATATTTTTTCGCTTGCTTGGGAGAAAACGCGCGGAGGCGCAGGACCCCATCATCGAGGGTAAGGGTGCGCAATACCCGCGACCCTGCCGGAAGTACGAACGCGCGACTATCCCCTACCCACCCCACAAGCGCGGACCAGGTGTCCGCACCGGCGGGACGCACGATGGCGAGCAGCGCGGTGGTGCCCATGTTGCCTGCACCGCCGCGGTTCTGCGCTTCGGCACGAATCGCGGCATCCGCAGAAAAAAACGCATCGCGAATGGTATCGGCCACTGCCTCATCGGAGGCATCGGGCGCAAGCGGGGCAAGTGTTTCCTGCACTTCTTCGGCTGCAATGTGTGCGGCAATATCGGCCTCTCTGTGGCCACCCATGCCGTCGAACACGCCGAAAAATCCGCGATCCGGCATGACCAGAAACGCATCTTCATTCCGCGCGCGATGCGCATCGTTCGGTACTGATGACCAGCCAACCACGAGCCCCTTCCGAATCGTGCGTGCGGGTGTCACGGCAATATGCTTATGCGGCTGCGCGTCTGCGCCCGCGCGACGACCGGTCCACCTTCGCTAAAGCTATGGTGGATCTCCGCCCTGCCTTCGCTGAAGCGGCGGGTCTTCGATCCCAGCGCTCGTCATGCAACACAACATCCATGACTGTTCGATAGTCATACAGTTCGTTCGCAGAAAACCAAATGGGAATTTCGCGTTCCGCTTCTTCCGGATCTCCGGACGCATGCACCAAATTGCGGACGGAGCGTCCTTCCAGATCGGCAAGCTGAATCGTATCAATTGTTAAATCGCCGCGAATCGTGCCGATGTCTGCCACCAGTGGATCGGTGGACCCAACAAGCTGTCGGACGTTCCGAATGGCGTTCGTTCCTTGCAACACCAATGCGACCACCGGACCGGTGGTAAGATGGCGACTCAAATAGGAGCGGACACGCCGACCGATTTCAAGCGGCGTTCCGTCGGGCACGATGCCGAGTTGTTCCATGCCTGTAATCGTCTTCTCGCCAATAGACGTCAGGTATTCCGCGTCGTGACGGTAGTGTTTATCAATGATTTTTTCGTTCGCCCAGATGAGCTTCAGGCCGACGATTTTCAGACCAGCCTGTTCACACCGATGAAGAATGTCTCCGACAAGATGACGCTGCACGCCATCGGGTTTGACGAGAACGAGCGTTCGTTGTGTTTTCAACTGCCGCGCGCGGGATCTGGGGCTTGGGACACGAGGAGACATAGAGTTTTCACTATGCTAACGATCATACCCACGCTCGGCAAGATCAGCCAATGCACAGCCGCGCTCACAGGAAAGGAGAAGCCGGCCACGCATTGCTCGAAGGGAAATGGTCCCATGAAGGTCAGTACGGAGAAGCAGCGTGCCTTTCAGGCGGGAAAGGATCGCCGGCGCGGGATGGCCGTAGGAATTTCCCTTCCCCGCACTGATCAATGCGAGACGCGGCGTTGTTGCGTGCAGAAATCGTTCCGACGTGGAGGTTTTGCTTCCGTGATGGGCGACCTTCAGCACATCAACATCTACTAACCGCGGAATGCGCGCCGCGAGATATTGCTCCGTGATGCGTTCGATGTCGCCGGTAAGCAGCGCCGAAAACGGTTGATTCCCCCGAACATCTACGCGGAGGACAATCGAACCGTGATTCGCGTTTGTGTGCGCCAGCTCCAACAGATGTTGATCCGGCGCAAGCACGGTGAGTGCGAGATCTCCGACGGTCATGCGCTGCCCGGGACGCGCGAAGCGCACGGGAATATGCCGATGGTTCAATTCTGCAACAAACGCGCGAAACAGATCTGTCTCGCTGGGAATTTCCGGCAGTATCACAAGCCCCACGCGCTCGCGTTCCAACAATGGAAGAAACCCGGCGAAATGATCGCGCTGCGGATGCGTCATGATGAGCACATCCAGCACGCGATCTGATACCGGCCGCACGTCAGAGAACCGCTGCAACAGAGTCGCGTCCGGTCCACCGTCCACTAGAATGTCTGCATTGCCGGAACGGAGAAGAATCGAATCCCCCTGACCAATGTCGAGAACATGCATGCCAACCCCCCTCTGTTTTCGCTTTTCGAGAAGAAGACTACTGCCTACGACAGTTGTAAGAAGCGCAAGAAGAATAAAAATTCGGAAGCGCATTAGCTCACGGTAGCACGCAAAATTCCTTCCGCCAGCTAAGGAACTCTGCTATGATTCACTCATGAATAAGAAACTTCTATTGGGGATAGGAGCGACTTTAATTATTGTCATTCTCTCCACCTTACTAGCGAAATACATTCGCTACGGTACTGACAATGAAAAAAACGAGACACAGTCCCATAGTGTGGATCTAAATACCAATAATTGGGTGACAAAGGATCTAGTGTACCTTACTATCAAATATCCACCACAAGAGAACTGTGGGCACGATTCAGAAGTCTTCTTCGTATGCGTTGCGGATAAAGAAAATCCCGAACTGCACCTCGGCTTATACGAGTATATTTCCTCTGAAGATAACCCATACTATACCTGCGGAAAAAACTTTGAAGATTGTGTGGCTCGGAAGAAGCAACACAGGGAAGTACTTGCAGAAAAAAGATTTTTGATAAGAGACAGACAGGGAGTGCAATTAGAGTTTGAAGGCGATACGGGAAAATACAGAATTCTATTAGTTGATCTCGGAAGAAATAAGGGAGTTCTTCAGCTTTTTCAGAATAATCTTACGGCCATTGTTAGCGAAGTTTACGAAGAAATTATAAAATCCATTGAATTTAAATAACTTCCAATACCTTTCCAGACGACTTAGTTAAATCGTCACCCGAATGCCGTGACGTACATGTAGTACATGTACGGCGGTAATAAGCATGACTATAGATCCAAGAAATGCCAAAAGAGATATGGGCGGCACAAGAAGCACGTGCCCAGGAACGGCAGTCGTCCATTCTGTGATCCGCAAGAACAGATTGCCGACGACGGCAGCGAATGGAACGATGAGTGCCGTCGCCGATGGCAAGAGAAAACTTGCTGCGAGAACAGCTGCGCCGGATGCGAGGAGAAACGGAAAGAGCACGCCTGCAAAGAGATTCGCGACGGGCCCAAACAATGGAATGCGACCGAACGTATAGATCACGACGGGCAACGTGGCAAGTTCTGCTGCGACCGTGAGGAGCAGTAAGGAACGCAGCCGAAACGGATCCGGGAGATCGCGAAATGCATGCTGCAACAACGGAAAGAGCGTGAGGAGCCCCCACACGGCGAGTGCGGAGAGTTGAAAACCGATATCACCAATAAGGATACGTGGATCTACAGCTGTCATAATGACTGCGGTTATCAGCAATGCGCGGATGCCCACCGCATTCCGGCCAACCAGCAGTGCGAGAAATATCAATGCAGCCATAATCCCGGACCGCACACCACTCTCCGGAAAGCCGACAAGTGCGAGGAACACAACAGTAAACACGAGCGTGGTGATCATCGCGGCGTTCCGTGAAAGTCCAATGGTGATAAGCGCAAAAAACACCACGGCGGCAATTGCTGCGATGTGCGACCCGGAAATGGCCACAAGGTGGAGAACGCCAGCATCGGCCGCGGCATCACGTAGTGATGTCGGCAGGTCACGATCAAACGAAAGAAGAAGCGCGCTATACAGTCCGGCGACTGGTTCTGGTAACTCGCGCAACAGGCGCTCACGCAGTGCGAAGCGAAGACGTGTGAGTGCCGATGGCGCCGCAACACTCTCAACCTCTATTTCTGGAAATCGCATAGTTGCAAACACCTGTCGTCGCTGAAACACGCGGCTTAAGTCCGTACGTGTGGGCTGACCGATATCTTCCGGCGCTTGGATGTTTCCGCGCAGCTGCACGTGCGTTCCTTCAGTAAGATCGGGGACTTTCGGCACGGTCGTGCGCAGAAATCCCGGAAGTGCTCCCCCGCCTTCCGTCACAAGATTGCCTACGGCGAGACGGAGAAATGCGTCGCGGATCTCTGCATCACGGACAACACCGTGCACAGTTGCGGTCTCCCCGTACATGGTTTCCCATTGCACACGGCGCGAGCCATCTTCCAGCAACGCATCATTCGCTCGCCAGACCCCGAATATCCCGGCAAGAACTGCGAGAGCGGTGAGCCGAAGAAATCGTGCGCGTTCTGCTTGAATCTTCTGACTCCACGACACTGCGAAAGCAGCCGCTGACCCGATCCATCCGATCGTCAGCGCCACATCCGGCGCTATCCATACACTGCCAACCAGTACGCCAAGAAGCCACCCCACTCCCATCCACGGCACCACCCACGGACGCATGTGACTAGCGTACATCGTGAAGTATGCGAGCGTGCAAGTAAACACTAATGGCAGCCGTGTTTTATACAAACTCAAAATCAAACTTCGGAAGTTTGAAATCCACACGAACGGGGTACAAACAGTACAACCGCTATCATGTATGATAGCGGTTGTACGCCTCTGTGAAAGATCTTTGGAACTTTACGTTTTCATTTTCTTGCGGATAAAGGCGGGAATATCAAAGTCTTCCTGTGGTGCCGTCCCACCGTCCGGTCTCGGACCCGACGGAGCGGGCGAAACGGGACGCGACGCAACGGGCGGCGCGGGAGCAACCGGTTGTGTACGCCCGTATGTCTGCGCGGGACGTGCGGGCTGTACGGATACACGCGCGCGTTCGCGGGAAAGAGGTTCCAGCTTGCCGGAGTCAAATCCTGTTGCCACCACCGTGATGACGATCTCCTCCTTGTCATTCTGATCATCGACCACAGCACCAAAGATCACCTTCGCGCTTGGGTCCGCATGCTCGGTGATAATCCGCGCGGCTTCTTCCACTTCATACATGCCGAGGTCCTTACCACCGCTAACATTAAAGAGAATCCCCTTCGCGCCATCAATCGATACATCAAGCAACGGACTATCAATAGCAGCGCGCGCTGCCTCCACGGCGCGGTTCTCGCCGGAAGAACGACCGATTCCCATGAGCGCTGTTCCCGCATCCGTCATGACGGCACGAACATCCGCAAAGTCCAAGTTCACCATCCCGTGCTCGGTGATGAGATCGGAAATGCCCTGCACGCCTTGGCGCAACACGTCGTCAACGACTCTGAATGCATCAAGGAGGCTTGTCTTCCGATCAATCATTTGCAGAAGACGATCATTTGGGATGATGACTGCCGCATCCACCCGTTCGTGGAGTTCGGCGAGTCCTTCATCTGCAATGAGTCGGCGCTGCTGTCCTTCAAACGCAAATGGTTTGGTGACAACGCCAATGGTCAATGCACCGGATTCTTTGGCGATTTCCGCAACGACGGGAGCAGCGCCGGTACAG
Organism: uncultured Candidatus Saccharibacteria bacterium; assembly: GCA_964630025.1. GTDB lineage: Bacteria > Patescibacteriota > Andersenbacteria > UBA10190 > CAIZMI01 > VMFP01. The sequence continues at coordinate 28,764 of CAZVRG010000007.1, forward strand.
GTTCCCCCACCCATACCTCCCGTAACAAAGACCATGTCGCTTCCTTTCAGCGCTTCATAAATTTCTTCGCGGGCTTCTTCCGCAGCCTGCTGACCAACGGAGGGATCCATTCCCGCACCGAGGCCGCGGGTGAGGTTTTGCCCGATATGAATCTTGTGCGGAGCGGCAGAGTGGTGGAGCGCCTGCGCGTCGGTGTTCACGGCAATGAATTCTACGCCGCGGATCCGCGCCTCCATCATCCGATGGAGTGCATTCCCCCCCGAACCGCCCACGCCAACCACGCGAATCTTCGCGAAGGTCTCAATCTTTGGTTTTACTTCCGGCATGGGGGTGAGTGATGAGAGTAAATAATGAGTTGAAAACCACCCCCAGCGTAGGGCGCGCCAACCACCGCGTCAAAGTTTTGTCAAGACATGCCGGTGTTCAATGTGAACACCAAAGTTGTTCGGCCTGGGCCAGAAATTTTTCTATGGCAGCAAGGTGCGGAACCAGCCGCGGAGTTTTGCGACGGTGGGACCAACCGTTGCGAGCGCACGCAGCGGTGATCGTTCCTGTTTATGCGCGGATTCCATGCGAGAAAGCAGCAACCCCACAACCACCGCAAAGGATGGATCATCCGTTGTGCCGACAACTGCGGGAAGCTGGTGCGGAAACCCTAGCTGTGCCGGAAGCCGCAGCTCGCGCTTGGCCAAATCCACTATCCCATGCAGCTTCGCACCGCCGCCCGTCAGAATCACGCCTGCCGGCAACATGCCCGCACGATCAATGGCGCGCAGTTGCCGATTCACCAACGAGAAGATTTCAGAGAGACGCGCTTCGATAATCTCCGACACTTGCCGACGGGAAATGCTGACGTCCTCTTCATGCGCATCAACATTTTTTAAATTGATTTCCTGCGATTTCTTCACTTCGTCCGGCAGTGCGGAACCAAACTCCAATTTAATCCGCTCTGCAACATCAATGCTGGAGCGCAACCCAATCGCAATGTCATTTGTCACATGCATGCTTCCTACCGGAATGCTTGCCGTGTGAATCAACCGATTGTCCTCAAAGATGGCAAGGCTTGTCGTTCCTCCCCCAAGATCGAGCACTGCAACACCCAGTTCTTTCTGACGCTTGCTTAAGACACCGCGGGCAGCCGCAAGGGGCGCAAACAACAGCTCCGACACGGTGACCCCCGCTTGATACACACATTTGGTGAGATTGCGGATAAAGGGCGTGGAGCCTTCAATAATATGTGCATCAACCTCCAGCCGCACTCCGGTCATGCCGCGCGGGTCGGTAATGCCACTCTGCCCGTCCACAATGAAATGTTGCGGGATCACGTGCAGAATCTCCCGATTGCTGGGCAGTGAAATAGCCTGCGCGGCGCCAACGGCGCGGGCGACATCCTCCTCGGAAATCTCCCCGTCCGCGCGCGACACCGCAATAACGCCCCGGCTATTCATGGAACTCATGTGCGCGCCACTGATGCTTACCGCAGCATGATCAATGGGAACACCCGCCATACGCTCCGCCGCGTCCAGAGCATGGCTCACCGCACGAATGGTCTCTTCGATATCGGTCACCACCCCGCGCTGCATGCCAGAGGACGGCGCGATGCCCACGCCGAGAATATGGGGTTTTTCCTCCGGCTCGGGCGCAGGTTGCCCAACCAGTACCCGCACCGTCGTGGTGCCCACATCCAGCCCCACAACTGTTTCTTCCCGTGCCATATGCTCCTTATCGTGCCGAACAGCCCTATGAAAGGCAATGCGCCAGTGTGCCCGACATACCCACAGGGGCAAAAATGAAGACACCGATCGCCCCCGCCGTCAATGCCGCGAAGAGCACAGCCGCCGCTGCAAGATCCTTCGAACGCCCGATGACCGGATGATGAATGCCGGACACATTGAGCGCCTGCTCGAGGGCGGTGTTCAACGTCTCGGCAACAAGCACCAATCCGATGGCGAACACCAAAAGTGTCCAGCGCGTTGCATCAAGACATGCCAGAACGCCCAGAAAGACCACAACAAGTGCAATCACCATATGTCCAACAATCTCCCGCGATTGCAACGCAAATCGCACACCCCGCATGGCATGCGATATGCGACGCATCATGAACCAGAAGAAAGAAGACGTTCTGACAATGCCGCCATGCGCACAGCGTCGTTTTTTCGCACATGATCATACCCGAGAAGGTGCAATACGCCATGCGCAAATAATTCTGCGATTTCTTCTGACACCGCATGCCCGAGTTGGCGTGCCTGCTTTTTCGCAGTGGGGAGAGAAATTACCACATCGCCCAAATGCACAGTACCATCTGGATCGGCGGGAAGATGCGAGAACGCGCGAGATTGCTTTCCATGCACCTCATGCAACGGAAAGGAAAGAACATCCGTCGGGTGATGGTGCCCTCGCGTCTGTGTATTCAAGCGTTGCATGACGACATCCGTCACACATGCAAGAGCGATATGCGTATTCTTGGGCAGGCGAAAGATGTGCTGGGCGCGGCGTGCCACGACGTCAATACGAGAACGCGGGACCCGCACGCGCGTCTCATTGGTTATTTCTACACGCATGACAAAACGGCCATCGCCTTACGCCAGGGTGACGAATGCAGCGCTGACGATGGCCTGTGGCCCTTGGGCCCACGGCCTATTGGAGTCCCGGATAGGGCGGACAGGCGGCAATCTTGTCATCCGGCGAGGGAACGCGGGGGTTATAGCAATTCTGCACTTCCTGCCCATCGAGATATCCGTCGCCATCGGTATCTGCATTGCGCGCGTCCGTGCCAAGTTGTTCCTCATTGCGATCCGGAAGCCCATCGCGATCTTGGTCAAGCACGCCGGGACCTTTAGGGTCGTATCCCGCATCCAGTTCCTGTTTATCCGTATACCCGTCGCCATCTGTGTCTGGAACAGCACTGTCGGTTCCTGCCGCGACTTCCTGTTCATCGGTAAGACCATCCCCGTCTGTATCTCGTTCAGAGAACGGTACCGCGGATGTGGTGGGGGCCGGCGTTTCATCGAGTAACGGTGCGGCTGGTGTTTCGGGCGACGACTGGCTTCGGAAAAAGAACACCAGCGTGGCGACGGTAATGATCACCCCGCCACCAAGAATCAGAAGAAGCAGCGAGAGACGCCGACCCCGAATCCTGCGCCGATCTTGCGTGGCAGATGGTTCGACCCATTGTGCATGTGGTATCGGCCCTGTTGATGGCGTTGGGGCAACCGGCGAATGCATGGGAGGCGTCACGGAAGATGCGCGCGCGGGCCCTGCTTCACCAATTGGCGGACGCGCAAGCGGTCGAAGCCCTCCGGACATCACGGGAAGCGCGGGTTTTTCTTTTTCTGTTGGGAGTTCCGGAAGAGAGGAACGTGATGAAGAAAGAGGACCAACGCGGGGCAAAGACAGTCCGGGCACGGCGGCTCCCGGACGAGATGGAAGATCACGCGGAGGTATGTTCGGGCGTGACGGCGCGCTCGGCATTTCCTTTGGCAGTGAAACTTTTTCTGCACCGCCGGCAGGACCCTGCGGCAGTTTTATTGGCGGAAGCGCAGTCGGAAGCCCCGGCCCATGTGCAGGAGCGTCTTTCGAAGACGGTGTATCCTCCGACGGGCGTCTTGGCGGAAGAGGCTTATCAACAGGCGGTTGTGACGGCCGCGGCGGTGGCGGAGGAGGCGGGGGCGTTGCGCCAGATCCACCCTTGTCCGCACCTGCACCCGCCGATGCGTCTATCGGGAGCGTACGCGGAGGGGGCCCTGGGAGTTCCATGTTGTGTGGGTGTGTGGACAACGCGTGATATCCGAATGAGGGCAGTATACGCCGATAGAACCCGTTTGTGAAAATACGCTATCCGTACAGCACGCAGATGTTCGCGTGGTGTTGATGGCAAAAAAGTGCGCTGTGGTTTCTACGGAAGGAGGCGTGCGACAACTGCTTTCACGCGCGTGCCATCCGCTTTACCGCGCACCTGGGCCATCACGACTTTCATGATTGTCCCGACTGCCGCCGCGCTTCCCTCCGTTGCAACAACCGCCTGAACAATCTTCTCGAGCTCTGCATCACTTACTTGCTCAGGAAGGTAGGAAGAAATCACTGTAAGCTCGGCGCGCTCGTTCGCCGCACGTTCTGCGCGTCCGCCGCTTTCGAACGCATCTGCGGCTTCCCGACGGCGCTTTGCTTCCCGCTCCAGAACGCGAAACGCTTCTTCCTCGGTCAGGGATATCTTTTTGAGTGCGAGCTCTTCTTGCTGCAATGCATCAAGCACGAGGCGCAATGCTGCGCCGCGTGCTCGATCGCCTGCTTTCAGCGCATGCACCATGTCCCTCCGTACGCGATCGCGAAGAGAGTCGGCCATGCCTGTATTAAAACCGATCGTGAGAGCGCTCTTCCAGCTTTCCCAACTTTCGAAGCTGTTCGTACTCTTTTTTTAACTCGCTACGCCGGATCGCTTCGTTGCGCCGTCGCTGCTTGCTTTTCGGACGCGCGTAAAAGCGCACGCGCTTCGCGTCGAGAATTGTCCCGCTGGCGACCACCCGCCGGTGGAAACGGCGAATAAGGCTCTCCGTTGATTCGTGCTCGCGTTTTCGTACTTCAACTGCCAATGAAATTCACTCCTTTCGGAGAGTGACTGTACCGAACCTCGCGTGTTCCGTCAATCACTTGTGGAATCCCACGAGATATCCTCTTATAGAGGGGGCGGTAGGTCGTTCTCTCACAACGTGGAGCCGGCAAGGAGAAGCGCATGCGTTTGTACCCCGAGGAGCATGACGAACTGGTACAGGCAATGTACATGACGCTACGGATCCAA
>CAZVRG010000008.1:0-16149 GCA_964630025.1 uncultured Candidatus Saccharibacteria bacterium
GTCTCGGCGCGGCCGAGCCGCGACGGACAGCGAAGCCGGACGGACGAAGCCGGGCGCAGTATGATTTGTTATATCGCCAGGGTGGCGGAACGGAAGACGCTAAAGGCTTAAAACCTTTTGACCCCGCAAGGGATCGTGTGGGTTCGAGTCCCACCCCTGGCACCATCGAACCTGTCTGGCACTTGTGCCGGTCAGGTTTGATGTTCGATTGGCGGGACTCGAAGGGTATTCCAAACACATGGACTGCTTCATGTGTTTGGAAACCCCGGCCGCGAAGGAGGAGTCCCGCTTCGAGACCGAAGGTCGAGGCGGGACGACGGGTGAGCGGGAGTCCCACCCCTGGCACCAGCCTTTGCCCGACACGTTGTGTCGGAGCTTTGGCTGGTCTTCAGCCACCGTCCGGATGCTTAGAAATTGAGGGCGAAGGCTGTCCACCGTAGCCTTGGCGAAGGTGGACTTCTCTTACACAGGAAGCAGGCATATGCTGTGCGTGTCAGCATCTCGCGTTCCTTTGTATCTCTTGTACGGAGATTCACCATGACAGTGAAGAGAAGCAAGAAACGGAAACCGCGAAGTTCGCGACGTCAAAAGAAACGGAAGGTCTTTATTCCGCTAAGAATGTCTCGCGATGACGATTCCGCTGTATACGATCATGTGAACTACGATATGACAATGAACGGTTCTCTTCGCACGGTAGGTACGTAATATCTCCTCACATTTCTCGCCTCAGCTGCTGCGTTCTCCTCGGAGAACAGTCACCCTTCCATCGCGCGGATACCGTGACTGTCTGAACGCCGCGCTGGGGCGCTTTTCTATTCTACGACTTCCATCTGTAGCGTCCGCTTTCCGAAGCGGAGCGCTTCCGTGCGTGTCGTAAACCAAATGTCGACACGATCCGAGAGCCGCGGAGAATGGTGATCTTCTACGGTGAACACCATGCCCGGACGGTAGTTATGGAACCGCACGTGGGTACCAAATGGAAGGAAGTTGGTCGCGACCGTGCCATCATGGACATGCGTGCCGGATGCCGTAATAAACGGCGAACTGTCCGTCTGATCGGGTGTGGACGAATAGGCAGTCGCAAGCACGCGAAATTGGGCACCAATCGGAACGAGCGGACGCACGTGCGGTCGCAGAGGAGCACGGCCCGGTACCGTCACCGGAGATGACGCATCTACCGGCGCCGCACCGCCAATGGTGGCAAGTGCGATCTTTTCTGTCTCCGCGACGGTGTCGGTCATCGCTTCCGCAGACCGTCCCGCGAGCAGCGGATCGTTGAACAGCTCGGCAACAATCGCTGGCAGAGGGAATGTCGTAAAAGAAAAAGTGCCCCGTGGGTCCCAAAGGGCACATGAGGAAAAGAGCGAACATACTGAAGATCCGACGCGTGATTACAGACCGGGAACGGATTCGGGACGTTCGAGCTTCACATAGTCGAGTTCCCCTGCGGGATCGAGATATGCGCGCAGTATCCGCAGAATATGCCGACGGATGTGCTTCCATCGCGCCCGACGCGATTTGGTCACGCCGACCGTGAGGACGCCGTGCCGGCGCTCGATCACGTAGTGGGAGACGCGGGGAACGTTGAGAAGATCCTGCACCACCGACGACTCTGCGCGTTCTCCTGTTCTGTAGAGTCCGTCGGGAATGCCCAGACGCACAACACTGTCCTCGAAAATGATGATGTCCATGATGCTCGTGTTCTTCGGGCAATACCGCAGTGCGTACCGCATCGTGCTTCTCCGGCTGGGAAGGAACAGCTACCCGCGCTGTACGGTAGAAGAATAAACGAGTTTGTAAAGGGGTTGAAAAACGGGTAGGAGACGGGAATTCTCCTCACCGATCAATCAGAAAAATACCCAGTGCTGAATATCCGGTGAATATCCGATGATAACCTCTAATGCACGCGGGAGATGTGGAGCGCTTTTGTGCGCCAGCAGATAGGCAGTTAGTCGAGCGTGACCTTCAAGAATAACAAGTTTTTTCTTTCCTCTCCTGCCAACAAGAATGATCTCCGGGAATTTCTCGCCAACCTCGATCTTTTTAGCTAATGCAAAAAGACGCTCGTTTTGCGCTTCTCCAGCGTGCAAGCGCTTCACCGCGTTGGTCACTTGCCGCGTGCCTCCAGAGAGACTCTCCCAATACGGATCATGATTGATATAGCACGCCGCTGACAGATCACCGATATTCATGCGTACTCGCTCCCATTCCATATTTTCCGGTAAACCCTTGAAAAGGCCGTCATTGCGGCCATATCCCCTCGACATAGATAAGACCTGTCTTCTGACTTGGTTTTCAATGTCGCTTTTTATATTTGGCGATCGAAGGAGTAAGGGTTTCTCACCCAATGAATCGAGAATCCCTCGAATCTTCTCTCCCCATCGAGGCGAATCTATCTCCGCCTTCAAAAAGGTGGCTATCATTTCGTCTTCACTAACTCTTCCTAGCGCTCTCATTCATACAATATAGGACGCGGACGGGGAGACGGGAATTCTCCTCACCCGTCACATGGCCTCAAAAATGCTTTTTGGAAAATGCGCGGCCGGAATGAGACTTTAAATATCGCTCAAACTTCTCCGCCCTTTGCAGATCTTCAAAAGCCACATACGTTTTCAGCCTCCAAGGACCGAACTTACTCGTGTGGCGACTGCTCCTGTCGTTATGCTCCGCGAGCCTTCGTTCGATGCTGTCTGTAAGACCAACATACCAATGCTCTGCATCTTCTGACTCGAGCATGTATACGTAATGCACAACTGTAGTATGGATCGCCCGGCTTCGTCCGGCTACACTTCGTTCGCCGAGACTCCGCCGTGGCATCCGGCTGCAGAGGAAATTGCTATCACGGCGAAGTCCCGCGGCGAAGCTACAAGCGAAGCCGGGGACAAAGCCGGATGGAGCGGGAGACGGGAATTGAACCCGCTGCCTCTTCCTTGGCAAGGAAGCGTTCTGCCGATGAACTACTCCCGCATTGGTGCCGGGGGGCAGAATCGAACTGCCTACGCCAGCCTCTTCAGGGCTGCGCTCTGCCAATGAGCTACCCCGGCGCGAAAGAAAGAACCAGTAATGCTGTTGTAGGGTAGCGCATGCACGCAACCGGCTCAAGAGACTACGTCTTTGGTGGGCACTGAGGGATTCGAACCCCCGACCTCTGCGATGTAAACGCATTGCTCTACCACTGAGCTAAGTGCCCAAAGCGGCCAAAGGCCAGCCGAAGCCTTGGCGAAGGCTGGTGCGGCCGGTGGGATTTGAACCCACACGGGTTTCCCCATACGCCCCTCAAGCGTACGTGTCTACCAGGTTCCACCACGGCCGCAAAAGCAAAAAAGAACCGTTAAAAGAGAATACGGTCAGACAATCCGAATTGCAACACCTGACTGCTCGCATCTGGATTTTGACCCTTGTTGAATAGTACTGTACGGTACAAACCCGATAAGCGTTCTTTATTACAACTTTTCAACATACGGAGAGATCATTCGTGGAGAAAGCATATACGGTTGATGCCGTTGTGTTCGACCTTGATGGAACGTTGCTCTCCATCACATACGGGTTAGAACTCCTGCAACGCGTGTATGAAGAGCTACGCTACCCACCCGTGGATTGGAGCCACGTACGCCGTCTCTGGGGAACGCCGTTTCGAGAATTACTGCGTCATATATCCCCGCATGCGGATCTTGCCGCTATTAAGTCCAAGTGGCGAGAACTCGAAGCAGCCGGAACACGTATGTGGCCGGCAATTACGGGAGCGCCCTTTGTGATCCAGCAGTTACGGAAGGATAGACTGCCTCTTGTGCTGCATACGAATCGCCACAGCTATGAACGCCTGGATGAACGACTGCACGGTGCGCAGATCCATCGCGAGCTGTTCACATTTGTGCATACGCCGGAGGACGGCGTTGCGAAACCGCATCCCGATGCTCTGCGCGGTGTCCTCGCTCGACTTAATGGACACGGATGTATTCTTCCCGATCGCGTGGTCGTCGTGAGTGATCAAATGCAAGATGCAGATATGACGTTTGCCTGCGGTTGTCGCTTCATTGGTGTCTGCACGGGCGCAGCAACGGAAGAAGACTTTGCGCCATATCGGGATCGCGGCGCCATTATTGTCCCTTCCGTCGCGGACGTACCGGATATCCTTTGTTCATTGTGAACCCCGTCGCGGCGGGGTTCTTTTTCTTAAAACAGCGACCCCTGCGGAGGAGGCGTCTTCTCCATGGCGGACACCGAGGGAGGTTCTTCAAGCGCAGGAATATCCGCGCGTTCTTTCACTTGTTTTAGAATGGCGGGAAGCTTCGCCATATCATCAAACAAGACCTGCTTCAGACTCCCCTGATACAGCGCGGCAGCGGGATGGTAGACCGGAAAATAGACTTGCGCTCCAACACGATACGGTTTTCCGCGCACCTGACTGATGCTTTTTCCCGGAAGAAACCGTGCAAGCGCATGGCGACCAAGCAACACAATCACCTTCGGTTGAATGGTACTGATTTGCCGATGCAGATATGGCCAACACGCCTCGACTTCTTCTGGGAGAGGATCGCGATTGCCGGGAGGCCGATGCTTGATGACGTTTGCGATAAAGACATCATTCCGCGTCAGCCCAATATGCTTCAGCAGCTCTTCGAGAAGCCGGCCCGCGGCGCCCACAAACGGCCGCCCCAGTTCATCTTCTTTCTGTCCTGGCCCTTCCCCAATGAACAGAATATCCGCATCCGGGTTTCCTTCGCCGGGAACGCCCCGTGTCGCGGTTTTGTAGAGAGGGCAGAGTGTGCACAGCTCGACTTCGTCGGCAACCTTCTGAAGTTCTTTAGCCCTCTCTTCCCGATTCATGGGCGTTTTCGCATTATCGACGCAGCTCTTTCAAGAGCGCGACATCCTTTTTCCGACGCGGCTCTTCCCCTGGAGTTTCCAGAACGAAATTCCGGCCTTGAAAGTCCCGATGGCGGAGAAGCAATCGAAACGTTTCGGAGCCAAGATGCCCATCGCCAATATCTGCATGCCGATCCTTCCGCTCGCCGAACCCGAACGCGGAATCATTCGCATGGACGAGCTTGAAACGCTCGATGGGAATATGTTTTTTGAATGCGCGCATCGTCGCAGAGAGCGCAGCCGATGTCCGCAGGTCGTAGTTGGAGGCAAACAAGTGACACGTGTCGAGGCAAATGCCGAGGTCTGGTCGCTCGACGCCATTGAGGATACACGCCAACTCCTCAAAGGAGTCCCCGATAATCGCGCCGGTACCGGCGGAGATCTCCAGAAGCAGCTCGGTTGTGTGCGGTCCGCCTTTCTTTGGGTCATAGATTTCTTTCAAACGATCCACGGTTTGTTTGAGCGCTGCGTTTTCGCCGAGGTCTGATGCGCTGCCGAGGTGCGTCATCACATAGCGCGCGCCCAGAAGCGTGCCGCGTTCCAGCTCCTCACGAATAGCCGACACGGACCCAAAGGAGACTCGATTGTTTTTCGAGGCAAAATTGATGTAATACGGCGCGTGAATATACGACTCGAGTTTCCACTTCGCAGAACGCTCTCGAAAGAGCTGGGCCGTCGTGTGTGAAATCTTTGGCGCACCGCCGCCGCGCGGACTGCGGGAGAAAAACTGAAAGCATTCACACCCGAGCTCGTAGGCGCGTCGCGGCGCTTCTTCAAGTCCACCTGCGCCAGAAACATGGAGACCGATCTTCGGACGAGGCATAGAATTACCGCTCAAGCGTCACTGCAATATCAAGACCTTCCACCGATGCTACGCGGATACCGTCTGGCACACGCGCATCTTCTCGGCGGGCACGCACGGTAAAGGTCCCGGCATCACGACCGCTTGCAGAAATGCCGTACGTCACCTGCTCATCGCGAAGCTGATTCAGCGTTTCTTCGCTCCCCTGGACAGTGACGCGCAGCGTGTCCGGCGTGACTTTGGCCACGCGAAGGCCATCCGGCACCTGCGTGACTTGCACTGCCGCGCGAACCTCTTTCGTTGCTTCAATGGGCACAATGTCGGCCTGGGCCTGCACGCGGGGCTCGCCTCCAACGACGGCAACCTGCGCAGGCAGGACGAGATCAAGCGTTTGTCGCAGCGTGCCGCGTGCGCCGTCGAGACGCAATGGCGTTGTGTCGACAAACGTGCGCGCTTCCAACGCTCCCCGCGGACCGCGCACAGTCACGACAGAGGGATCGGTTGTCAGTGCGCGCACCCATGTGCCGGGAGCAGGACTCCCCGTCGTCACCACGCGTACGCCCAGTGTCTTGGTTTCTTCCGCCTGGACAATGTCGAGTGTGACCTGCACATGATCGAGGAGCAGCTTGAGTCCTTCAGGAACGCGCAGGGGAACTTCTCCCTCAAACGGTGCCGTTGCTCCCTCTACGGGAACAACCGCTTCAATCGCTGCGGTTGCTTGCAAACGCCCGAGCGCCCCCCGCACATGGACGGTTGCGGGAGTACTCACGGCAGCACCAACACGATAGCCTGGTGCGGGGGTTCCTTCTGTCACTGCTTTTACTGGCAGCGTGCGCTGAACGACGGGATCCAATGTCAACAAGAGACGTTCCGGAAGAACAAGCAGCACATGCACGCGCGCATCCGTCGGAACAATCGTGACGTCTGCTGATTGATTCCCAAGACCACGTCCCGAAAGATCCACAAACGCACGGACGAGATCGGCAGGGTTCCGTCCCTGCAACACAGACCGCGGCGCGCGCAGACGCACGCGCACAGGACCGAGCGGGTTCGCGAGCGCGAGATCTTCCCGCAGGTTACTCACCCCGACGGGGATGTCTTCTGCGGTGACCGTGCGGCTCCCGAGAAACGTGACGCCGGCCCAGAGCACGCCCGCAAGAGCAAGCGCGAGAAGTTTCGCGCCGCTATCATCGGTGAGGAGAGAACGCCATCGGCGCAGGAGGTCCGGAGTGCGCATCATGCGCATAGCATACCAATCCTTATCGCGCAGTTGCCTCTGCGCGTACCTCGCGAATCACATTCACTTTCACTTCGCCGGGATACTTCAGTTCTTGCTCAATCCGGTCCGCAATGCCCTGCGCAAGCCGGATGGCGTGTAAATCGTCAATCTTTTTCGGCTCGACAAACACGCGCACCTCCCGACCCGCGGCAATTGCGTATGCCTTCTCCACACCCTCAAACGAGGTGGCGATATCCTCGAGATCGGAAAGACGCTTCACATATTCCTGGTAGCTTTCGCGACGTGCGCCCGGACGGGAGGCGCTAATCGCATCGGAGATCTGCACAATAATCGCCTCGATCGTTTCAAAGGGATAATCCTCATGATGGGCAGCTGCGGCCTTCCGTATCGCGTCCGGAACACCGTATTTTTTCATAATCTCCTCGCCGATTTCGACGTGCGTACCCTCGACCTCATGATCGATTGCCTTTCCAATATCGTGGAGTAGCACTGCACGCTTGACGAGGTTCACATCCGCGCCGAGTTCCTCCGCCAGCAGCGCACCGATGCGCGCCGCCTCCCAGGAATGCTGCAGGATGCTCTGCCCGTACGATGTACGGTATTTCAAGCGCCCGACAAGTTGCACGAGCGCTGGAGGAAATTCCGTGATGCCCAGGTCATAACAGACTTCCTCACCTGCGGCGCGAATTTCCTCCGCGATCTCTTTTTTCACCGTGGCCACAACGTCCTCAATGCGCGCCGGCTGAATGCGTCCATCCGCGACGAGCCGCTCAAGAGAGCGCTTGGCAACTTCGCGACGCAGAGGATTAAACCCGGAGACAATGATTGTTCCTGGTGTTTCATCCACGATAATGTCACAGCCCGTTGCGGCCTCGAGCGCGCGAATATTGCGACCTTCTTTCCCGATCACCCGTCCCTTAATGTCATCGTTCGGGAGGTGAACGCTCGTGGTCGAATTTTCCGTGACGTGCGGAGCGGCATACCGCTGAATCACCGTTGCCAGGAGAAGATTCGCTTTCTTTTCAAGATCTTCGCGCGCCTGCGCCTCCATTTTCCGTACACGACGCACGATATCTGTCTTGGTTTCCTCTTCTGCGTGTGCAAGCACGCGCGTTGCTGCCTCCTGTTGGGTGAGTGCGGCGACCGTTTCCAGCTCACGCTGCAGCGTTGCGCGCTCCTCCTGGAGAGCAGCCTCTTTGGCCTGTACGTCTGCTACGCGCTCTTGGAGACGCAGCGCTTTTTGTTCAAGTACTTCGAGCTTCTGCGCGAGGCGATCTTCCCGCTCTGCAAGTTTCCGTTCCAATGCGTGCAGCTCTTCGCGCTCGCGACGTGCTTCCTCGTCAACGCGTTTTCGAAGCTCCAGCGCGGCTTTCTGGGCCTCAAGAAGAATGCGCTGTGCCTCTACGTGCGTCTCACCGGGCGGAGAGACACGTGCAGGACGCCGCTCGTCCCGCGCAGGAACCGGTACGGGTGACGGGGGAAGATCGGGTTGTATGGTGCGTGATCGAAATGGGCGAAAGATATTGAATGCCATGAGGTGGAGAACCGTAAACAATAAGGTCTCCCCGCCATGCGCACGCAGACGCGTGGCTCTCACCCGCCTTTTTTGGGAACGATGATTTTATCGACCACGCCGTACTCTTTTGCTTCTTCGGCGCTCAGATAAAAGTCCCGATCCGTATCTTTGGCGATTTTTGCGAGAGGTTGTCCGGTGTGCTTCGCGAGGATTTTGTTCAAACGCTCTTTCATCGCAAGGAGATGCCTGGCCGAAATTTCTACATCAGCGGCCTGTCCTTCGGCGCCACCCATCACTTGATGGAGCAGCACTTCCGAGTTGGGGAGCGCAATGCGCTTTCCTTTCTTCCCTGCGGTAAGGAGCGTCGCGGCCATACTCGCCGCCATCCCCACGCAAATCGTCGACACGTCACAGGAGACGTATTGCATGGTGTCATAAATGGCGAGTCCAGCCGTCACGACCCCGCCCGGGGAGTTGATATACAGCATAATGTCCCGCTTTGGGTCTTGGTTATCCAAAAAGATCAACTGCGCGATCACCGTGTTTGCGAGCGCGTCATTCACCGGCCCGCTCATGAAGATGATGCGCTCCTTCAGGAGGCGCGAGTAGATGTCATAGGCACGTTCTCCAAACTGACTCTTCTCGATCACGGTCGGGATGAGATACATGCCCGGATCATTCTCGTCGCTGCTTCTCGGTGTGTGGTGAAACGGCGTGTGCATGAACGCTAGTATACCCTGTTCGAAACTCTCTGTGAACGTTTTGGCATGCTGATGACGTATCCCTAGGACTCCGCGAGACCCTCCAAAAAGGCAAATACCTTCCGATTGCGCACCGTTCCTGCCGCAAGATCGCGCAGGGCGTCAAGATCGAGGCGCTTTTCCGCTTCCTCGAGCGTGGCGAAATGTTTCAAAACCTCATTCATTTCTTCCTGTACTTCTGCATCGGTCGCCGTAATCTTTTCCGCTTTCGCGATTGCGCGCAGCGCGAGCCCGGCACGAATCCGCGTCAGCGCCTGCGGCTTCCACTGCTCACGTAATTCCGCAGGGCTTTTCTTCAACTGACTCAAGTACATCTCGAAGGAGAGCCCAAGGTCCGCAACGCCTTCTTTGAGCTCGGCAAGCATCGTATCGAGCTCTCGATCCACCAGAACGTCCGGAAACTCTCCGAAGGTCGTGTGGGTAATGATCTCGCGGAGCAGTTCCTGCTGGTATCGCTCCCGTTCGCGGTGCTCTTTTTCTTCTCGCAGGCCTTTCGTCAGCTGGTCTTTGAGATCGTGCAGGGTCGTAAACTTCCCCAAGCCGCGTGCGAACGCATCATCCGCGTTTGGAAGAACCCGCTGCTGAATGGTGCCCACCGTCACCGTAAAGGTTGCGGTTTTCCCACGCAGGTGCGCCTGGTGATGATTGTCGGGAAAGGGAAGCGGAAAGGTCTTGTGTTCTCCTTCGCGCGCCCCAAGGAGCTGTTCCTCGAAACCGGGGACAAGATGACTTTCCCCGAGCACGATGGGATGCTTTTCCGCGGGACCAACATCCAATCGCGCGCCATCCACGACCGCCTGGACCGTCACGTCAACCCGATCGCCTTTTTGTGCCCCACGGGGCACGGTGAGATAGCTCGCGCGCATCTTTTGGAGTCGCTCTATTTCGCGTTGCACATCCGCATCGTCCACGGTCACCAAGTGACGCTCTCCGCGGACCTTCCGATACTCGCCAAGACGCACATCCGGAAGCACCGCAACGGTTGCGCGATACACCCACGGCTGATCAAGCGCAACAGACTCGACCAGCACGTCCGGCTGCCCAATCGCTTCAATATCTTCGCGATCAAGCAGCGCGTCGACATAGGTGCGCGGAACAAGCTCTTTCAGCGCGCGCTCGGCGAGCGCGTGGTCGCCGATACTATTGCGCATGACATCAAACGGCACAGCGCCTGCGCGAAATCCCTTCGGCGCATGGTCTTTGGAGAGCTCACGCGCAGCCCGTTCAAGATACGGCCGCACGTCGGTGGCCGGAACTTCGATCCGAAGCTGCACTGTGGCATTCGGTGTTTTCTCAACGGTGACCTTCATATCACCGGCATAGCTTGAACCTTCCTCGGAAAAAATTCAAGCTCCCCTGCGGGAGCTTGCATGCCTTCGTACGCGTCACTGCTAGATAAACAACGTCGCAAGCGCCAATGTCAGCGTGCTGAAGAGCTTGATCAACACGTGCAGTGACGGGCCCGCGGTGTCCTTGAAGGGATCGCCGACCGTGTCTCCGGTCACTGCCGCTTGGTGCGCAGGACTCTTCTTCCCGCCGTAGTGTCCGGACTCGATGAACTTTTTGGCGTTGTCCCATGCCGCACCGCCGTTGTTCAACACTGCCGCAAGCAGTACGCCGGCAATGGTTCCAACCATCAGGAAACCGGCTGCCGCTTCCGCGCGAAGCAGAAGCCCGACAACAATGGGTGCCGCGACGGCGAGCACGCCGGGAAGCACCATGTTCTTGAGCGCACCTTTGGTCGCGATGTCGACCGCCTGTGCGTAGTCCGGCTGTTCCGTCCCGTTCATAATCCCGGGCTTGGTGCGGAATTGCTGCCGAACTTCTTCCACAATGACGCCTGCTGCGCGGCTCACTGCGCGAATGGCTAGAGAGGCGAAGAGAAAGACCACCATGGCGCCAAGCAACGCACCGACAAACACTGGTACCTGTGCGAGGTCCACGGTCTTAATGTGCGACTCCTCAAGATACGCGGAGAAGAGCAAAAATGCCGCGAGCGCTGCGGAACCAACGGCATACCCTTTCGTGAGCGCTTTTGTGGTGTTTCCCGTCGCATCGAGTTCATCCGTCACGCGGCGCACGTGCTCCGGCGCATTGCTCATCTCGACAATGCCGCCCGCGTTGTCGGTAATCGGGCCATACATGTCCATCGCGAGAATGTATCCCACACTCGCGAGCATCCCCATGGTTGCGACCGCGGTTCCGTAGAGCCCGGCGAGCGCCATACTGACTTCTCCCTCTGCGCCGGCCAACGCCCGCGTGCCGAAGAAGAATGAAAGCAGCAACGCCAGCGACACAGTGATGACTGGCAGCGCAGTGGACTCAAGTCCCACCGCCATGCCGGTGATGATGTTCGTGCCGTGACCGGTCTGTGATGCTTTGGCGATGTCTTGCACCGGCCGATACTGCTTTCCCGTGTAATAATCCGTGATATAGACGAATGCAATCGCCGTCAAAATGCCCACAATGCCGGCTGCGAACAGCCAGATGGTGTCCACGCCAGGAGCAGACAAGAGCATGCGTGTGGTGAAGAACAGTGCAACAACTGCAAGGACCGTCGTGAGCCAGAACCCGCGTATAAGGGCGCGCATCGGTGCCTCGCCGTCGCGCACGCGAACAACGTGTAGTCCGATGATCGTCGCGACGAGCCCCAGCGCGTGCAGCACCAGCGGGAAGAGCACACCCTTAATGCCGAAAAGCGGAAAGAGCGCCGCGGACAGCACCATGGCACCGATGCTTTCCGCCGAAATACTCTCAAACAAGTCGGCGCCGCGGCCCCCGCAATCACCCACATTGTCACCAACGAGATCGGCAATCACTGCGGGATTCCGCGGATCATCTTCCGGAATACCCGCTTCAATTTTTCCAACGAGGTCCGCTCCGACATCCGCCGCTTTTGTGTAAATGCCACCACCGAGTTGCGCGAAGAGCGCGACGAAGCTGGCGCCAAATCCATACCCGACAACGAGCGCCGGAATACGCGACGGATCAACACCGAGAAAGCGATACAGAATGTAGAGCGCCGCCACGCCCAGCACGGAAAGCGCGACAATGAGGATGCCGGCGACCGCTCCTGCGCGGAGTGCGGTGCTAAGCGCCGCATTGGTGCCGGAGGTTGCGGCATGCGCGGTGCGGACGTTCGCACGAACCGCAACTACCATGCTGACCGCACCGGCGATCGCGGAGAGCACGGCACCAACCGCAAACGCGCCGCCAACCTGGATGCCCATGGTCCATCCGCCTTGCTGCGCAAGCAGGCCGTATGCGAGCACGATGGCCGCCGTTACGAGCGCGGAAAGACCGAAAATGGTCCGATACTGACGCCGCATGAACGCGTTCGCGCCTTCGCGAATGGCCGCCGCCACTTTCTCCATCGCGGGCGTGCCTGTTCCCTGCCGATGCACCTGACTCCACAACACCCATCCGTAGAACAGAGCGAGAATCGTGACTCCCGGAGCGAAGTACTCAAGCGATGACATCAGTGTTTTTCGTTACAGATACACGCGCAGTAAGCAATACTACGAAGACGCCTCGGAAGGCAATGTCTCGGAAGGAGTCTCTGCCTTCGGCTCCGTGGGAGCCGTATCGGACGGTGCCGCGGCGGAGGGTTCCCCCGCAGGAGGCGTTTCCGGTGTTTTCGTGGTCGTCTCCGGCGTTTCTCCGCGGGCCTCTCCCTCTTCTGGAGGAGCAGCGGTTTCGCTGGTCCCCTCCACCTTGCTGGCTTCACCGGTACGCACAATGTCGATGCGCCATCCAGTCAACTTGGCTGCAAGCCGAACGTTTTGCCCACGCTTGCCGATGGCAAGACTCAATTGATCTTCATTCACATGCACAACGGCTTTGCGTTCCTCCTCTCGCAAATCCACAGCAACGACTTTCGCAGGACTCAATGCGTTTGCAATGAAGCGCCCGGCATCTTGATCCCACGGGATCACATCGATTTTCTCTCCGGATAACTCGGAGATCACTGTTTGGATGCGGGTGCCGCGCTGTCCAATACAACTTCCCACCGGATCCACGCCGTCTTGATGGCTGACCACAGCAATTTTCGAACGGACCCCGGGCTCGCGCGCAATGGCGACAATTTCGACAACGCCGGAAAAAATTTCCGGCACTTCTAACTCAAAGAGTTTTTGCAGCATGCCGGGATGCGCGCGGGAGAGCACAATGTCTGTTCCACGACTCGTCATCTCCACTTTTTGCACATACACTTTCAGTCGCTGATTCAACCGATAATGTTCGGTGGGTACCTGTTCCGAAGGAAACAGAATACCGGTGGCGCGTCCCAAATCCACAAAGACATTTCCGCCTTCGATGCGTTGCAGGGTCCCGTTCACAATGGCACCTTCTTTCCCTTTGAATGCATCAAAGACCGACTGTCGCTCCGCCTCGCGAATGCGTTGGATAATGACTTGTTTTGCGGTTTGCGCGGCAATGCGCCCATAGCGCGGATCGCTGGGCGTCACTTCGAAAAATATTTCTTCACCGACGGCTGTATCCTTTTTGTGCTTGTGCGCATCGTCCACCGTAAACTCGGCGTCGGGATTCGCGATTTTCTTTTCACCCGCATCCGTGGTTTCCGACTCTACGACCGTCATCACTTTAAAGAGCCGCGCGCGTCCCGTCTGCGGATCGAACGTTGCGCGGATGTCTTGCGTACGTTTTCCGTAGTCACGACGATAGGCAGCGGCAATCGCTGCGGCGATTGTTTCCACGACCTTGTCGGCGGGAATACCTTTTTCTTCCGCGATTTGCGAAATCGATTGGCTGAAATTGTTCTCGGACATGTATCGAGGCTAAGAGCTGAAAGCTGAGAGCTCCCGTGAGGTTCGTCCCCGATGGTAGCGATCAGCTCTCCGCTCTACGCGTGTAAAAATAAAACGCCGCCCCAAAGAACAGGCGGACTGTCTCTACTCTATCCGTTCCGGCACATCCTGTCAAGCTACGAAACGTACGCGACATGCGTAATCACGGGCTCCGGTGCTCCACAGAAAAGCACGCCGACCACATCGAACCGCACCTGTCCCTTCCACTGTTCACGAGCGGTGTACCACAGAACGAGAGCGCGGAGTTTCGAACGTTTCTTGCTCGTGACTGCTTGTTCCGGTGTTCCGAACGCGGTACCACGACGCGTTTTGACCTCGACACAGACGAGTTCATTCTGCTTCAGATCCTTCATCACCAAATCAATTTCACCAAACGGCGAACGGACATTCGCGGCATGAAAGACGAGCCCACGAGACTCGAGAAAACGCCGCGCAAGATGTTCGCCCTGCGCACCAGTACTCCGCGTTGATCCGTGGATCATACAGAGCGCAGGTGATTGTTGTCCGTTGCAGCACGGAGCGATATCCAGGACGGCAGCGTTCTCACGTCGGAACGAAACAAGCGCAATGCAAATTTTCGCGCTTCGACCGCACACACGCTGACGAACGCCACACCGACAACAATGGTCCATTCATGCTGCGACAACGGAACGGTCCCAAGCAGTCGCGTCAGTGGCTCCCAGTGAATGCCGGCAACAAGGAGCGCAAGGGACACACCGGTCGACAGGAGCAACCACGGATTGCCAACGGGAGAAAGACGGAACACCGATCGCTCAAGAGACCGATAGGAAAATGCCGTACACACTTGCGCAACAACCAGAACGGCAAATGCGATGGTGCGTGCGCGAGGAAGGTCCCCACTCGTGTCGAGTGCCCAAAAGTACGTTGCAAGAACCGGCACCACAATAGCAAGCGCCGTGAGGAGCATGCCGAGAAGATCCCGTTTCCGAAACAATCCTTGTCGCCGCCCAGGCGTCGCATCACCGGAACGCGTGCGCGTCGGCTCCAAGGCAAGCGCCATATCTGCCGTACCATCCGTCACAACATTCACCCAGAGAAGTTGTGCCGGGAGAAACGGAACAGGAACCCCAAGAAACAACGTCACACCCATGGCAAGAATCTCCGTGAGATTGGTGCTGAACAAAAACGCCAACACGGTGCGGAGTGTTTCCCGAATCCGACGCCCTTCTCGTACCGCCGCGGTCAACGGGGAAAGCCCGCCATGCAGGAGAACAAGATCCGACGCATCTTTCGCGACATCTGTTGCGGTGCTCACCGCAATGCCCAAATCCGCACGCCGCAATGCCACCGCATCATTAATGCCGTCTCCCAGCATGGTGACAATATCGCCCCGTTGTTGCAGAACCGTGACAACGCGCTCTTTCTGGAGGGGGTCGACGCGCGCGACGACGTCTGTGCCAGAAAGTTGATCCGCAAGGAGCCGATCAGACAATGATTCGAGCATCGTCCCTTCCAGTATCGCTCCCTCTGCACGGAGAACGCCGGTGAGGCGACCAACGGCTTCCGCCGTCCCGCGGTGATCCCCCGTGAGCAGCATCACGCGCACGCCTGCAGCGCGAAGTCCCTGTATCGCCTCTGCGGCGTCCGGGCGTACCGGATCTTCAAAGTGGAGGAGGGAAATAAACGTCAGCTCTGCCACATCTGCATGCGTCACGGTACGCGCAGCGCGATCGAGTGTGCGCGAACATACCGCGAGGACGCGCGTGCCGCGCGCGGCCGCATCCTGCACGCGTCCAAGAAGCATGTCACGCATGTGGGCGGTGAGAGGACGATGCTCTTTCCCTTCCGTCACAGTGGTGGAGAGCGAGAGGAGAACGTCTGGCGCGCCGAGAACAAACAGTGTTGGGTCTGCACTGCTGGCGGTATGCACCAACGATCCTCGATAGCGATAGCGCGGATCAAACGCGAGTGCAGCAAGCGGCATACACCGCCGACGTACATCGGGGATATCAATACGAGCCGCGCGCGCGGCCTCGCGCAGAGCGCGCTCGACTGCGGAACCGCGTGGCGTATCATCGCGCTCGATACCTTCAGCGACCAGCGCGCCGAGGAGTGCTTGGTACAACAGCGGATGCTGGAGTTCGCCACAAACAACTTCTACCACCTCTACTACTTCT